>DATHSA010000031.1:0-63456 GCA_035464675.1 Acidimicrobiia bacterium
CGAGACCGGGGCCGTGGAACTCGACGAACTTGCCCTCCACCCCGTGCTCCCGAAGCATCTGGGTGACCCGCAGCACGAGGTCGGTCGCAGTCGACCCGTCTGGCAGGCGACCGGTCAGCTCGAAGCCGACGACTTCGGGCAGCAGCATGAAGATCGGCTGGCCGACCATCGCCGCCTCCGCTTCGATGCCGCCAACACCCCAGCCGAGGACGCCGAGCCCGTTGATCATCGTCGTGTGCGAGTCGGTCCCGACGAGGGTGTCGGGGTAGAGCGCCTTTCCGTCGTCCCAGACCACCTTGGCGAGGTACTCGAGGTTCACCTGGTGGACGATGCCCGTCGCCGGCGGAACCACGCGGAAGTTGTCGAAGGCCGATCGGCCCCATTTCAGGAACTCGTATCGCTCACGGTTGCGCTCGAACTCCCGCTCGCTGTTGATCTTGAGGGCGAGGGGGGAGTTGAAGGCGTCCACCTGGACCGAGTGGTCGATGACGAGGTCGGCGGGCACCAGGGGATTGACCCGTTTCGCCGAATCGGGATCGCCGGTCATGCGCACGATCGCCGATCGCATCGCCGCCAGGTCGACGACGGCGGGCACACCCGTGAAGTCCTGGAGCAAGACCCGGGCCGGGCGGAACGCGATCTCGGTGTCCTCGACCTTGGCGGCGTCGTACTGGGCGGTGGCCTGGACGTCCTCGTCTCGGACGACCACGCCGTCGTGGTTCCGCAGGACCGCCTCGAGCAGCACCTTGATCGAGTAGGGCATCGTGTCGAGGTCGGCGATCGAGGAGAGAGCGTCGAGGCGGAAGACCTCACGCCCTCCGAGAGGGGTCTCGATGGCCTCACGCGCGCCGAAGGGGTCCTGCGTCATGGGCCTGAGTCTACGGGGGCCCCGGACGCTTCCTGGGCCCGTCCAGCACGGGAGACGAGAAGTGGGAACCTGAACACCGGTCGAGGGTGTCGGCCTGATACCCTCCCGCCCATGACGCTCATCATCATCATGGCGGTGCTCGCGGTACTGATCCTGGCGCTGATCGTCATCTACAACCGTCTCGTCAGGCTGCGCAACCGCACCGACAACGCCTGGTCCCAGGTCGACGTCCAGCTGAAGCGCCGGTACGACCTGATCCCGAACATCGTCGAGACGGTCAAGGGGTATGCCGCCCACGAGCGCCAGACCTTCGAGGACGTGGTCAGGGCGCGCGCCGCCGCCCAGGATGCCGCCACCGTCGAGGACCAGGCGCAGGCCGAGAACATGCTGACCGGCGCCTTGCGCCGGCTGTTCGCTCTCGCCGAGGCATACCCGGAGCTGCGAGCCAGCGAGAACTTCCAGCGGCTGCAGCAGGAACTCGCCGACACCGAGAACAAGATCTCGGTGGCACGTCAGATCTACAACGACGCCACCTTGACCTACAACAACTCGGTGCAGACGGTCCCCTCGAACCTCGTCGCATCGATGTTCGGCTTCCGGGCCCGGGCCTACTTCGAGATCGAGGACGACGCTCGGAGCGCACCGGACGTGAGCTTCTGAGACCCAGCATGCGACACGCCGCGGGTCGCGGACGGCAGGCCCTGATCCGGCTCGGCCTCATCGCGCTGATCACCGTATGGGTCGTAGGCTTCCTCGCCGTTCCCGCCCAGGCGCGCTTCTACCGCATCACCGATGCCCACGTCGTCATCACGGTCAACTCGGACGGATCACTCACGATCCGGGAGGACCTCACCTTTCTGTTCGACGGCTCGTACAGCGGCGCATACCGCGACATCCCGCTACGACTCAGCGAGCGCATGACCGACATCTCCGTCTCGGAGGGCGGAGTGCCGTTCGTGTCTGGTGCTCCCACCGAGCTGGGCTCATCGGGCGATCCGGGCAGCTATGGCGTCGAGAATCGCGACGGGACCATGCGGATCGTGTGGCACTACCGCGCATCCGACGAGACCCGGGTATTCACCCTCGAGTACCGGCTGACCGGCGCCGCCGTCGCCTTCGACGACGTGGTGGATGTGTACTGGCAGGTCTGGGGCGACCAGTGGACGTTTCCTCTCGAACGTCTGACCGCCGAAGTGATCCTTCCGCCAGCGACCGCCGCCGATGCCGGCGACGTCCGCGTCTGGGGCCACCCGGCAATGGTGGAAGGCTCGACCTCCCTCGGCACGAGCGGGCTCGAGCCCACGCTCGCGGCCCAAGGCATCCCTTCCTATCAGTTCGTCGAGATGCGAGTGGTCTTCCCGACGGACTTGCTGGCCACCACGGAAGGGGCGCGCGTGGTGTCGGGCGACGGTTTCGCCGACATCCTCGCTCAAGAGGAGACGGAGTACGCCGGGGCATCACGCGACGCGATCATCGCCGCCGAACGGGCGCGCCGCCTCAGGTTCACCGCCGGGATCGCAGCTCTCTTCCTCATCCCGATCCCCTTCGGCGTGTTCTGGGCATTCCGTCGATACGGGTCCGAGCCCAGGGTCGACTACGACCGCGAGTACGAGCAGGCGCCGCCGTCCGAGGACCCGCCGGCCGAGGTGGGAGCCCTCGTTGCCCAGGGCGCCGCGGATGAGGCCGAGTTCACCGCCACCCTGTTCGACCTGATCAGGTCGGGGGTCCTCACCGCCTCGCCGGTATCGATCGAGAAATCGACGTGGGCCGGGCTTCGCACGGAGCAGATCTCCGATCTCGAGATCGGCCTGGGCGAGACCGACAGGCAGCTGCGGGCATACGAGCGGTCGGTGCTCACCGTCGTCCAGCGCATACTGGAGGACGGGCCTCAGCCGTTGACGGCGTTCCGGAAGCACATCCGCGAGGATGCCGCAGAGAACGCCGCCACCTACAGGGTCTTCAAGGAGAAGGTCAACCAGGCGCTGGTGTCCGCCGGGCAGGTGAACGATCGGGCCCGGTACAGCGGTCCGGCGATCCTCGGCGTGCTGTTCGTGCTGATAGGCGCATTCGGGTACCTCGTCCTCGCCCCGATCCTTGCACGGTCGTCGGACCTGATCGACGAGGATCTGTTGCGCGGTGGGATCGTCGCCGTGACCGTGCTCGGCGTCGGGGTGTGCGTGGCCCTCGGCTTCCGTCACACGATGTGGGTCCGGCGGTCGGCTCGGGGCGCCTTGATGAACGCCCGTTGGCTTGCGTTCCGGCGCTACCTGCGCGACTTCAGCCGGCTCGAGGAGGCCCCACCGATGTCGCTCGCGCTGTGGGAGGAGTACCTGGTGTACGCCATCGCCCTCGGCGTGGCCGAGGACGTGCTCGAAGCCGCCCGACTCCACGCGCCGCCAGAACTCGAGCAGAGCGACCTCTACTGGTATGGGAGTCACGGGTACGGGGGACACTCGTCGAACGCCATCAGCGGCATCTCGTCGGCGCTCGACGGTGCGTTCACTCCTCCCTCCACGTCGAGCGGCGGCGGGGGCGGCTTCAGCGGCGGAGGCGGCGGTGGCGGGGGAGGCGGTGGCGGGGGAGCCTGGTGAAGAGGGTTACCCGTTACCCGCTACCCGTACCCCGTGCCGCCGCATCGCACGGGTAACCGGTAACGGGAAACGGCCCGTACCCCGTGCCATCGCATCGCACGGGTAACCGGTAACGGGAAACGGGCAACGACTTTGCGCCGTTACCATCGGCCCATGCCCACCGACTCCGACCTGTTCGACGCGCTCTCCGATGTCGTCGACCCCGATCTGCGGCGTTCGATCGGCGAGTTGGGGATGCTGCGCGAGGTCACCGTCGGCGATTCGAGGCTCGTGACCGTCGGGATCTCGGTTCCCAACGCCAACTGGGATGCTGAACCGTTGGGCCGGGCCATCGCCGGTGCCGCCAAGGCACGCGACGGAGTCGATGAGGTCCAGGTGGACGTCGCCATCCTCGACGAAGAGGCCCAGCACGCCCTGGCGAGCCGGCTGAAGGACGAGACCGCGATCGGTGGCGCGGGATCTCGCACCCGCGTCATAGCGGTGTCTTCAGGGAAGGGGGGCGTCGGAAAGTCCTCCGTGACCACGAACACCGCGGTGGCCCTCGCTCGCTCCGGGCACGATGTCGCCGTGATCGACGCCGACGTCTGGGGGTTCTCGATTCCCCGCATGCTCGGGATCGTCTCGCCCCCGCAGGCCGTGGCCGACCTGATAGTCCCGCCGAAGGCCCACGGGGTGCGCGCGATATCGATGGACTTCTTCGTGCCGGTCGACCAGGCCGTGGTGTGGCGGGGCCCCATGCTCCACAAGGCGCTCGAGCAGTTCCTCAACGACGTCTATTGGGACGAACCCGACTTCCTGCTCATCGACATGCCTCCCGGCACTGGAGATGTCGCCATTTCGATCTCGCAGTTCCTGCCCAGGGCGCAGACCATCGTCGTGACGACACCGCAGCCGACGGCTCAGCGAGTCGCCAAGCGTGCCGCGGCGATGGCCGCCAAGGTGAATCAGGAGGTGCTGGGGGTCGTCGAGAACATGTCGTGGTTCACGGGCGACGACGGGAAGCGATACGAGATCTTCGGCGCGGGCGGTGGCACATCGCTCGCGGACGAGCTCGAGGTGCCGCTCCTGGGTCGGGTGCCGCTGCTACCGGCGATGCGAGAGGGCGCCGACCGCGGGGTGCCGGTGGCGGTCGCCGCCGAAGGCTCCGAGGCCGCCGGGGCGTTCGACGAGATCGCCCGGCGTATCGTCGACCTACGACCGCGGGTGCGAACCCATCCCGAGCTGATCATCAGGTGATGGCTGCCCGGCGACGGGTGACGGATGACGGGTCACGGGTAACGGGTACGATCTCGCCATGCCGAGTACGACGCCAGCCAAGAAGACCCGGGTGAAGATCGGGATCACCTACGCGCCACGCGAGATCGACATCGACGTGACCGATGGCGAAGCCTTCATGGAGGAGTTCGAGCAGGTGGTCACCGGGGCCGACAAGGTGTGGTGGATCAGCGACCAGGAGGGTCACCGACACGGCATCGTCGTCGACAAGATCGCCTACGTCGATGTCGAGCCCGAGCGCGAGCGGATGGTCGGCTTCGGATCGACCTGAGGCGGGGCGGGCGCGCGCCGATCCAGCCTTTCGGCGAGTGGTGGCGAGGGGCTGAGCCCTAGGACGCGCGCTTGCGGCGCTCGGCGAGCCAGCGCTTGCGCAGCCGGCGACGCTCGTCCTCGGCGTAGCCACCCCAGACCCCGGCCTCCTGGTTGGTCTCCAGCGCGTAGTTCAGGCACTCCTCCTGCACGGGGCACTGGGCGCAGATGGCCTTGGCGGCCTCGATCTGCTCGATGGCGGGTCCGGTGGTACCGATCGGGAAGAAGAGGCTCGGCTCCGAGTCCCGGCACGCGGCGAGCTCTCTCCAATCGGTGATGGTCAGCATGAGATGTCCGTTTCCTCCTCCGAATGCCCCGTGAATGTGAAACCCTTCACAAGGCTCCCGCAAACCTAGGCGCAGTGAACCCGGGGGTCAAGGGGTTTTTTGGCGTGTTCCCTGACAACATCGGCACCAAACCCTTTTCTTCCACCCTTTTCCGGCGGGACACTCTGGATGCTGGATTACCCTTTCGCCCGCCATGTCGATCCATGACGAAATGTCCGCCGAGTTGAAGGACGCCATGAAGGCGCGCGATCGAAATCGCCTCGATGTGATTCGCCAGATCGAGAGCGAGGTCTCCCGTGCTCGAAGCGAGCCAGGGTTCACCGGGGAGGCCGACGACGCCCTGTATCGATCGGTCATTTCGACCTACGTGAAGAAGATGGAGAAGGCCCGCGAGGAGTTCCGGTCCGCCGGTGAGCGGGGACAGGATGCCGTCGAGAAGCTCACCTTCGAGATCGAGTACCTCGCCCGGTGGCTTCCCTCCACCCTCGGTGAGGAAGAGACGCGCATGGTGGTCGACATCGCCATCAAGGAGCTTCGAGCCGATGATCCGAAGCAGGCCGGCCAGGTGATCGGTCACATCATGAAGAAGGGACCGCTCGGCGTCGACGGGGCGACGGTCAGCCGGCTGGTCAGGGAGGCGCTGGGCGACGGGTGAAGCCTCCCCGGTATGAGCCCATGCTGGCCACGCGGTGGCCACGGCCCTTCTCCGACGACGGCTGGCTCTTCGAGCCGAAGTGGGATGGCATTCGAGGCATAGTCATCTGGGACGGACGCGACATCTCGATCCGCACCCGGAACGACACCGAGGTCTCGGATCGGTATCCGGAGCTCGCGGACCCGGGCGGTTTCCGGCCTTGCGTGTTCGACGGCGAGATCGTCGCCTTCGACGACCGAGGACGTCCTTCGTTCGAGCGGCTCCAGCAGCGGATGCACCGCACCGGGGGGCGCGGTGCGGCCCATGGCGTCGGGTTCATCGCATTCGACCTCCTCCACGACGGTGAACCGTTGCTCTCGGCCCCGATGGAGGAGCGCATCGCCCGCCTGGAGGCCCTGGGCCTCCGGCCGCCATACGCGACGGTGGCGCCGCGCCAGGGTGCGGGTGAGGCGCTCTGGGAACTCGTGGTCGACCGCGACCTCGAAGGGATGGTCGCCAAGAGACTGGGGAGCCCCTACCGGCCAGGTGTGCGTAGCCCTGACTGGCGCAAGATCCACCATCTCCACACGGTCAAGGCGGTCGTCGGCGGCTTCACCCCGGGTGAGCGCGGGCGGGCGGCGACGTTCGGTGCGCTCCTGGTGGGCCTCCGCGACGGAGTGGCTCTGCGATGGATCGGAGCCGTTGGCACCGGGTTCTCCGACCAGGCGCTCGGCTCGATCCGTGAGTCGCTCGACGAGATCAGGGTGGAGGGTTCTCCATTCCATCACGATCCCGAGATTCCCAAGGCGACCTGGGTGGAGCCGCGCCTGGTCGCCCTGGTCGAGTATGCGAACTGGACGGCAGCAGGCCGTCTGCGCCGTCCGGTCTTCAAGGGGTTCACCGACGACGATCCCGAGGGGATCACGTGGGAGGCGGAAGGCCCGCTGGAGGGTCGCGAGTAGCAGCACACAGGAGCATCCAGAGCCGGAGCGTCGTACCATCCGCGCCGGAGGGGGTCATGGATCGGCAGAAGTCCTACGGCGTCGGCCTTCCCGATCGCGTCACTCTCGCCGCCTTCTCGGCAGCGGTTCTCATAGGTGGCGTCAACTTCGTGGCTGTGCGCTATTCCAACCGCGAGTTGGAGCCGCTCTTCGGTGCAGGCGTCCGGTTCGGGGCCGCTGCGCTGTTGTTCCTGGTCTACATGGTGATGCGGAGGATCCATCTGCCTCGGGGACGCGAGTTCGGTGTGGCTGCGGCGTACGGCGTCCTCGCCTTCACGGTGAGTTACGCCGCCGCCTACTGGGCGTTGCAGGAGCTGTCGGCAGGCGTCGCCGCGGTCGTGTTCGGTGCGACGCCACTCATCACGATCCTGCTCGCCGCACTGCACGGATTGGAGCGGATCAGCCGGAGGGGTCTGCTCGGAGCACTGATCGCCGTTGCGGGTATCGCCGTGCTCGCCAACCCCGGGAGCTCGTCGGTGCCCTTGTTGCGCCTTGCCGCAGTTCTGGTGGCGTCGGTCGCGGCTGCCGAGTCGTCGGTGATCATCAAGATGACGCCGCCCACCAATCAGGTGGCCACCAATGCGACGGCGATGGGCATCGGGGCGGCCCTGCTGCTGTCACTCTCCGCCGTCGCCGGCGAAGCGTGGTTGATTCCGCGGGAAACAGCCACCTGGGTCGCCCTTCCCTACCTGGCCGCGCTGGGCTCGGTCGGCCTGTTCGGCTTGATCCTGTTCACACTCGGCCGATGGACGGTCTCCGCGGTCGCCTACATGACGCCGCTGTTCCCGGTGGTGGCGATGATCGCCGGAGCAGTCATCGCCGGTGAGGAGATCACTGTGACCGGCGTGATCGGCGGTGCGATCGTCATCTTTGCGGTGTATGTGGGGGTGGTGTGGAAGCCCCGACGGCGCCGGATGGCCGAACCCCGACCGGCGGAGAACTGAGTACACGACCCCGTCCACCCCCCGCGTCGGTCCGCGGGAGCATGCCCTACCCCGCCTTGCGCTTCTCCTTCGTGGCCTCGACGCTCGCCTTGAGGGCCTCCATCAGGTCGACGACGCCGGCGGGCTGCTCGGCTTCGGCGGGGCTGACGATCTCCTCACCCTCCAGCTTCCGCTGGGCGAGCTCCTCGACCGCCTCTCGTGACACATCCACCCACTGAGTGGGATCGAAGGGTGCGGTGAGGTTGTCGATGATCATCTGCGCCATCTTCACCTCTTCGGCCCGGATCTCGACTTCCTCCTCCAACTCCTCGAAGGCGGGCTCGCGGATCTCGTCCGGCCAGAACATCGTCTCCATGACCAGGACGCCTTCGTCGGCTCGGAGGGTGGCCGGGTACTCGCGATCTCTGATCGCGACCCTGGCGAGCCCGACCATGTCCTTGTCCTCGAGCGCGGACATCAGTATCCGGTAGGCCTTGATGCCGGACTTCTCGGGCGACAGGTAATACGAGGCGCGGTAGTAGATCGGGTCGATCTCCTCGGTCTTGACGAACTGGACCACGTCGACCATCCCCGAGCCCTTCGACTTGAGTGCCGCCTCGAGCTCCTCGTCGGTGAACACGACGTAGCGATCCTTCTCGAACTCGTAGCCCTTGACGATGTCCTCGTACTCGACCTCCTGCTCATCGCTCTCGGCCACCCGCTTGTAGCGGATGCGCGAATGGTCGCCCGATCGGAGCTGGCGGAACTTGGGGCGCTTGTCCTCGGTCGCCGTGTAGAGGCCGACCGGGATCGTGACCAGTCCGAAGGAGATGGCGCCTTTCCATATGGGACGCGGCATGAGGCTCCGGTTTCGCGTTCTCGAATGATACGCCGCATCCGGTTGCCAGCAGTCGTCACGGCACCGGGAATCTGAGGGCCAGGCTCGTGCTGGCGCTGCGTCCCGCAACGCAACGGGAGTAGGGTCCCGCTTCAGGAGGTGCCATTGACTCGTTTCACGACGGCCATCGTCGCTCTGCTGCTCGTCATTGCCGCGTGCGGGGATGACGCCTCCGATACGACGACGACCACGACTGCCGTCACCACGACGGTTGCGCCCACGACAACGGAAGCTCCTACGACGACGACGCTTGCTCCGACGACGACAGCGGCACCGACCACCACGACGACTGTCGCGCCGACCACCACCACCGAACCACCTCCGCAGTTCGAGTTCCGCATCGATGGGCTGGGCATCGCCCATTTCGGAGACTCGCCCGAGGAGGTGATCGCAGCCATGACTGCGATCTTTGGCGATCCGTTCCGTGACACGGGGTGGATCAACGAGCCGATATGCCCGGGCCCGATGACCCGGGTGGTCGACTTCGGCATCGAACTGTTCGACTTCCAGCTCCTCTTCAGCAACGGCGACCAGTTCGCGCCCGCGGGCACCGAGCACTTCCACGGCTACCTGTACAACGGTGCCACCCCGGTGCCGGTGAGCCCGCCGCAACTCGCGGTCGGCACGACGATCTCGGAGTTGGAGGCGCTTTACCCGTCTGTCACGTACCCGCCGAACCCGTTCGTCGGCGGCTCCGACTTCCTGGTGGACGGACCGGGAAACCAGAAGCTGCGGGGGCGTGTGTCGGGCACCGGGCCCAGCGACACCGTGCTGACGATCACGGGCGGCGTCCAATGTGGCGAGTGATGAGGCGGTCCTGACCACGACCGAGGATCGCCGTCCGGCGGCGATGCCCGAGAGGGAGCCGGTGCTGGGGCCGCGCGAGGTCTTCATGGCGTTCGACCGGCGCACGATCGTCGTCTTCGTATCGGCGACGATGCTCCTGGTGGTCTTCGAGTACTGGGGGCTGCCCTCCTGGTTCTCGGGCTCGAGCCTCCACGACTCGGTCGCCGATGCTCTGGGACCCGGGTACCGGCCGTACTACGACCTGCTGCCGTACCAGGACTGGGGAGTCAGCAGCCTCCTGTTCCGGGTCGGCGCACCGCTCCTGGTGATCACGGTGGTCCTCCGCGAGCACCCCCGGGACTGGGGATTCCGGATCAGTGGCCAGTGGCACCAGCTCCGGCCGTACGCGATCGCCCTCGTCTTCATGGTCCCGGTCGTGTACGTGATCTCGGCGCTCGAGTCGTTCCAGGCCAAGTACCCCTTCTACGACCTCGCCGGCGAGGGCGGGTGGCACTTCTGGGGATATCACTTGTTCTACGGGCTGCAGTTCCTGGGACTCGAGGTGTTCTTCCGCGGGTTCATCCTCTTCGGCCTGTATCGCAGGCTCGGGTACTACGCGATCCCGGTGATGGTCATTCCCTACGTGATGATCCACTTCGGGAAGCCGGTGCCCGAGACCTTTGCCGCGATCGTCGCCGGATTCGTGCTCGGCTACCTGGCCCTCAAGTCGAAGTCGGTCCTCTGGGGCTTCGCCATCCACTGGGGGGTCGCCATCACCATGGATCTGGTGGTCCTGGGCCGAGCCATGGGGTTCGGCGAGATCTGGGACGTGGTGTTCTAGGTCCGAGTCGGCCCGGGGATGAACAGCGCGCCCTCGGCAGGATTCGAACCTGCGCACCCGGCTCCGGAGGCCGGCGCTCTATCCCCTGAGCTACGAGGGCAGGGCGACCGAGTGTATCAACGCGCCCGGCCCGGAAACCCGTCCCGGTACGATCCCCGGCACCCCATGAATCCATTCCCCGATGAGATCCGCCAAGCGGTGGCCGCGGCTCTCCTCGCCGCCGCGAAGGACGCCACACTTCCCCACCTCGGGGGGCTCGAATTCGTCGTGGAACGACCCCGGGATCGCGAGCACGGGGACTGGGCGACCAATGTCGCCCTGGTCGCCGCGAAACCGGCACAGATGCCTCCTCGCGAGGTGGCCGAAGTCGTGCGCAGCCACCTCCCGGAGATCCCTCATGTGGTCGGCGTGGACGTCGCCGGTCCGGGGTTCCTCAACTTCCGGGTGGGCCACTCCTGGTACGAGGAGGTGCTGCGAGTCGCAGCGGTGGGCGGACCCGGTCATGCGGGCTCCGACGCCGGAGCCTCGGAGAGGATCCAGGTCGAGTTCGTCTCGTCGAATCCCAATGGGCCATTGCACATCGGCCACGGGAGAGGCGGAGTCATCGGCGACGTCATCTGTCGGACGCTCGAGTACGTGGGACACCCGGTCGTCCGCGAGTACTACTACAACGACGCCGGGGTCCAGATGGATCGATTCGCCGCCAGCCTGGAGGCGAGGTACCTCCAGTCACGGGGCCAAGAGGTCGAGTTCCCGGAGGACGGGTACCACGGCGCGTACATCGAGGAGTGGGCGGCCGAGATGCGCGAAGAGAGCGGCGACACGCTGGCCGACCTCGCGCCCGACGAGCGCCGCTCGGCGATTCGCCGCTGGGGCCTCGGTCGGGCGATGCGCGACATCGAGGAGACGCTCGAACTCGCCAGGATCGAATTCGACGTCTGGATCAGCGAGACCGATCTCCATGAGGAGGGTGCCGTCGCCGCGGCGATCGACGACCTTCGCTCCCGAGGGCAGGTGTACGAGGCGGACGGGGCGACCTGGTTCCGCACCACCGCCTTTGGCGACGAAAAGGACCGGGTGCTGGTCAAGTCCGACGGCACGTTCACGTACATCGCGCCCGACGTCGCATACCACCGCGAGAAGTTCGAGCGTGGCTTCGATCGCGTGATCAACATCTGGGGTGCCGACCATCACGGATACGTGCCCCGCATGAAGGCAGCCGTCGAGGCGCTGGGATACGACCCTGCCCGGCTCGAGATCGTGATCAATCAGATGATCAACATCAACCGGGGAGGTGAGCCGGTGCGCATGTCGACCCGGGCGGGGGAGTTCATCACCTTCCGAGAGGTTCTCGAGGAAGTGGGGACGGACGCAACCCGGTATCACCTCGCCGCGTACAGCCCCGACACGGCCATCGGTTTCGACCTGGAGGCGGCCAAGGCGCAGTCCATGGACAATCCGGTGTACTACCTCCAGTACGCCCATGCTCGGATGGCGTCACTCGAGCGGTTCGCCGCCGAACAGGGCGTGGTGCGTCCACCGCTGGACGAGGTGGAACTGGGGGTCCTCGACCATCCAGCCGAGATCGCGTTGTTGCGGGAGGCGGACCGCTTCGGTGAGGAGGTGCTCGAGTCGGCGAACCGTCGCGCACCGCACCGCCTGGCGGCGTACGGGTACGACTTCGCCACCGCGTTCCACCGCTTCTACACCGATTGCCGGATCGTCACCGACGACCCTGCCGTCACCCACGCTCGCCTCTGGCTGGTCGAGGCATCCAAGAGCGTGATGGCGGGTGTCCTCGGCCTTCTGGGCCTGACCGCACCGGAGAGCATGTAGGCCCGTCGCCCGTCGCCAGTTCCAAGTCCTCAGTAGGAGCCGAAGCGCGGGCCCTGGTCGGGCAACGGGCAACGGGTGACGGAATACCCTCCACCCATGCACACCGTTGGTATCGGAGTGGCCGGGGCGGGGACGGTGGGGATCAGCCTGATCAACCGGCTGATCGCCGACCGTGAGGCGATCGCTGCCCGCACCGGGCTCGATCTGGAGGTCCGCGGCGTCGCCGTGCGGGACCTCGGCCGACGGCGGCCGCTGACACTCCCCGCGGGCGTCCTCACGGGGAGTGTCGACGATCTGGTCGATGACGACCGCATCGATCTGATCGTGGAGGTGATGGGCGGCCTCGATCCGGCGGGACGCCTCGTACTCGGAGCCCTTGGCGCCGGGAAGCCGGTGGTCACCGCCAACAAGGAGCTGGTTGCGCTGCGCGGCCCCGAACTCCTCGACGCTGCGGCGTCCGCCGGTGTTCCCCTCCTCTTCGAGGCGGCCGTGGGGGGCGGGATCCCGATCATCCGGCCGCTCATGGAGACGCTTGCCGGTGAGCGCATAGATCGGGTGATGGGAATCGTCAACGGCACCACGAACTACATCGTGACGCGGCTGACCGAGGGTTCCGGCTCCTACCGATCGGCGCTCGCCGAGGCGCAGCGCCTCGGGTACGCCGAGGCCGATCCCACGGCGGACATCTCGGGAGCGGACGCCGCCTCCAAGGTGGTGATCCTGGCCGGGCTCGCATTCGGTGTGTGGGTCGAGACCGGGACCGTCCACCGCGAGGGCATCGAAGGCCTGACGGAGGACGACTTCGCAGCCGCCGCCCGCCTTGGCCACGTCATCAGGCTTCTCGCCATCGCAGAGCGTCGACCCGACGGGATAGTGACCCGAGTCCACCCGGCGATGCTCCCGGCCACCCATCCTCTGGCGTCGATCCGCGGGGCCACCAACGCGGTGTTCGTCGAAGGCGCATCGGTGGGCGAACTGCTCTTCGCCGGCCCCGGCGCGGGCGGGATGCCGACGGCGACCGCGGTGCTGGGAGACGTGATCGACGCGGCCCGAGGGGTGGCGGCGGGTGCTCCGGTGGCTCCCCCGATGCGCCTCGAGGTCGCCGGGCCGGGTTCATTCGACGACACGCCGACCCAGTGGTGCCTCCGCCTCGACGTGGAGGACAGTCCAGGAGTGCTCGCCTCGATCGCGGGCGTGTTCGGCGCGGCCGGGGTGAGCATCAAGTCGGTTCGCCAGGACGGGCGCGGTGATCGCGCCTCCCTCCTGATGCTCACCCACTCCGCACCGGAAGGAGCGCAGCGACGAGCCCACGAGGCACTGCGGTCTCTCGACGCCGTTCGTGAGGTGGCGTCGGTGATCCGGGTCGAGGGCGACGAGTCGTGACTGCCCTCGTCGAGCGCTATCGGGAGCGGCTGCCGGTCACCGCGGCGACGCCGATCGTCACGCTCGGAGAAGGCGACACACCCCTTCTGGCCGCCGACCATCTCTCCGGGCTGGTGGACAGGCCGGTGTTCCTCAAGGTGGAGGGGGCCAACCCGACCGGGTCGTTCAAGGACAGGGGCATGACCCTGTCGGCTTCGAAGGCATTGGAGGGAGGCGCCCGGGCGGTGGCCTGCGCATCGACCGGGAACACCGCGGCGTCGGCTGCGGCGTACGCGGCACGGGCCGGGCTCGAGTGCATCGTGGTGCTTCCCGCCGGGAAGGTCGCGCTGGGAAAGCTGGCCCAGGCGATCCGCCACGGGGCGAGGATCGTGGTCGTCGACGGCTCGTTCGACGAGGGCCTCCAGGCGGTGCGAGACCTTGCCGACTCTCACGAGGTCACCTTGGTCAACTCGGTGAACCCCTTCCGGATAGCGGGCCAGCAGACCGTGGCGTGGGAGGTGCTGGAGCAGCTGGGGGAGTCGCCGGCGGTTCACGCGCTGCCGGTGGGCAATGCCGGGAACATCACCGCCCACTGGCTCGGGTATCGATTCGCCGGCGCGGCTCCTCGGATGTGGGGGTTCCAGGCCGCCGGCGCGGCTCCACTGGTCGGCGGCGCCCCTGTCGAACATCCCGAGACCGTGGCCACCGCGATTCGAATCGGCAACCCGGCCTCCTGGGAGGGTGCCATCGCCGCCCGTGACGAATCCGACGGGCTCATCGACGCGGTGACGGACGGGCAGATCCTCGATGCCTACGACCTCCTCGCCTCGCGGGAAGGCGTCTTCGTCGAACCGGCGAGTGCCGCGGGCGTCGCCGGCATGATCGCCCGCAGGGTGGACCTCCCCCGGGGGCCCGTGGTGGTGACCCTGACCGGCCACGGCCTCAAGGACCCGGAGATCGCAGTGTCGGAGGCAGGTCTGGGTGATCCAGTCGAACCCATGGCGGAGGCGGTGGCCGACGCACTGGGTTGGTGAAGAGCGTTACCCGTTCCCCGTTACCCGGGCGGTGACTCGAAGGCGCACGGGTAACGGGTAACGGGCAACGGGCAACGGTCCTGCTTTGCCCTCTCTCTCAGACCGTCTACAATCACATCTCGGGTATTCGACCCGACTTCCTCGACCCGACACCTGGAGGGCGTGCCGTCGTGCCGCCGTGCCGGGCGAGGCTCCCGAACACCGCTGGGAGGCGCCTTTGAAGCTCTTTCTCGACACTGCCCATCTCGCCGATATCGAAACGGCGTCCGGATGGGGGATCCTCGATGGCATCACCACGAATCCGTCGCTCGCGGCGAAGGAGGGCCTGGAATTCGAGGACCTGATCGGCAAGATCACCGACCTCGTCCCGGGTCCGGTCTCGGCCGAGGTGGTGGCCGAGGACCGCGACGAGATGGTCAAACAGGGTCAAGTCCTTCGAAAGATCGCCGATAACGTCGTCGTCAAGGTGCCGATGACCAAAGAAGGGGTCGCGGCCGGCGCCCGTCTCGTGGAGATGGGCCATCCGATCAACGTCACGCTCGTGTTCTCGGCGGCCCAGGCGATCCTGGCCGCGAACATCGGAGCGACCTTCGTTTCACCGTTCCTGGGGCGGGTCGACGACATCGCCAACGACGGGCTCCATCTCCTCGCCGAGATCGTGGAGACCTATGTCGTCCAGGGATACGACACGGAGGTCCTGGCGGCGAGCATGCGCCATCCGCAGCACGTCGTGGACTCCGCCCGAATCGGCGCCGATGCAGCGACCATGCCGTTCGAGGTGATGAAGAAGCTCTTCGACCATCCGCTCACCGACATCGGGAACGAGCGGTTCACACAGGACTGGAACGCTTACCAGCAAGCGCTCGCAGAGCGTCGTTCCGAGTAGGGGAAAGGATCACATGACCAGCAGATCGAAGCTCCAGGAGAAGAGCCTGGACGAGTTGCGCACCATCGCCGAGGCGATCGAGGTGCCCGATCACGACTCGCTGCAGAAGACCAAGCTGATCGCCGCGATCCTCGATTCCGACAAGTTCGAGGCGAGCGACGATCCCGCCCCCGTCGACCTCCCTGCCATAGAGGAGCGTCGCGGCACGGACGACGGCGACGGCAAGTCCAAGGGCTCGAGCGATGATGGTGGCGGCAAGGGCTCCTCGAGTCGCTCCGACGACGACGGCGATGGCGACGGAAGTCGTCGCCGCAACCGGGGACGTCGCGGTGGGCGCTCTGGCGGGGGTCAGCAGTTCGACGAGTCGGAGGCAGAGGTGCGCGAAGGCATCCTCGACATCCTCCCCGAGGGATACGGCTTCCTCCGTTGCACGGGCTATCTCCCCGGCGAGAAGGACGTGTACGTGTCGGCAACCCAGGTTCGCAAGTTCGGCCTCCGTCGCGGCGACGTAATGAGCGGGCCGATCCGACCGCCTCGCTCCCAGGAGAAGTTCCCCGCCCTGGTGCGGATCGAGCACGTCAACGGTCAGGACGTCGAAGAGGCCAGGCGCCGTCCCAAGTTCGGCGATCTCACGCCTCTCTTTCCCGACCAGCGACTCCGGCTCGAGGTCGACGGGCAGCCCAACCATGTGCTTGCCCGGATCGTGGATCTCATCGCACCCATAGGCAAGGGGCAGCGCGGCCTGATCGTGTCGCCGCCCAAGGCCGGGAAGACAACGGTGTTGAAGGAGATCGCCAACTCGATCACCAACAACAACCCGGAATGTCAGCTCATCGTGGTGCTGGTGGACGAGCGCCCCGAGGAGGTGACCGACATGCAGCGGTCGGTCAAGGGCGACGTGATCTACTCGACCTTCGACCGCCCGGCCGAGGAACACACCCAGGTGGCCGAGCTGGCCCTGGAAAGGGCCAAGCGGCTCGTCGAGTCCGGGCACGACGTGGTGATCCTGCTCGACTCGATCACCCGCCTCGCCCGCGCCTACAACCTGGCAACCCCTGCCTCGGGCCGGATCCTCTCCGGTGGCGTCGACTCGACCGCGCTCTATCCGCCGAAGCGCTTCTTCGGTGCAGCCCGGAACATCGAGGAGGGCGGCAGTCTGACCATCCTCGGCACGGCGCTCGTCGAGACCGGATCGCGAATGGACGAGGTCATCTTCGAGGAGTTCAAGGGGACCGGGAACATGGAGCTGCGTCTCGACCGAAAGCTCGCCGACAAGCGCGTCTATCCGGCGATCGACATCGAGGCATCCGGCACCCGCAAGGAGGAGTTGCTGTTCGAATCGGACGAACTGGCCCAGGTGTGGCGCCTGCGGCGCGTGCTGCTGGCCCTTCCCGAGCCGGCGGCCGGGCTCGAGCTGCTGATCGACCGGCTGAAGAGCACCAAGTCGAATGCGGAGTTCCTTGCCGACGTCGCGAAGACGGCGAACAACTAGGCGCCGGGCCAAGACAACGGCCGGGCCCACTAACCTCCCGCCCCTACCAAGGAAGACAGTGAAGAAGGACATCCACCCCGAGTACCGAGAGGTCGTCTTCGTAGACACCTCATCGGACTTCAAGTTCCTCACGAGGTCGACGATCCAGACATCGGAGACCATCGAGTGGGAGGACGGCAACACGTACCCGATGGCCCGCGTCGAGATCTCGAGTGCCAGCCATCCCTTCTACACCGGCAAGCAGATCCTCGTGGACTCCGGCGGCCGCGTGGAGCGGTTCCGCAGGCGTTACGGACGCGAGTCGTTCACCGGCTCCGCCGAAGGAGCCGACCAGGCCGAATCGGCTGAATAGTGCCCGTCATGAGGCGGGGCACTAGATGAGTCGCCCTCCGGGCGCCACCGTCGGGGGCCAAGCAGTCATCGAAGGTGTCATGATGCGCGCCCCCAACGCCTGGTCCGTGGCGGTGCGACGCCCCGATGGCGCCATCGAGGCTCGCCGCGACCCCCTGCCCCGGCTCTCCGCCCGCTCCCGGTGGGCAAGGGTGCCCTTCATCCGGGGGGTGCTCGTCCTCGGCGAGTCCCTGACGCTTGGCTTTCGGGCTCTCTCGTGGTCGGCGCGAAAGGCCGGAGTCGAGGATGACGGGAAAGAGCTGACCACCGCGTCGATCGCGCTGGCGATGGCGTTCGCGTTCGTTCTGTTCGTCGGCCTCTTCATGCTGCTGCCTCTGGTCGCCGCCCGGGGTTTCGAGCGGCTGGCGGGCACCGACTCCTCGGTCGTATTCAATGTCGTCGACGGACTGGTCCGGATCGGCCTCTTCATCGGGTACATCTGGCTGATAGGCCGGAGCCACGACATCAAACGGGTCTTCGAATACCACGGCGCCGAGCACAAGACGATCCACTCCTACGAGGCGGGGGAGCCCCTCGCCGTTCAGGTGATCCAGAAGCACAGCCCCCGGCATCCCCGCTGCGGGACCAACTTCCTGCTCATCGTGATCCTCATCGCCATCATCGTGTTCACCGCCATCGGTCGGCCTTCGCTCCTCTGGTTGGTGGCCAGCCGGGTCCTTCTGCTACCAGTCATCGCCGGCTTCTCGTACGAGGTCCTCAGGGCCGCCGCCGATCGCCGGTGGCTCGCGGGCGCCTCGCGCCCAGGCATCTGGCTCCAGCGGCTGACCACGGCCGAGCCATCCGACGACCAGGTGGAGGTGGCGGTCGCCTCGCTCCTCGCCGCGCTGGATGGCGACGAGCGAGCCGCGCTGGAGGCGAGGGGTCCCATCGCCCCGGGCGCCCTCGGGTACCAGGTGTCCTCATGATCGATCAGCAGCTCGTCGAGCGGATGACGGGGGTGGAGACGGCCTACGAGGAGACCCTCGTCCAACTCGCCGATCCCGCGATTCTCGGTGACCAGGCCCGGTACGCCGAGGTGGCCAAGCGGCACTCGGACCTCAAGCAGCTCGTCGACACCTACCGCGAGTATCGGGAGGTGGCGGCCGAGGCGTCGGACGCCGCCGATCTCGCCAGGGAGGAGGTCGACCAGGAGGTGGCCGAGGAATTGCGGGAGATGGCAGAGGAGAGGTCCCGCGTCGCGGACCGCCTGGCTCGACGGCTCCGCGTGATGTTGGTCCCCAAGGATCCGAACGACGAGAAGGACGTGATCGTCGAGATCAGGGGCGCGGTCGGAGGCGACGAGGCAGCACTGTTCGCCGGTGATCTGTTCCGGATGTATCAGCGCTACGCCGACCGGCATGGATGGTCGATCGAGCCGCTCAACACGTCTGCCTCCGAGTCTGGCGGCTTCAAGGAGATCACCTTTGCGGTGAAGGGCCGTGGTGCCTACTCGCGCTTCAAGTACGAGGCGGGCCCCCACCGGGTGCAGCGGGTGCCCAAGACCGAGTCGCAGGGACGAATCCACACGTCCATCGCCACGGTCGCGGTGCTCCCCGAGGTCGAGGAGGTCGAGGTCGAGGTCGACGAGAACGATCTCGAGATCGACGTGTTTCGGTCGACGGGGCCCGGCGGCCAGTCGGTCAACACCACCGATTCTGCGGTGCGCATAACCCACAAGCCGACGGGCCTCGTCGTCACGTGCCAGGACGAGAAGTCACAGTTGCAGAACAAGGCGAAGGCGATGCGGGTGCTGCGGGCACGGCTCTATCAGATCGAGATGGACCGCCAGATGGCCGCGGTGGCCGCCGACCGGAGGGCCCAGGTCGGCTCCGGAGAGCGAGCCGAGAAGATCCGCACCTACAACTTCCGGGAGAACAGGGTCACCGATCACCGCATCGGCATGACGATCAAGCGGCTGCCCGAGATCCTCGAGGGGGATCTCGACGAGTTCATCGATGCCCTGGTTCTCGACGATGAGGCGCGGAGGCTGTCCGCGGGCTGAGCCCGACAAGTCTTGACGCTCAGCCGGCGAAGTCCTCGGGCACAAGCCTGATCTCGATGTAGTCGTCAAGGGTGATCACCTTGCCGATGAGGTCGCGCACTTCTCCAGAGGTCAGAGCCGCCACACGGTCGATACGCGTGATGATCTCGCTGTACGGTTCGCCGGAGAAGGCCGAGAAGATGGCGGCCTGAGCCAGTGTGACGTTGTCGATCAACTCGTAGTTGCGCAGGATCTGCTCGCGTCCGATGGCGAACTCGTCGGCGCTGGGACCCTGGGCGACGAGGCTCTCGAGGTTGTCCAGCGTCGCTGCCACGACCTCGTCGAGATTCTCCGGGTCGCCATCGATCCGGATGGTGATCTCGATCAGGTCCTCAGGGTTCTCGATCAGGTTGATCAGGACCGATGGGGAGTAGGAGGCCGACAGCTCCTCGCGAATCCTTGCGGTGAGCCGATCCTGGATGATGGCCTCGAGCACGTCCGCGCGTACCCGGACGTCGGGATCGAGCGGAACGGGCGTGGTGAAGTGGAACACCACGCCACCCCGGGAGCCGGAGCCCGCCTCGACGACCTCGGTGACGATGCCCGTGGGTGGGTCCGGCCGAGTGTTGTTGTAGGGCTCGAGGTCGGCCGATCCCGGCAATGACGCCACATACCGCAGCACGAGATCTTCCGCCTCGTCCGGATCGAAGTCACCGACCAGGGCGAAGACGAAATCGCCCACGTTGCCGAAGCGCGAGGCGAACAGGGCGGCGGCATCGCCGGTGCCGAGGTCGGCGAGTTCGCCGGCGGGGACCAGGTGGGCGAAGCGGGGGTCCCCCGAGAACCGGATGTCGGCGAGGGTCACCGCAACCGCCCGATCGGGGACTGCGAGCGGCTCTTCGACGATGGGTTCCCACCGATTCCTCACGATGTCGACAGCGATCTCGTCGAATCGGGGCGCCGTCAGCTGGAGGTGGAGGAGCTGGAGCAGGACCTCGAGGTCGCCGGTGGCGGCGGTGCCGAAGAACCCCTCCTCCACCTCGTCGACGAAGGCGGTGAGTGTCACGACCTTGCCGACGAGATGACGCTCGAGAGCGACCGCATCGAGGTCGCCTACACCACTGGCGTCGATGATGTCGGCCAGCAGCTTCGCCTCCGCCACTTGCCTGGTCGGCAACAGAGCCCAGCCGCCGGGGCTGGCGCCGAGCAGCGTGACGTGGCCTTCGTGGATCGTGGTGGGGAACAGGACGACCCATGCCCCGTTGTCGAGCTGCAGGAGCGGAAGCCCCGTGTCCGAGAAGCTGGTCCGGCTGTCCACCCGACCGGGTTCGGGCGCTTCCATGAGCGGCCCGATGGCGATGACCTCGTCGTCTCTCGGTCCGAGATCGGACGCGGCGATCTCCCTGAGCAGCGCGTCGAGGGCCGGCTCTTCGGGGAAGTCGTCCTCCGATGCCTCCGGGCCCGCCAGGATGATCAGCGGGTGGGTGCTCTCGATCGTCGCCGCAAACGTGTCCCATACCTGGTCCGTCGTCATCTCGTCGAGCAGCCGGAGGTTGAGCGCTCGCCAATCGGCGGCCGACGCCGCCGGGTCGCCCCCGAGGAAGTGCTCGGTATAGATCGCGGCGTAGCGACGGTCCTGGGTGGAGCCGCGAGCCTCGTAGTCCGACTCCACGGCGGCGCGGCGTCGCTCGAGGGCCCTGGTGAGTTCGTCTGCGGTGAACCCGAAGCGCCTGGCTCGCTCGACTTCCCGCAGCAGTTCCTCCGTGGTGGCGAGCAGGTCCTCGGGGCTCGTGTAGGCGGCAACGCCCGGGCTGGCCTGCGCTCTGACGAGGGGATTTGCCGCATACGACGGATCCCAATACGGCTTCACCGCGCGCAGGGTGTCTTCGTGCAGCCGGGTGGCCAGCATGTCGAAGGCGAGCTGCGAGGCGAGGTTTGCCCGCACCGCTCCGACGGTGCCGGGGTCACCGTCCACCGGCACCGGGTAATTGAGTTCGACGAATGTCTCCGGCGACTCCGGGTCGGCGAGGATGAAGAACGACGGCTCGTCGAACGGCTCGGTGGAGATGTCCGGCAAGGGCTCCGACTCCGCGCGCGCCACCAGGTCCTCGAAACGCTCGGTTATGAGCCCTTCGATCGTGTCGGCGTCGAAGTCGCCCACGGCGATGATCGCCATGGTGTCGGGGCGGTACCAGGTGTCATAGAAGTCCCGCAACCCCTCAACGGTGGTTCCATCGAGCATCTCGGGCCCGGCGAGAGGGCTCCTCTCCGCGAACGGCGTTCCGGCGAGGAGGCGCTCGGTCACACCGACGAAGTACCTGCCCCAGAAGCCCTGATCGCGAAGGCGCCACTCCTCGAGAAGCACCCCGCGCTCGAGGTCGACCTCGACCGGGTCGAGGGTCACGGCAGATGCCCACTCGAGGAGCACGTCGAATCCGGTGGCGATGGTCGCCGGATCCTCGGTGGGCAGGTCCAGGAAGTAGACGGTCTCCTCGTAGGAGGTGTAGGCATTGATGTCCGCTCCGAACTCGGAGCCGAACCGTTGCAGGACTCGCACCAACTCGTTTGCGGGGAACCGCTCCGTGCCGTTGAACATCATGTGCTCGAGGTAGTGGGCTACGCCGCGCTGGTCGGCCTCCTCCTGGACCGAGCCCACCTTGACCGCCAGTCGCAGCTGGGCGCGTCCGCCCGGTGCCTGGTTCTCGCGGATGTAATAGACGAGACCGTTGTCGAGGGTGCCCTGCACCACGGCGGGATCCAGGTCGACGGGCTCGTCGTCGTCCGGGAACCCCGGGATGGTCGCCGGACCTCGCGTCGTGGTGGTCGTGGTTCCCGCCGTCGACGTCGTGGTCGGCTCGCCAACACTCGTCGTGGTGCTGGTGGCCCCGGTCCCGCCACCGCATGCGGCGGCGAGAAGAGCGAAGGCCGCGAGGACGACGGCGAAGCGACGCACCCAGCGACGTTACTCGCTCGAGACTCTGCGGCCCCGCTGAAGAGCGGTCGGCCCGTGTCCTGGCTGCTGGTTGCTCCTACCCTCTTCGTCATGCCTGTGCCCGATCACGAGCTCCGGCGGCTCGTCGCCTCTGTCACGGGGCGGGATGCGGCCTCATTGGTGCTCGATCCCTCCTTGACCGATGACGAGCGTCGCCGGCTCGACGCTCTCGTGATCCGGCGGGAGGCAGGGGAGCCGCTCCAGTATCTGGAGGGGACCGTCGAGTTCGGGCCCCTGACACTGAAGATCGACCAGCGGGCCCTCATCCCGCGGCCGGAGACCGAGGTGCTCTGGGAGGAGGCCGTCAGATCGCTCGGCGATGCCGGCCCGGGCACGGTGATCGTCGACCTCGGAACCGGATCGGGCTGTCTGGCGCTGGCCCTCAAGCACGCCTTTCCGGAGGCGAGGGTGTACGCCACCGACACGAGCGAAGATGCTCTGTCGTTGGCGAAGGAGAACGCGGCCCTGACCAGGCTCGAGGTCGAGTTCCTGCACGGGGATCTGTTCGAGCCGCTTCCGCAGAGGCTGAGAGGTCGGATCGACCTGGTGGTCTCCAACCCGCCATACGTCGGCAGCGGAGAAGAACTGCCTGCGGAGATCCGCGATCACGAACCTCACGAGGCCCTGTTTGCCGGTCCCAGGGGGACCGAGGTGGTCGGCCGCATCGCCGATGAGGGGTACTGGATGGTGGGGGTCGGCGGCTGGGTGGTGTGTGAGATCGGCGACGGCCAGGCTGCCGACGCCCTTCGCCTCTTCGGCGCCTTCGATCGCGAGATCCGTCCCGATCTCTCCGGGAGGGATCGGATCCTGGTGGCACGGAAAGGGGCGTCGTGTTGTGCGTGAGATGCGGTGACGCCACGACCCCGAGGACCGCGCAACGGCCCCCCGGGCGATCGTGTCCTCCGGCTCGCCCCCCGGGGGGCCTCGCGTGAGCGAGTAGGAGTATGACTCACACCCCCCTCGCTCAGGCCCTCGATGCCCTCCAGCGCGGACTTCTCGTCGGGGTGCCCACGGAGACCGTGTATGGGGTGGCCGCGGATCCGTTCGACCGTCGCGCCATGGAGCGGCTGTTCGAGGTCAAGGGACGCGATCCCGACAATCCGGTCCCCATCCTCGGGGCGTCGGCCGCGGCTCTTCGACGCGTGGCGATCGTCGCCGGGGCCGCTGCCGATGCCGCCGGGAAGCACTGGCCGGGAGCACTCACGCTCGTGGTGCCAGTGGCAGATGGCGCCCCTGGTTGGATCGGCGACGCTCGCCGCACCGTGGCAGTCAGGGTTCCGAACCATCCGGTGGCGCTCGAACTCCTCGATGCGGCCGGGCCGCTGGCGGTGACGAGCGCCAACCGCAGCGGCGAGCCGCCTGCGCGGAGTGCCGCCGAGGCACGAGTGACCCTCGGATACGGCGTCGCCGTCTGCCTCGACGGTGATGCAGGGCTCGGGGAGGCGTCGACAGTCGTCGACTTCACAGGTGACCGGTCCATCGTGATCCGCGAGGGGCCGGTACGGTTGGACGCATGAGTCGCCAGAAGGGGACCAGACGCCCGCCCAAGGTGGAGCGGGAGGCCCGCCTGGCCAAGTACACCCGGCGCAAGACCGAGCGGATCGTCGAGAAGGCGGAGCGTTTCAAGGATCCCGACGCCAAGCCCCGTCGCTGGGCGGCGATCGGGTGGTCGACCCTGCTCCTGTTGTTCGGCTACTTCTCGGCGATCGGCGCCGTGTTCGAGTTCGACGATGGCAACACCACCAACGGCTGGGCGGCGGTCGCCACCGCGGTGGTTGCGGCCGCGCTGTCGCTGATCGTCCTCGGGAAGATGTCCCGGGCGCCGACGCCCGTCAAGACCGGCCTGGCCGTCGTCCCCGGAGCGATCGCCGGGTTCGTGCTCCTCGTGGCCCTGACCCGCGATCCCGGCAGCGCCATCGTGCTGTCGTTCGGCGTCGCGGGGGCGCTGACGCTGCGGCTCGAGCCGGGGCTGCACTCGATGTGGAGGCGGATAGGGACGGTCGGCTTCTTCCTGCTCGCCACGGTCCTGTTCGGCCTGATCTCCGTGGACGGCGCCGCCACCGTCGCTCCGCTGTTCCCGTACGTGGCCAGCGGGATCACCGATGTGATCATGGAGCGCGAGAGGCGGCGGTCATGACCCGCCGCCGTCGCCGGTAACGATCTTCACACCAACTAGCCTCGGTCTTCCCTTGACCCAGGATCCCAACGTGCTCGGCCCCCCTCTCTCCGATGTCGATCCGCAGATCGAGGCACTGATCGGCAAGGACGTCGAGCGCCAGCGCACCCACGTCCATCTGATCGCCTCTGAGAACTTCGTGTCGCGTGCGGTCATGGAGGCGTCCGGATCGGTCTTCACCAACAAGTACTCCGAGGGGTATCCGGGGCGGCGCTACTACGAGGGATGTGAGGTGGTGGACGAGATGGAGTCGCTCGCCATCGAGCGCGCCAAATCGTTGTTCGGTGCCGCCCACGCCAACGTCCAGGCTCACAGCGGCGCTCAGGCCAACATGGCGGTCTACTACGCACTTCTCGAGCCGGGGGACAAGGTCCTCGGGATGCGGCTCGACCAGGGCGGCCACCTCACCCACGGCTCACCGGTCAACTTCTCGGGGATCCTGTTCGACTTCGTCGCCTACGGGGTGGACCCCGACTCCGAGACGGTGGACATGGGCGAGGTGCGCGAAGTGGCGCTGCGGGAGCGGCCCAAGCTCATCGTCGCCGGGTACTCGGCCTACTCGAGGATCCTCGACTGGGCCCGGTTCCGCGAGATCGCAGACGAGGCGGGGGCGATTCTGATGGTCGACGCCGCCCACATCATCGGCCTCATCGCCGGCGGAGCCCACCCCAACCCCGTGCCGCACGCCCAGGTGGTCACCGCGACGACTCACAAGGCGATGCGGGGCCCGCGAGGCGGGATGATCCTCACGGATGCCGACCACGCCGCGGCCATCGACAAGGGTGTGTTCCCCAACGCCCAGGGCGGCCCCCTCAACAACCACATCGCAGCCAAGGCGGTGTGTTTCCACGAGGCCGCCACCGATCGATACAGGGAGTACGCCCATCAGGTCGTGGCCAACGCCTCGGCGATGGCCGATGCCGTCGCCGCCGGTGGAGTCCGCGTGGTTTCGGGAGGCACCGACAACCACTTGTTCCTGGTCGATCTCCGTTCGGTCGACGAGGAACTCACCGGCAAGGACGCTGCCGCTCGCCTCTACGACCTGGGCTTCACGATCAACTTCAACACGATCCCATTCGACCCTCGGCCGCCATACCGGGCGTCGGGCCTCCGGATCGGAACACCCGCCGCCACCACCTGCGGGATGAAGGAGCCCGAGGCCGCCGAGGTGGGCGCCCTGCTGGCCAGGGCGCTGTCGACGCTGGGTGACGAGGTGGAGCAGGCCAAGGTCCGGGCCCGCGTGCGCGAGCTCGCCGTGGAGTTCCCGCCCTACCCGGACGACTTTCCGGGGCACGTGTGAGGACGGCCCCGCACCCGCGAGGAGTTGCATGGCGAGGGCTTCCGGGATACATTGTGAAAGAAATCACAAGCGGCTCGCCAAGAGGGGGCGTGTGAGCAGGTATCACCACGACGTGGGCAAGTCGCTCGCCTCTGAGAACGAGGCGGCGGGCTTTTTCGCGTCGATCCTGTCGGGGTTCCTCCTCGGATTCGGGCTCGACGCCTGGATCGCAACGCGACCTCTCTTCACTGTGATCGGCATCATCGCGGGGTCGGTGATCGGGTTCTGGAGGATGTGGCAGGTGTCGAGTCGTGGCGGTTGACGTCGAGCGGGTCATCGCTCGCCACACGGTGATGCGGGCCGTGGTGGTCGGGCCGGTGCTGGTGGCGGTCTTCTGGGGGATTCGTGGCATCGACGGTGCCGTCGCGTCGGCCATCGGGGTCCTGATCGTGGCCGGCTACTTCCTTCTCGGCGGGGCGATGCTGTCGGTGGCCGCCCGCATCTCGCTTGGTGCCTATCATGCCGCCGCCCTGCTCGGGTTCTTCCTGCGACTCGGGCTCATCGCAGTCACCATGCTGGCGGTGGCGCGGCTGACCGGCATCGATCGGACGGCAATGGGGATCACTGTGGTCGCCGCCTATCTCACGCTGCTGGCGTGGGAGACGGTGGCGGTATCCAGGGGACGGGAGAGAGAATTGGAGTGGAACACATGATCTGGGCGGCCGCGGCGGAGTGCGATCCCGCACACGACATCATCTGCACGCCGGAGTTCGTCAACGAGCTGTTCGAGACCCAGACCATCTTCAGCATCGGCGGATTCCACGTGAACCGGGCGATGGTGCTGATGTTCCTCGCCGCGGTCATCGCCATCGCGTTGCTGTGGTTCGCCTTCCGGAAGCCTCGGGTGGTGCCGACGAAGTTCGGCGTGGCGATGGAGGCGATGGTCGCGTTCGTGAGAGACGAGATCGCAGTGGGGATCATCGGCCCGACCGGGATCAAGTACTTCCCCTACCTGCTGTCGATCTTCCTCTTCATCCTGATCGGGAATCTCTTCGAGGTGACTCCGCTCGTCAACTTCCCGATCACCTCGCGCATGGCCATCCCCTTGTTCCTGTCGCTGGTGACCTACTTGATCTTCGTGATCGTCGGATTCGCCAAGAACGGGATGCACTACTTCACGGCGATCGTATGGCCCAAGTCCGTGCCGGTGGCCTTGCGGCCACTCGTGGGCGTGATCGAGTTCGTGTCGACGTTCCTCATCCGGCCTCTCACCCTGGCGGTCCGGCTCTTCGCCAACCTCGTCGCCGGCCACGTCATGCTCACCCTGCTGCTGGCGAGCGGATGGATCTTCATCTCCCATGTCGCTGACATCGGCGCGAGGGCGACGATCGGCGTCGGCTGGTTCGCCCTGGGAATGGCGATCTTTCTCTTCGAGATCGTCGTCGCCCTGCTCCAGGCCTACATCTTCACGCTGCTGTCCGCCGTCTACATCCAGACGTCGGTGCATCCGGAACACTGATCGGAGGGAAACGGAAATGGAAGAAATCAGCGGAGCCCTGGCGCTCATCGGCTATGGGCTGGCGGCCATCGGCCCCGGCATCGGGATCGGGATCGTCGCCGGCAACGCCGTGCAGGCGATGGCCCGTCAGCCCGAGGCCGCGGGCATGGTGCGAACCACCATGTTCCTGGGCATCGCCTTCACCGAGGCGCTGGCCCTGATCGGCTTCGTCCTCTTCTTCATCGCCTAGGGAGGACAACGACATGCTGACGTTGCTGACACGCATCGCCTATCAGGCGGGCGAAGAGGTCACCGAGGAGCCCTCGGGCCTCGACCTGGTGCTGCCCGAGATCAATGAGCTGATCGCCGGGGTCATTGCCTTCGCCATCGTGTTCGTCGTGGTATGGGTGTGGGGCCGTCCGGCAATCAACCGGATGCTCACTGCTCGCCAGGAGGCGATCACCGGTCAGCTCACTGCCGCCGAGGCGACCAAGCATGAGGCCGAGAGCCTCCTCATGGACTACAAGCAGCAGCTCGCCAAGGCCCGTGAGGAGGCCAACCGCATCGTCGAGGAAGCCCGCCGGTCGGCAGAGGCGCTCCGCTCCGACGTGGTCGGGAAGGCCGAGGCGGAGGCCGAGCAGATCGTGCGCAAGGCCCGCGAGGAGGCTGCCGCGGAGCGGGAGCGCGCCGCCGCGGCCATCCGCGACGAAGTGGCCACCCTGTCCCTCGACCTGGCCCGTCGCGTCGTCACCGACTCGGTGGACGCCTCCGCCCAGAAGAAGCTGGTGGACCGCTACATCACCGAGCTGGAGGAGTTGAAGGCCTGATGGCTTCCGACGACCGCATCGACGGCTACGCCGCAGCCATCCTCGAGCTGGCGAAGGCAGAGGGCGAGCTCGCCCGCATCGGGGACGAGCTGTTCCGGATCGCCCGCGCCTTGGAGTCGTCGAACGAGCTGCGCGAGGCCCTCACCGATCCCCGGCTCCCGGTGGATCGCAAGAAGGCGGTCGTCGACGACCTGCTCGGCGACAAGACATCGCCGCTGGCGGTGAACCTCGTCAATTTCGTGGTCGGTCTCGGCAGGGCGGCGGACCTGCCGGCGATCGCCGACCGGCTCGCCGAGCGTGCCGCAGCCGAGCGCAACAAGGTGATCGCCGAGGTGCGTTCGGCCTCGGAGCTGGACGCGAAGACGATTGCCCGCCTCGCCGAGTCCCTCGGCAAGGCCACTGGAAGGGACGTGGAAGTGAAGACGGTCGTCGATCCCTCCGTGATCGGCGGCGTGGTGGCTCGCGTGGGCGATGTCGTGATCGACGGCACCGTACGCCACCGTTTGGAAGAGATCCGCGACACGCTGATCAGGCGCTGAGGAGACCGCAATGGCCGAAATGACCATCGACCCGCAGGAGATAGCCGCGGCACTCCGCAAGAACCTCGACGGCTGGGAGCCGTCGCTCGAGGCCGCCACCGTCGGATACGTGACCTCGTTCGGCGACGGCGTCGCCCGGGTCGAGGGCCTGCCCAACACGATGGCCAGCGAGCTGCTCGAATTCCCCGGCGGCCTGTTCGGCGTCGCCCTCAACCTCGACGAGGACTCCATCGGCGCAGTCATCATGGGTGAAGGCTCCGAGATCCAGGAGGGCGACCCGGTTCGCCAGACCGGCCGGGTGCTCTCGGTCCCGGTCGGCGACGCGCTGCTCGGCCGAGTCGTCGACACTCTCGGCAATCCCATCGATGGGAAGGGCGCCATCGAGACCACCGAGCGCCGCTTTCTCGAGGTGCAGGCGCCCTCCGTCGTCGAGCGGCAGCCGGTCCACGAGCCGCTCCAGACCGGGATCAAGGCCATCGATGCCATGACCCCGATCGGCCGGGGTCAGCGCCAGCTGATCATCGGCGACCGCGGCACCGGCAAGACGGCGGTCGTCGTGGACACGATCCTCAATCAGCGCGAATCCGGCGTCAAGTGCATCTACGTCGCCATCGGCCAGAAGGCGTCCACGGTCGCCGAGGTCGTCGAGGTGCTCGAAGAGAACGGCGCCATGGAGTACACGGTCGTGGTGAACGCCCCCGCATCGGCGGCTCCCGCACTCCAGATGTACGCGCCCTACGCAGGGTCTGCCATCGGGCAGCACTACATGTACGACGGGCAACACGCCCTGGTGATCTTCGACGACCTGTCGAAGCAGGCGGTGGCCTATCGCGAGATCTCGCTGCTGCTCCGCCGGCCCCCGGGCCGTGAGGCCTATCCCGGCGATGTCTTCTACCTGCACAGCCGTCTCCTCGAGCGGTGCGCCAAGTTGAGTGAAGACCTGGGCGGCGGGTCGCTCACCGGCCTCCCCATCGTGGAGACCAAGGCGGGCGACGTGTCGGCCTACATCCCGACGAACGTGATCTCGATCACCGATGGGCAGATCTACCTGGAGACCGACCTGTTCTACTCGGGCGTCCGCCCGGCCATCAACGCCGGCATCTCGGTGTCGCGCGTGGGCGGCAACGCCCAGATCAAGGCGATGAAGAACGTTGCCGGGCAGCTGCGCATCAACCTGGCGCAGTTCCGGGAGCTGGAGGCGTTCGCCGAGTTCGGCTCCGAGCTGGACGCCGCCTCCCAGGCCCAGTTGGCCCGAGGGCGCCGCGTGGTGGAGGTGCTCAAGCAGCCGCAGTACCAGCCGGTAGCGGTAGAGGATCAGGTACTCGTCATCTACGCCGTCACCGAGGGGCTCATGGATCGCATCCCAGCCGATGACATTCCCCGCTTCGAGAAGGGACTCATCGAATACGTCCGCACCCGTCATGGCGGGCTGCTCGACACGATCGCCTCCACAGGCAAGCTCCCAGAGGGTGACGAGATGAAGTCGGCGATCGACGAGTACGTCGACACATTCCTCGGCGAGTGAGGATCGATGGCCAGCGCTGAGCTCCGGCAGATCAGGCGGCGCATCCGCAGCGTCGAGTCGACGATGAAGATCACGCGCGCCATGGAGCTGATCGCGGCCTCACGGATCGTCAAGGCGCAACAGCGCGTGACCGCGGCCCAGCCCTACACGCGCAAGATGGAAGAGGTCATCCGCAACGTGGCGGCCGCTTCCGGTGGGACCAGCCACCCTCTGCTCGACGACCGCCCGATCCGGACCGCGGGAGCGCTCGTCGTCACCAGCGACCGCGGCCTGGCCGGCGCCTACAACTCGAACATTCTTCGCATCGCGGAGTCGCGCCTCATCGGGCACAAGCGAGCCGGCACCGACGTGCGGGTGTTCGTCGTCGGGAAGAAGGCCCAGTCCTACTTCCGGTATCGGGGCTACCAGATCGATCGCGCCTTTCTCGGGGTCACCGACACCCCCGGCTACGGAGACGCCAGGGCGATCGCCAACGTGATCATGAACGAGTACGCCGAGGGCAACGTCGACTCGGTCGAGGTGTTCACGACGCTCTACGTGTCGGCCCTCACCCAGCAGGCGCAGACCCGGGCCCTCCTACCCATCCAGCCGCCAGAGGTGGCCGGTGACCAGACGACCGGGCCCGTCGGGTACGCCTACGAGCCTTCGGCCGAAGTCATCCTGGGACGGCTGCTGCCCCGGTACGTGGAGGCGTCGATCTTCGGGTTCCTTCTCGACGCCTCGGCGTCAGAGCACGCCGCGCGGCGGCGAGCCATGAAGGCCGCCACCGAGAACGCCGAGGAGCTGGTCAGGGTGCTCAGCCGCGAGGCAAACCAGGCCCGGCAGGCCGAGATCACCACCGAGATCTCGGAGATCGTGGGTGGAGCGGAGGCTTTGACTCGTGGGTAGCCCTCGCTGCGCTCGGGCGCAGTTGGCAATCGGCAATTGGCAATTGCCAAGAACAGACGAGACGGAATTGTCGATCAGGAGTACAGCCGAATGACCGAAGCAGTCAGCACCGGAAGGATCGTCAGGGTCGCCGGGCCCGTCGTGGACGTGGAGTTCCCGCCCGACGGCCTGCCCGAGATCCATTTCGCCATCGAGTTCGAGGTGACCGTCGAGGGCGACACCCAGACGGTCGTCGCCGAAGTCGCCCAGCACCTGGGCGACTCGCGGATCCGCGCCATCGCCATGAAGCCGACCGACGGACTGGTCCGCGGAGCGCCGGCCCGCAACACGGGCGCACCCATCTCGGTTCCCGTCGGCCCCCAGACGCTCGGCCACATCTTCAACGTGCTCGGCGAGACGCTGGACGTCCCGGCAGGGTCGATCGAGTTCGACACCTACTGGCCGATCCATCGCCCCGCCCCCGCCTTCGAGGACGTCGGCTCCCAGAAGGAGATGTTCGAGACCGGGATAAAGGTCATCGACCTCCTCGAGCCCTATGTCCAGGGCGGAAAGATCGGCATGTTCGGCGGTGCAGGCGTCGGCAAGACCGTCGTCATCCAGGAGATGATCCATCGCGTCGCCACCCTCCATGGAGGCGTGTCGGTGTTCGCCGGGGTCGGCGAGAGGACGCGAGAGGGCAACGACCTGTTCCGCGAGATGAACGAGTCCGGCGTCATCGACAAGGCCGCCCTGGTGTTCGGCCAGATGGACGAGCCGCCGGGAGTCCGGCTCCGCGTCGGCCTCTCGGCGCTCACGATGGCCGAGTACTTCCGGGACGAGATGGGTCAGGACGTGCTCCTGTTCATCGACAACATCTTCCGGTTCTCCCAGGCAGGCTCCGAGGTGTCCACCCTTCTCGGCCGCATGCCGTCCGCGGTCGGCTACCAGCCGACACTGGCGGACGAGATGGGGGCGCTCCAGGAGCGCATCACCTCGGTGAAGGGTCGGTCGATCACATCGCTCCAGGCCATCTACGTGCCTGCCGACGACCTCACCGACCCGGCGCCGGCGACGACGTTCGCCCACCTCGACGCCACGACCGTGCTTTCGCGCAAGATCTCCGAACTGGGCATCTACCCGGCGGTCGACCCGCTCGACTCGACGTCGCGGATCCTCGACCCGCGCGTGGTTGGTGAGGAGCACTACACGACGGCGCGGCGGGTGCAGCAGATCCTGCAGCGTTACAAGGACCTCCAGGACATCATCGCCATCCTTGGCATCGACGAGCTCTCCGAGGAGGACAAGCTGATCGTTGGGCGCGCCCGCCGCATCCAGCGCTTCCTCTCCCAGCCCTTCTACGTCGCCGAGCAGTTCACCGGCATCCCCGGCAAGACGGTGGCGCTCGAGGACACGATCCGCTCCTTCAAGATGATCGTGGAGGGCGAGGTGGATCACATCCCCGAGCAGGCCTTCTACATGCAGGGCGGCATCGACGACGTGCTGGCCCGCGCCAAGGAGATGGAAGCCGCATGACGACGACCGACGGCCGTCGTCATGCGGCCGTTACCCGTTACCCGTCACCCGTCTCCCGGGCGCTCTGGCGCGCAAAGGCACGGGCAACGGGCAACGGGCAACCGGCAACGGGCTCCGGCGTCGGGAATGGGGGGTAGCCCGCCATGGCCAAACCATTCCATCTGGACGTCGTCTCTCCCGAATCCATCGTCTGGTCGGGTGAGGCCACGATGCTGGTCACGCGCACGACCGAGGGAGAGATCGGCATCCTCGCCGACCACGAACCGACGATGGCGGCGCTCGCCACAGGATCGTCGGAGATCCACGCCGAGGACGGCACCCGGATCACGCTCGCCATTCACGGGGGCTTCCTCCAGGTCTTCCAGAACGAGGTGACGCTGTTGACGGACCGTGCCGAGATCGCCGAGGGCGACCGCGATCAGGCGGTCCGTCTCGCCAGGGAGCTCGCCGAGTCGGAGGCGGACGGCTGATCCACGCGCCCGGCGCCCGCCGCTCGCTGCGGCGGTTCCCGTCTGGCGACGACCCTCTCCGGTACGATCAGAGGGTTCCGGAGGTGACATCCTGAACAAGAAGAAGCAGCTCGGCCTTCTCGCAACCGTCCCCTTGTTCCAGGGTCTGAGCACCAAGGAGCTGGGACGCGTCGCCAAAGCAGCGGACGAGGTGAGCCTCCGTGCCGGGTCGGTCGTGGCCGAGGAGGGCACGGATGGGGACGCGTTCTACTTGCTTGCCGATGGGGCCGCAGTCGTGAACAGGAACGACAAGCAGATCGCCACGCTGGGAACTGGCGACTTCTTCGGCGAGATGTCGCTGCTGGACGACGGCCCGCGTTCGGCGACGGTCAGACTGACTCGCGACAGCACTCTGCTGGTGATGCACCGGAGGGATTTCGCAGGCATCATCGCCGACATGCCCGGTGTCGCCAGGAAGCTGCTCCGGGGCCTCGCCGCCCGGCTACGCGAAGCCGATCGCAAGCTGGTATGAGATCGGCCTCCGGCCACACCCCGGCACAGGCTCGTCCCCGCTGACGGGTGTACCGTCGTCACATGCTCCAGGTCGAGCCGGCTCACGACTCGGATCTCGAGACGATCGTCGCACTGCTTGGAGAAGGGGGTCTCCCGCTCGATGGGCTGTTGGAGGTTCCCACGGCGGCCTTCGTGGCCCGGGACGGCGATCGGGTGGTCGGCGCCGTGGCTCTCGAACGACACGGTGAGGACGGGCTTCTGAGGTCGCTGATCGTCCACCCGGGCCAACGGGGGAAGGGCATCGGCACTGCCCTGGTGAACTCCGCCGAGCGCGAGGCGTCGCGTCTCGGCCTGGGCGCCATCTACCTCCTGACGGAGACGGCCACCACCTTCTTCGCCGGCCGCGGCTATCGACAGGTCGATCGCTCCGGCGCCCCGCGCACCGTCATGGAGTCGGTCGAGTGGTCGGTGGCCTGTGCCGACACCGCGACGGCGATGATGAAGAAGGTTGACCGTGTCCCTTCGCGCGTCGCCCGCCCGGCAGCATCCTGATCGAGCGCGTCATGCCTCCAGGCTTCGCGCAAAGGCCTCCACCTGGCCGGGGAGACCCTGCTCGAGCGCTCCCCTGACGGCACCCCAGAACATGGTCGCCAGCATTCCCCTGGGGGACGCCTCCATCGAGACGATGACCTGGTGGTCGTGGAGTTCGACCGTGATCGCGCCGACGATCTCGGTTGAGGTGAGATCGAGCCGCATGTGCTCACCAGGTGTCATCCGGGCCGTGGTCGCGGTGCCCTTCCACGTCCGACCGGCGGCCCGGGCCGACCATCGGTAGCCGGTCAGTGCACCGTCTTCGTCGTGCTCGGCGTCCCAGACCTCGTCGATCGGGCCGATGTTGCTCCAGGTCTCAGCGTTCTGAAGCGCGTCCCAGACCCGGTCGCGGGCGGCGGCAACGGGGGCGGTGTGCGAAAAGGTATCGGGCATCGACGCGGGGAGGCTAACCGGTCAGCACTCGAGGCTGACGACGTGACCCAGCGTCCTCGCCCGCACCCGCATGACGTCGCACGCCTCGGCGACGCGCGCTGCGAGTACGTCGATCTGTGCGGACGCGGAGAGGGCTTCGAGGAACTCGGTGCGGGAGAGTGACGCCGTCTCCGTCAGAAAGGCCTCCGCCGCGGTGACGAGGTCGCCCACGACCGTCACGAGAGCCAGGTGCTCGGCGGCCATCTCCGCGGGTGGATCGAGCGATGCGAGGTCGGTCAGGGCGTGCCGGCGGGCGGCGACCACCCCGGCCACGCCTTCGCGCGTGGGCGTCGTTCCCGGGGGGAGCGCGATCGCCGACTCGTCGGTGAGCCGTTGGGTGATCCGCTCGACCTCGTCCAGATATGCGGCCACCCGGTCCGTCGAGCTGCATGCCATCAGGCCGCCGGCCAGCAGGAGGACCGCAGCGATCCTGCCCATCTCTCCTGAGAGCCTTACCCGCAGGCGGAGAGGGAGAGGCTCGCCAGGCCGAGGTAGTCCGCGAGGGCCTGCCGGGTGTTGGGGCCAAGCTTGCCGTCGACCGTGAGCCCGCCGTAGTCGTCCTGGAACGCCGCGAGGGCGGCCTGTGACAGCGGTCCGAAGATCCCGTCTATCGGACCCGGGTCGTACCCGGCGATCGTCAACAGCTCCTGGAGGTAGTGGACATCCTCGCCCCGATAGCCCGGTCGGATGATCCGGCCGTCGGGGTCCAGCGCGGGCAGCGAGCCCAGCATCTGAGACACGGTCGAGACGGCCTTCTGGGTCTGCGGGCCGACGATGCCGTCGGCGGTCAGGCCCCGGGCCCTCTGGAAGGCCTTGACGCTGTTCTCCGTCATCGGTCCGAGGACGCCGTCGGCCGGGCCGGGGGAGAATCCGGCGGCGGCGAGGAAGCGTTGGAGCTGCCGCACCGCCTGGCCGGTGTCGCCGCGGCGCAGGAACTCCTTGCGGGCCAGGAGGGCGTCCAGCGAGCCCGCCTCAGGGGCCGAGCACGATGACGACGACGCCACCGCCTGGCCTTCGGCCCTTCGCAGGGAGTCGTACGGGTTCACGGCGACGTCGTGTTCGTCGTACAGCTCGAAGTGGAGGTGCGGCGAGGTCCCCTCGGCATTGCCGCTGTCGCCGACGTAGCCGATCACCTGGCCGGCCCGCACCCGGACGCCGAGTTCGATCCCGGGCGCGATCCCCCACCCTTGGCCATCGTCGGTGCCGGGGGTGTCGTTGTTCAGATGGATGTAGACCGACTCCCAGCCGTCGTCGTGCCGAATCGCAAGGGTGCAGCAGCGGCCCTTGTACGACGCGTAGCTCGATCCATTGACCCTGAGGATGACCCCGTCGTGCGCAGCGAGGACCGGTGTCATCTTGGCGGCCATCAGATCCACGGCGTGGTGGGTACCGGTCCCGCGGGGGGAGAAGAACCCGTCCGAATAGCGGTTGACACCATCCACCGGGAAGGCGAGGGGGTAGTCGACCATGTCTCCGTAGTTGTGGTCGGGCCCGCTCTTGGGTGTCTCGTGGTTGGCGGAGGCCACCGGAGCGATCAACGTGGTGGCTGCGACAGTGAGGAGCGCCGCCAGCCCGAGCCTTGTCTTGAGGTTGTTCCGCATGTCGTCCCGTCTTCGGCCGGTGTCGACGTTCGCAAAAGGGCCAGAACCCTATCGCGAGATCGCGAAATCCGAAAGTGCGGTTACCCGTCGATCTCGCCGACAGACATGGAGCCTGCCACAGGCGAGAAGTTATGCCGCGTCCTCGGTGTGCTCGCGGGTCGAGGCGGGTCCGGGTCGGGCCCCGGCGGGTCCAGGGTCACTCGATCCCGGGCCGCGCGGGCATCACGCCGGGGTCCGGGGTGCCCCGCAGCTCGGGTCGCCCGTGGGCATCGATATACGCGGGGATGATGCGCCCGGTGATGGTGCCGTCGGACTCCACGACGATCTCGGCCACGCCGGTCGTCGACGAGACGCTGCCCAGGTCCGGCCAGATGAAGTTGCCCATGCTCCAGAAGACCGGGACCCCGTCGACCACCTCCAGAGGCTGGAGCCTGTGCGAGTGGTGCCCCACGATGGCATCGGCTCCGGCGTCGATCATCACACGGGCCAGGGCACGATCGTGGCTCGTGGGTAGAAGGTTGTAGCCCTCCCCCCAATGGACCATGACGATCACGATGTCGGCGATCTCGCCGGCGGCCGCTACGGCCACAGCGGTGTTCTCGAGGCTGGCCGGGGCGACGCCGGCACGGTCCGCCTCCGCGAACCACGGACCGTTTCCCGAGATGTATGACAGCCCGACGACGGCAATGGTCCAGCCCTCGATGTCGACGATCACCGGCAGGTTCGCCTCGGCGAGGTCGGCGCCCGCACCCATGGGAAGGATGCCGTGATCGAGGAGGTTGGCCCGGCCATCGAGCAGGGCTGCCTTCCCCATGTCGCCGGCGTGATTGTTCGCCATGCTGGCCACATCCACACCGGCTTCCCGCATCGGGTCGAGGGAGGCTGTCGGACAGACCAGGTTCCACTCCTTCTCGATGGGGAATCCGGTGTCGGACGGCACACACTCGAGGTTCACGATCGTCAAGTGGTCTCGCTGGAACAGGCCGCGCATCCCGGTCCACGGATAGGCGTACCCGTGCTCGGCGACGGCGAGTGCCGTCGAGGGGAGGCTGAAGTCGGTATCGCCGACTGCGTGGATCACCAGCCTGCCCCGCTGTGGCTCGGCGCTCTCCGTCACCGCCATCGTCGTGGTGGTGGTTGTGGTCGTCGTTGTCGACGACGTCGTGGTCGTGGATGACGTCGATGTGGTCGTCGTCGGAACCGTGGTGGTCGTCGTCGGTGATTCTGCCGCAGCACCGGCGCAGGCGGCGAGCATCAGCGTGACGGTGAGGATCACCCGGAGTCCGGCATCCATGGCTGCGAATCTAACGGCCGGTGCGGTGGCGACCCGTTCTCGTCGTTAGCCTCTGCCGTCATGCCCGGCCTGCTCTCCTTTCATGCCCACCCCGATGACGAGTCGATTTCGATGGGAGGGACTCTCGCCGACTACGCCAACGACGGGGTTCCTGTGACGGTGGTGACCGCAACCCGCGGCGAGGCCGGGGAGATCCACAACATCGAGGACGCGGCCGAGGCCCGTCCCCGACTCGGCGACATCCGGGAGGCCGAGCAACGGGCGGCGTGCGGCATCCTCGGGGTCCACGATCTCGAGTACCTGGGATTCCGGGACTCGGGGATGATGGGCACGCCCGACAACGCCCATGCCGACTCGTTCTGGGGAGCGGATTTCATGGATGCGGTGGGGCGCCTGGTGCGGGTCATCCGCTCGCGTCGCCCCGACGTCGTGACCGCGTACGACCCATTCGGCGGATACGGGCATCCCGATCACATTCAGGTGCATCGGGTCGGCACGGCGGCGTTCTTCTCGTCTGCCGACGTCGGGCGGTTTCCGCTCGAGCCGGGCGAGGAGCCCTGGCAGCCGGCGCGCCTCTACTGGGCCACCTGGTCGCGCGAGAGGATGCGCCGGGTGCGGCGGCAGCTGGCGACCGGGGTGGGTGCCGAGGGTGAGCCGGAGGAGCCCAGTTCGGGCACGCTGCCAGAGCACATCACCACCCGGCGGGACGTCTCGGAGTTCGTCGAGCGCAAGCTGGCGGCCCTTCTGACTCATGTCACCCAGTTCCCCGCCGACTCCTGGGTGCGGACGATGCCGGACGAGCGACTGGCGGAGTTCCTGGGGGAGGAGGTCTTCGTACGGGCCTTCACGACGGTTCCCTGGGATCCTGCGGATCCCGATCTCTTTGCGGGCCTCTAGAGCATTCATCGCGTCTTCGCGGCGGTAGCGTGGCCCTGTGAACGATCGGCGCCCTTCTCTTCCGGGGACCCTCGGGTTTCTGCTGTCGCTCACCGGTATCGCGCAGCCAAGCGCCGGGCGATCGCAGGTGACGCATGACCCGGACCTGGCACTGGATCGTCATCCAGTTGATTGCGGCGTCAGCCGGGATCTGGCTCGGCATTGCGCTGTGCGACGCGGTGACCCGCTGAGGCGAGCGGCCGTGCATCGACATAGCATCGGCCCATGAGGACCACGGCCCGGGAGGCGTGGCGGGAGCATCTGGAGTCATGGGCGCTTCCCGGGAGACTGCTCGATTCGGTCGATGAGTCGCCGTATGGATGGCCGGCACATCTCTTCGAGAGAGGTGGCGCCCCCGACACCGAACTGGGCCGTGACTCCCCGACCGTCGCCCTGGTGGACGACATCCTCGGGGATGGTGGGAGTGTTCTCGACGTCGGTGCCGGTGCGGGCCGCCTTTCGATACCGCTGGCTGCTCTCGGCCACAGGGTGACCGCCGTCGAGCGTGACGAAGGCATGGCCAGAGCCCTTGGGGCGGCGGCGGATCGCGAGAAGGTCGAAGTGACCAGGATCGTCGGGTCGTGGCCCCAGGTGGCCGGCAATGCCCACCTGCACGACGTCGCCCTGTCGGCGCACGTGGTGTATGACATCGCGGCCATCGGGCCGTTCATCGACGCCATGCATCGGGGAGCCCGACGTGCCGTCGTGATCGAGATGACGCCGAGGCACCCCTGGACCGGCCTGTCCCGGTACTACCGGGCTCTTCATGGGCTCGACCGTCCCTCCCGGCCGACCGTCGACGACTTTGCCGCCGTGGTCGAAGAGGTGACCGGGGTCACTCCGGAACGTCGATGGTGGGTCGAAACCCCTTCCCTTCGATTCACCGACATGCAGGAGCTCCTCGTCTTCTACCGCCGCAGGCTCCTCGTCCCCCCAGAGCGCTCGATCGAAGCGGCCGCCCTTCTGGAGCCCGACGTCCACGAGCTCGAGGACGGCCGGCTCGTCCTGGGCGATCCGGACCGAGAGGTCGTGGGGGTGTGGTGGAAGACGCGGTCGCCCGTCACCGGTCGCCCGTCGCCCGTCACCTGATGATCGCCACCGAGCGAGTCCGGAGCCGTGGCCAATCGCCAATCGTCTCGAATCGGCCGAGCGCGTTCGAGTCCCGTAACCTTCCCCCATGGACCTCTACGCCCGGATAAATCTCCTCGATGGTCGGGCGGTGCGGCTTCCCAAGGGCGATGTGCGCGACGCGATCGCACTCGATGCCGACCCCGTGGGTCGGGCGAGCAGCTGGGTGGAGCAGGGCGCCGACCGGATCCACATCGTCGACCTGGATGCCGCGGCCTACGGCGACTACGGCAACCGCCCCCTGATCGAACGGATCATCTCGAATGTCGAGGTCCCCGTGCAGGTCGCCGGCGGCATTCGCTCGCCGGGTGAAGTGGAGCGGGTGCTCGGGTACGGCGCGAACAGGGTGATCATCGGCACGGCGGCCGTCGAAGACCAGGTGTTGGTGTGGGAGCTCTGCCGTGCGCATGCGGGCAGGATCGTGGTCAGTCTCGACGTCCGGCCGGACGAGGAGATCGCCATCCGAGGCTGGCTGGTCGATTCGGGGGTGTTCCTGGAGCAGGCACTCATCGACCTCTCGTCCGCGGGCGTCGCGGCATTCCTGGTGGGCGAGGCGGGCCGCGATGCGCTCACCTCGCCGTCGAACTACGGAATCCTGCGTCGGGCGTTGTCGCTCGCCGATGAGCCGATCATCGCCGCCGGCGGTGCGATGGACATGTCGGATCTCCGATCGCTGACCGCGCTCGAGGAGAAGGGCCGCCGCCTCGACGGCATCATCGTGGGCCGTGAGGTCACCGAAGGGCGGTTCACGATGGACGAGGCCTGCCAGGTGCTGCGATCCTCCGACGGCGACTGATCGTTTCCCTAGGACAGCCGCTCCAGCCACGACGCGCCCGTGGTCACGAAGGGTTCTCTGCCCGCCTCGAGATCGGTGAAGAGGGCAGCCGCTGCCGCCCGGGCGCGATCGACGACGTGGTCCGGGTATCCCATGGCTGCCCGGTGCTCCTCGAACTCGTCTTCGTCGAGGAGATGAACGTCACCCTCCGCGTTCATCGCCACGTCGAGATCCAGATCGACCGCGGACACCGTGTCACCGTCCCACTCGGCCGGAGTGCACACGTCGACGTATACGACGTACCCGAACGGTGACCCGGACACGTTCTCGTTGAAGGTCGCCGTCCACCAGAGTCCCCGAGGGACGAGGATTGCGAACCGCGGAGAGGATATCGGGGCCTCGGCCCCGCGTCGCACAGGGGTGCCCTCGGGGCCTCCCAGCCAGACCCCGTGCTCGTCCTCGCCGAGCCGGTCGACGTCGTAGTGCCAGTGGAGGGTGCCGTCCCATTTCCGGAACTGGACATGGACACGTTTCACGACCGTGGAGTCTCGCAGGCGTCCGTTCTACCTCTCGGAATCGATCAGGGGGGCGGCTGGCGACGGGCGCCGAGCGACGGGTCGGAGGCCGATCACTCCACCGTCCAGGTACCCGTCGATCTGATGAGCTTCGACAGCTCGCCGGGCCCTCGTGACGCCTGGGAGTCGTGGATCTGCTGCTGCAGGGTGGTTTCGTACAGCGGCCGCTCGACCCTCCGGAACACGCCGACCGGCGTGGGGCCGATCGGGTTGTGGCTCAGGCGAGTCAACGCAAATGCCGCCGCCGGGCTCTCGGCCTCGGCGTCGTGCACGTGGATCTTCTCGATGCCCACCGCCGACACGTCGACGATGCGGGCCGCCCCGTTCTCCATGACCACACCCCACTGGTCGTCGGGGCCGAACACGACGGGCTTTCCGTGCTCGAGATTGATCCGGTTGATGTCTCGCTCCTCACGGCCGGTCAGCTTGATGAACGCCTTGTCGTTGAAGACGTTGCAGTTCTGGTAGATCTCGACGAAGGCGGACCCCTTGTGTCTGTAGGCGGCCTCGAGCATCGCCTGCGTGTGGGGCCGATCCATGTCGATGGTCCGTCCGACGAAGGTCGCCTCGGCGCCCAGGGCAAGGCTCACCGGATTGAAAGGGTGCTCGATGGAGCCCCACGGGCTCGATTTGGTGCGTTTGCCCTGCTCACTCGTGGGCGAGTACTGACCCTTGGTGAGGCCGTAGATCTGGTTGTTGAACAAAAGGATCTTGATGTTGATGTTGCGCCTCAGGGCGTGGATCAGGTGGTTGCCGCCGATCGACAGGCCATCGCCGTCGCCGGTGACGACCCAGACCGACAGGTCGGGGCGTGACACCGCCAGTCCGCTGGCGATCGCCGGGGCGCGCCCATGGATGCTGTGCATCCCGTACGTGTTCATGTAATACGGGAACCGCGCGGCGCACCCGATGCCAGAGATGAACACGACCTCCTCGCGATCGATGTCGAGGTCGGTGAAGAAGTTCTGCACCGAGGCGAGGATCGTGTAGTCGCCGCAGCCCGGGCACCAGCGGACCTCCTGGTCGCTCTGCCAGTCCTGCCTGGTTGTCGTCGTGTCGGTCATTCGCCGATCGTCTCCATCAGCTTTGCCTCGATCTCGGCCGCCTTGAACGGCTGGCCCTGCACCTTGCTGTAACGGATGGCGTCGACGAGATAGTCCGACCGCAGCATCCGCCACAGGTGGCCCCGGTTCAGTTCGGGCACCAGGACCTTGTCGTACCGCGCAAGGACGTCTCCCAGGTTCTTCGGGAAGGGGTTGAGGTAGCGGAGATGAACCCTGGCGACCTTCATGCCCCGTTCCCGCACCCGACGGACCCCGGCGAGGATCGCCCCGTACGACGAGCCCCAGCCGATGACGAGCACGCTGGCGCCCTCGTCCTCATCGACGGTGATCTCGGGGATGTCGTCGGCGATGCGAGCGATCTTGTTCTCGCGGAGCATCGTCATCTTCTCGTGGTTGGCGGGGTTGTAGGAGACGTTGCCTGTCCCGTCCTGCTTCTCGAGGCCTCCGACGCGATGCTCCAGGCCCGGCGTGCCCGGCACCGCCCAGGGTCGCGACAGCGTCGTCCCGTCACGCAGGTATGGGAGGTATTCGCCGTTGGCGTTGGTCTCCGTGGCGAACTTGACCGAGATGTCGGGGAGTTCCTCGAGGTCGGGGAGCCGCCACGGCTCGGCGCTGGTCGCGATGTAACCGTCGGACATCAGCATCACCGGCGTCATGTACTTGAGGGCCAGTCGCGCAGCCTCGATGGTGGTCTCGAATGCATCGGATGGTGAGCCGATGGCGACCACGGGCAGCGGGGCCTCGCCGTGACGTCCATACATCGCCATGAGCAGGTCCGCCTGCTCGGTCTTGGTGGGGAGGCCGGTCGAGGGCCCTCCGCGCTGGACGTCGATGATGAGCATCGGCAGTTCGGTCATCACCGCGAGGCTGATGGTCTCGCTCTTGAGGGCCACCCCGGGACCGCTGGTTCCGGTGACGCCGAGGTGGCCTCCGAATGCCGCGCCGAGGGCGGCGCCGACTGCGGCGATCTCGTCCTCGGCCTGGAAGGTGCGGACACCGAAGTTCCGGTGGCGTGCCAGCTCGTGGAGGATCTCGGACGCCGGGGTGATCGGGTATGAGGCGTACATGACCGGCAGACGGGCCGCCTGGCCGGCGGCGATGATGCCCCACGCGAGCGCCTGGTTGCCGGTCACGTTCGTGTAGGTGCCCGCGGGGAGCTGGGCCGGCTGGACCGCATAGGTGTGGCGGAACATCTCGGTCGTCTCGCCCAGGTGATACCCGGCGCGGAACGCCTTCTCGTTGCCGGCGCGAACGTCCTCGTCCTTGCCGAACTTGCGGTCGATCCACTGCAGCGTGGGATCGAGGGGACGGTGGAACATCCAAGCCATCAGTCCCAGGGCGAAGAAGTTCTTGGAGCGGAGCACGCCGCGGCCCTTGAGTCCAGTGCCTTCGACGGCCTTCTTGGTGAGGTCCTCCATCGGGACGGCGAGCACCCGGTAGGCGTCCAGCGATCCGTCCTCGAGGGGATTGCTGTCGTACCCGGCTTTCTCCAGGTTGCGCTCGTCGAAGGCGTCCGAGTTGGCGACGATCGTTCCGGCCGGGGCCAGGTCGTGGAGGTTGGCCTTGAGCGCCGCCGGGTTCATCACCACGAGGACGTCCGGCTGGTCGCCGGGGGTGAGAATGTCGCGGTCGGCGATGTGGACCTGGAACGAGGAGACGCCCGGCAGCGTGCCGGCGGGGGCGCGGATCTCCGCCGGGAAGTTCGGGAACGTACTCAGGTCGTTGCCGAAGATCGCGGAGGCGTCGGTGAACCGGGCTCCGGCGACCTGCATGCCATCACCGGAGTCGCCGGCGAAACGGATCGCGGCGGTGTGGACCGTCTCTACTTCTTGTTGTGGGTCGATCGTGGATGCTTCGGACACGGTCCGATCACTCCTGGGAGCTCGAGGGGATTGGAGGAACGTCAGCCCGGTCGGCGGGCAGGCCCGTCCCGGCCGGGTCGTCGTTGATCGTCTCCTCCGGAATCACGACGGGATGCATTGTATGTCGCTTCGCATGGGGTGCGACGCGCCCACCTTAGGGGTCGCGGGACTCAATTCCACACCATCGCCGCCTCGACCGGTCAGTGTGCCGTTGCGACCCGTGCATCGGAGGTGATCCCGGCCATGTTGGTCGCCCACGAGATCGCCAGAAGACGGTGTTCTCGCCACCAAGGAGCTATGAATTGGAGGGACGGCGGTGGGTCCTCGCCTCGGGCAAGGGGCAGGGCCAGAGCGGGCAGGCCCGCCTGGTTGACGAGCGGCGTGAACCACGACAGCGCGGGGCGGTATGGCTCGGGCTCTCCGCCGGTGTCGGCGGTGTCCTCTCCGATCACCTTGTATGGCGCTGCTGTGGTGGGCGTCATGAGGACATCCACCTGGTCGAACACGGTCACGAACGCCCGGCGCAGCATCTCCCTCCAGGCGTGTGCCGCCGAGACCTCGTCGCCCGTGTGTGACAGCGCGGCGGCCAACCGACTGCGAATCGCCGGTCCGTAGCGATTCGGATCCTCTTCGAACCAGCGGCGGTGCACCAGGGCAACCTCGGCATAGGTGGCGCCCGGCATCCTCGATGGATCGAAGCGCGGTTCGTCGATCTCGAGGAGGCGCGCCCCGGCATCGGAGAGAGCGGCGACGGCGTCGTCGTATCCGGCGGCGATCGAGGGGTGGAGTGGCCGGTCGAGCCACCGGGTCGGGATCCCGACGGTCAGGCCTGTGAGCGAGGCGGGACGGTCCGGGAGGACCACCGGATGCTCGATCGACCACGGGTCGGTCCCGTCGTGTCCGGCGATCGCTGCATAGGCGGCCGCGGCGTCGGCGACCGAGCGAGTGATGGGGCCCACCGTGTCCAGCGATGCCGCAAGGGGAAAGACGCCGGTGGTGGGCACGCGGCCGTGAGTGACCTTGAGGCCGACCGTCCCACAGAGGGCGGCCGGTACACGGACAGAGCCGCCGGTGACGGTGCCGATGCCCAGCGGCACGACTCCTGCCGCCACTGCGGCCGCGGACCCTCCCGATGATCCTCCGGGTGAGGTCGCCAGGTCCCATGGATTGCGGATCGGGCCCCACCAGTCGTTCTCCGATGAGAAGCCGTAGGCGAACTCGTGCAGGCCGGTTCGCCCGATGATCACGGCGCCGGCCGCTTCCAGCCTCGCGACCACGGTGGCGGATTCATCCGGGGTCTTCCGGTAGAAGGACGATCCGGCCGTGGTCGGCCGCCCCTGGTGGTCGATGAGGTCCTTGAGTGCAACGGGGATTCCTGCGAGCGGTCCGGGATCCAATCCGGCTGCAACGCTCGCGTCGATCTCGGCCGCTCGCTCGAGGGCGGCCTCCGGCTCCAGGAGGGTGAACGCATTGAGGGCCTCCGCCCGCTCCGCCATTTCGAGCGCCGCTGCGATCGATTCACGGGCAGACCCGTCGCCCGTCCGTACCGCCCTGGACGCCCCGGCGATCACTCGGAGACGGTCATGCTGCTGCCCGCCGGGAACACGGAGATCCACGCGAGCCCGGCCGGGACCGAGGCCGTCGAGCCATCGTCCGACCGGAGTTCGAAGGGTTCGTCGATGTCGCTGCGGTGCCAGGTCCCGTGCCACACTCGACCCCGGGCGAGAACCCACGCCTCGCCGGTCCCAACCGTGTCGGTGGCAGGCACCGGAGTCCCGTCGGCCGGCGGGAAGGCGGTGTAGAGGTCGCCCTCGAGGATCACCAGCACCTCGACCTCGATCTGGGTCTGCTCGCGATCCTCGTCCTGTACGTAGTGGCGGGAGTTGTTCGTCCAGCGACCGTAGGTGCGCTTGTCCGGGAAGTATCGCCAGACGACCACGTTGATGTCGGACCAGCGCAGTTCGACCTCGGACGCGGTGTCGTCCGGATACGGCCAGTCGTCGATCGGCAGCAGGGGCGAGGCCGGCCGGTCCGTGTACCCGCGAGCGTCGGCGCGGTCCCTCAGGGTCTCCGTCCGCCCGTAGAGGTTGTGTGGCGCGACCCTCAAGGATGATCGGAACATCCCGGCGCTCTCCCCGAGGATTCTCTGGCCGCGGGCCACGGTGAGGCTTTGAACCCATTGCTGCCCGCCGGACATGAACAGCGGAGCGCCGGTGGGGAGGACGAGGGTCGAGTCGGTGGGGCGCAGAGATCGGATCGGGCCCACGAAGTCGGACTCGTTGTCGTGGAACAGGGCGATGAAGCGGGTGAACCCTCCTTCGACCAGGAGTTCGATCACGGCGTCGGCCTCCAGGAGCCCGGACTGCGGGCGGGCCTCCGGGTGATTGTCGATCTTGATCGCGATCACGCTGCGATCGAGCGCGAGGGTGTCCTGCGCCGGGAGTCCGTTGAGGGGCGAGGCGAAATCGGCCGGGAAGGTGGTGACGGTCGTCTCCGGCCCGATGGTGGTCGTCGTCGGGGGCAGCGTCGTCGTGGTCGTCGTGGTGGGGATCGCGGTGGTGGTGCTGGTGGTCGTCGGGACGGTCGTGGTGGTGGTCGGCGCGGCGTCGCCCCCGCAGGCGGCGACGATCGCAAGGAGCAGCAGCGCGACGATGAGGCGTCTGATCATGGCGGTGGGGAAGAGTAGGTCGAGCGGTGCGACTAGGGAGCGGCCGCTCTACGCGTCCGGTGCCCCCTCGGTACGTTCCCCGGTTGGCGCAAGTTCCAACGTCGATCGGGCGACCCGGGTGACCTCCGAGCGTTCCTGGGCGATCGTGACGCCGTCGCCACGTCTCCACAGCGGGAGCTGGTCGGCGTAGTGGCGCGAGAACGGATTGCCGGACTGTCCACCGGGAAGCGAGAAGCGCGAGTTCTCCCAGGCGCCGATGTCGACGACCATCCGCAGCGAGGCGATGGCGAAGTCCGGGTTGCGCAGCGGGTCACGGGGGTCGACCGGTGCCGGGTTGACGGTGTTGGCGTCGCCACCGTGGGGGAACGGCCCCAGGTCGTAGATCTTGCCGAGCGGCTTCCGTATCCCGAGCGGGTGCTTGAGGCGGAGGGGGCGGGCCATCCCCCACGCCCAGTCGCCGGGGTCCGGCCCGAGCCGTTCGATCAGTGTCTCGATCGCACTTCCGAGTGAGTCGCGGATGAACCCACCCCAGCCCGAGTCGAACCAGCCCCCCGGCTGCTCGTGGAGCAGCGAGACGAGGTGTGACACCCGGCGCACGAGGAGGCCGTTGAAGGGGACCAGCGGGGTGAAGCCATCGCCGAGGGCGAGCGCCGACGATTTCGGCGCCTTTGCCTCGGCGACGCGCCGGCACATCTCGGCGACCATCACCTCGAAGATCGTTGCCGCGGGGGAGTCGGGCCCGACCACGCCGTCCCAGTCGCGCAGCAGGGCGACGGCAGGTCCGCTGGACTCTTCGAGTGCGTCGAGCACGATCTCGCGCATCTCCCGCCACGGGATCGACTGCTGATCGAGTTGGAGGCGAAGCGTCGTCGCCACGTCCCAGTCGTCTCGCTCGGCGAGGCTCTCGGCGATCCTCTGGGCCCGGTACCCGTCGAGGAAGTCGCTTCCCAGGTAGGGGCCGTCGGCCGAGGGAAGATTGTTGGCGGTGGCGACGAATCCACTCGGTGGATCGACCGCGTGGGGGAGTTCCTCGAACCGGACGGGTTCGTCCTTCCAACGAGTTTCGGGATCGGATGCGTCGAGCGGGATCGTTCCGCCTCCCCTTCCCCGAACCGGCGCCGATCCGATCAACTGCCAGCCGACCGTGTCCGACTCGTCGGCGAACGCGACGTTGAGAGGGACCGACGTCCAGGAGCCGTAGACCTCGCGCAGATCCGCGAAGGACCGTACCCGGCAGAGATCGATCGTCGCTCCGATGTCGTCCGGCTGTAGCCAGGTGGCCGACATCGAGAGCGCCCCAAAGGCCCCCTCGAATGCCGGGCCGACAACGGGCCCGCGATCCGTCTCGAGCACGTCGATGGTCACCGGGTCCGACCCCCGGACCTCGATGACCTCCCGTCGCACGTCGCAGGGCACGAACTCGTCGCCGCGTCGGACGCTTGCGTTGTCGGGACCGACCTCCTCCATGAACAGGTCGGTGTTGTCGATCAAGCCGGCCGTCACCCCCCAAGCGGCGTGCTGGTTGTGACCGGCCCCAAACGTCGGAACGGCCGGGAGCGAGGCCCCGGTGACGCTCCAGTCCGGGGTGCTCAGGTGCGCCAGGTACCAGTGAGCCGGCAGCACCGGGGCGAGATGTGGATCGTTGGCCAGGAGCGGGCGCCCGGTCCTGGTCTTGCGACCGGCCAGCGCCCAGTTGTTCGACCCCCCTCCGGGGGTGAACAGCTCCCGGGCCCGCGCCAGGTCGCCGGCGAGGGCGTCGACCACCCGGCCGGCAGCTTCGCCGGGACGATCCGAGACAGGAAGGTCGGCGGCATAGGGCGGGTGGAGGGCGGCCACCGCTTCGGGTCCGTCGAGTGCCAGCATCCGCAGGCGGGCGAGCTCGGTGTCCCAGTTCGAAGCCAGGGCGAACGCCTGGACGGCGAGAAAGCCGACGGCGTCGGCGGCGGAGAAGGGCGTCGGCCGGGTGCGCAGCAGCGTGAACTCGTGGACCCGGCCACCCCGCCCGCGATCGATCCCGGCGCGTACTCCGGCGGCGAATGCCTCGTAGCCGGAACGGTGGTGGCGCCGCATGCCGGCGAGCACCGCCTCGCCGTACCTGGCGAACCCCACCCGGCGCGACAGCTCGTCGACGGCCAGGGCATCACGGCCGACCAGGGCGGCCAGGGTGCCGCGGACCACCCGGATACGGGTTTCGATCTGGAAGGCGCGATCCTGTCCCTGGCAGAAACCGAGCCCGAACCAGGCATCGTCGGGCGTCGTGGCCTCGACATGAGGGACGCCGAAGCGATCCCGGTGGATCGTCACCGGCCCGATGAGCCCCTCCACGTCGAGCGCCCCGGACGTGACCGGGAGCCGGCGGCCGAGGAGGCGGAGGAGGGCTCGAGCTGGGTTCATTGGCGGGAGGCTACGCCGTCGCCCGTCGCCCGTCGCCCGTCAGATCGCCTTCAACCGGAGAGGGCGGTATCTGAGCAGAACCCTTGCCGTCACCCGGGCTGGATCGATCGGCCCCAGCGATCGGCTGTCGACGCTCCCGGCCCCCGGGTTGTCGCCGAGGAGCCAGAGGCCCTCGACGCCGGGTGGCGCGACTGCGACGCGCTTTACGGCCTCGAACCCGGGACGCATCTCGAAGACGACCACCTGGCCCGGCAGAATCCTTCGGGGGCGCTTCGTGGCGAGCACCCAGTCGCCCGCCGTGAGGGCCGGGAACATCGAATCCTCGGCGATCTCATAGCGGGTGAGGCGCCCGGCAACCGCGGCGAGCAGCACCGATCCGAGGGCTCTGAGCGTCGATGAACCGGCCAGATCGCGGCCTTCCGGTGCCAACCGGGGCGAGTGTAGGGTGAGATTCCCAGCGAACAGGAGACGAGAACGGCATGGCGTTGCTGAAGCCGAAGCGGATCGCCCACGCGCACTGTGACCTCATGTGCGGCGTCTACGACCCCGCCCAGGCACGCATCGAGGCTGAGTCCGTACGAGCGATCGCGCAGAAGTACCAGGACTCCGACGACGAGGTCTTCCGCCAGCGGTGCGTGATCCTCAAGGAGCAGCGTGCCGAATTGGTCAAGCACCACCTATGGGTGTTGTGGACCGACTACTTCAAGCCACCGCACGTCGAGGAGTTCCCGCAGCTCCACGATCTCTTCTGGCGGGCCACCAAGAAGGCAGGCGACGCCAAGAAGTCGATGGACCCCGAGGTCGGGGACGAGTTGCTGGAGCTGATCGCCGAGATCGCGGACATCTTCCAGAAGACCAAGACGTAGGGGCCCGCGCTTCGCTCGGGACGGCGATCTGCACGTCGATGCGCGTGTCGATTCACCGGTCGCGTTCTGGGCGATTCCTACGAAGAGAGGGGAGCGGCTCCAGAGCGCCGCTCCCCAGGGTCGCACGGGTCTCCGTGCGGCTAGCGAGAGCAGCCTAGATCGCCCGACCGGGTGTTTCCACCCCCTTGCCGACGATCGCTCATCTCCGTGCCAGGTCCCTCCGCACGGGTGATGGGCCCAGAGCTATCGACACGAGCACGATGCCTCCGACGGTGAGCGCGACGAGGTTGTTGAAGAAGCCCTGCGCGCCGAGGGTGTCGAGCACCCACTCGGAGGCCAGCCAGGAGGCGACGCCGGCGGCGGCGGCCAGTGGGAGGCTTCCGGCGAGGGTCCGAACCACCGGGAACATCTCGACGGTGGCGGTGCGGCGGTACCAGACGGTCGCCAGGCCGATCGTGTACAAGGTGATCGAGAGGCTCGAGGCGAGCGCCAGGCCGTCGACGCCCATCGCCTCGTGGAGTACCCAGTAGATCGGGACTGCCGCGACCGTGGCGGCGGTGCCGATCACGACCGGAGCCCACATCTCCTCGCGGGCATAGAACCCGCGGGCCAGGATCTGCTGGATTCCCCACATCGGCACCCCGATGGCGAACAGGACGACGGTGCCCGCGGTGGCGATCGTGTCCATGGGCTCGAACGATCCCCGCTCATAGAGCGTGCGGACGATCGGGATCGACATCGCCATGAGGCCCGCGGCGGCGGCGAGGCTCAGGACCACGACGAACCGCACCGCCCGCCCCACCGCTGCCGCCATTTCCCGATGCTTCCCCTCGGCGGCGAGTCGCGCCAGGAACGGGTAGGCGGCGACGCCGGCCGCCTGTGCGATGACCCCCACCGGCACCAGCATCGTCTGTCGGCCGAAGGTGAGCCACGACACTCCGCCGTCCTCGGTGAGGGAGCCGAAAGCCCTGCCCAACTGCTCATCGAGCACCACCAGCGACTGGCCCAGCATCAGCGGGATGGCGAGTGCGAAGTAGCGCCGTACGGCCGGGTGTCGTCCCCGGATTGATCCGGGAAGCCGCAGACCCTCGCGATGAGCGCCCCACCACTGGAGCACGAAGATCCCGACGAAGGCCCCGGTGAGTGCGCCCCACGCGAATCCGTCGGCGCCCGGGTCGTCGCGGCCGATCCCGCCGAGGAGGCCGCCGGCGATGATTCCGAGGTTGTAGACGATCGGCCCGAGCGTCGGGATCACGAACTTCTCACGGGCGAACTGCCACGCGGTGAACAGCTGGCCGAGGATGAAGAACAGCTGGGCGGGGAGGACGATCCGGGTCAATCGTGCCGCTTCTCGAACCTGTGCCTCGGTGAACCCCGGTTCGATCGTTCGCAGGATCGTCTCGACGAACGGCATGGCGATCAGCACGAGGCCCGCGATGGCGAGCGTGAGCGGTCGGGTCACCGCCCAGAAGGCACGGCGGGCGTCGTCCTCGTCACCCACGGCGAACCGCTTCGCGAGGAGGGGGATCAGCGTGATCGCCATGTAGGCGCCGGCCAGCAGGTAGTTGAGGAGATCCGGGATCACGAAGGCGACGAAGTACTCGTCGCCGGTGGCCCCCGCTCCGAGCAGCCAGGCGAAGACGATCTGACGGACCAGACCGAGGATCCTCGAGAGAAAGACTCCTCCGGCGACGATGGCGGCGGCGATTCCCATGCGCCGGTACATGCTCTGGCGAGGGAAGCCGGGCGGGGGGCGCGGCACCGGGTCGGTCACCGGCGGAAAGGTAGCGAGGAAGCCGCCAGCCTTCAGCTACCAGCACGACATGCGGTGGAGCGGCTGGACACGAGACCGCCCCCGGGCGTTGCGTGGGCGGCCTCTCATTCAGGCGCTTCGGTCAGGCCTGGGGGAGGCGCAGGACCTGTCCGGGGTCGATCAGGTCGGCCCTCCTGTCTCCAGTCGGCCACGGAGACGGCAGCCGTCATGTCACTCCCCGGCAGCGTCTCTTCTCTTGAGCAGGAACGCGCCGAACAGGACGCAGACCACGGCGATTCCGAGCGCTTTGGCGGCGGCTCCGCCGACACCGGGGGCGAGGGAACCGAGCGGCTCCCGAAGATTCGAGGCCGATTCCGGCACCAGCCCGACATAGGCAGTGAGTCCGATGCGGGAGAGCGAGACGTTGGCGAGCGACGGCGCGGCGAACGAGATGCCCGACTCCCATACGAAGAGATACACGAGGCCGATGAGCACCGCGCGTGAGGTGATGTGGCCGAGCAGCATGAAGACCGCCGTGTATCCGGCCGCAGTCACGGCAACCGCCACGATCGTGGGCACCAGCTCGCTCCAGGTGCCCGCACGGAACGCAAGCACCCCAGCCGCCAGAGCCCCGGCCGTTCCGGCGATCAGGGTGGCCGAAACCCATGATGCTGCGAGCTTGGCCGCGGTGATGGTCGAGCGCCGGATCGGTCTGACCAACAGGAACGAGAGTGTCCCGTCGCGTCGCTCATCGCCGAGCGCGCCCGATCCGATCACCAGCGCCACGACGGGAAGCACCAGGAGCAGGAGGGTCGGCAGGGGCGCATCCTGGTACCTGGTGACCGCCTCGGAAGCCGACACGTCGAGCGATGAAAACCACATGACCACTGCCGGCAGAAGGGCGAGCAGTCCGAGGACGATCCACCTCTTGCCGCCCACCACCTGACGCAAAGTCACACGGAAGATCGAGATGAAGGGCCTCAAGTTCGTCTCCGGATCAGATAGCGGAACACGCTCTCGAGTGACTCGTCCTCGGGCTCGAAGGCGGTGAGTCTGACACCCAGCTGCCGGGCCACCCGGGGCACCCGGCGCCCGAGGTCGGGAAGGTCGGAGGTCTCGACGTGGATCGTCGACCCGGCGACCGTCACGGAGGTGACGCAGTCGGCCTCCATGAGGGTCGCCGCCAGCCGGCGCGGCTCCTCCGTGTCGATGCGGATCCGATAGGGGATGTCCGCCATCGCCCGCCGGATGGCGTGCACCTCGCCCGCAGCAGCCAGCCGGCCATCGACGATTGCGATGACCCGGTCGGCCATGCGCTCGACCTCGGCGAGCACGTGGGACGAGACGATCACGGTGCGTCCTGTTGCGGCGATGCGCCGGAATACCTCGATCAGGTGGGCTCGCTGCACCGGGTCGGTCCCGTTGAGCGGTTCGTCGAGAATCAGCACCTCGGGATCTGTGACGAGGGCCGCGGCGACTTTGGCCCGCTGACGCATCCCCTTGCTGAATCCCGATACGGGTCGGTCGGCGGCGCCCTGCAGGTCCACGGTGGAGATCGCATCGTCGACGCCGCTCCGTGCCACCCCTGACAGGTCGGCCGCGTACGAGACGAATGCTCGGGCCGTGAGGTACCCGTATACGGCGTCTTCTTCGGGCACCATCGCCACCTTGCGGTACACGCGGTGATCCCGCCGGGGGTTGGCGCCGAGGATCGACACCTCGCCGTCGGACGGCGTCAGGAGCCCGCAGATCAGCCTTAGGAGCGTCGTCTTGCCGGCCCCATTCGGTCCCAGCAGGCCGCTCACGCCGGAGCCGAAGGAGCACGAGACATCGGAGACCGCGACCTTCTGGCCGAACCACTTGGAGACGTCGCGAACCTCGACAGTGGGGTCGGGGACGGACTCGGGGGAGGTCATCCCGCCCTCCGCTGTCGCGCCAGGACGACGAAGCCGCATAGAGCCGCCACGACGAGGATCATCAACAGCGACACCGAGGCGTCGAACCCGGCGTCCGACGGGATCCACTGGTGGGTGGTCGAATCCATGATCCAGTCCTTCACGTACCCGGGGTGGTGCTGGAACGCGAACACCGCGACGAAGTCGAAGCCTGCTTCGAGGAGGCCGCGGGCTGCTGCGCTGGAGATGGTGATCACCCCGAGATAGACGCCCGCGGCGACCGACGTTCGCTTCGAGAACGCCGCGATCAGGAAGCCGAGAGGGGCATAGGCGGCGAAGTAGACGGCGGACGACAGCGCCGTCTCCCACAGCACCTCCCAGTTGTCGCCGACGTACGTCGCAAAACCGTTGACCCAGGCGCGTCCGAGGAACAGGACGACGTGGGGAAGCCACAGGAAGCCGAACACGACCGTCGCGAGAGACGCAGCGCGCATCGCCACGTAGTCGCCGACCGTGAGCGGTCGAGACGCGTATATCGCCAGGGTGCCGTTGACCCTGTCGGGAACAAGGAGCTCGCTCGACGCGAGTGCGGTGAAGATGAGTACCAGGGCCCCGGTGAGATCGAAGTACTGGCTGTGTCCGAACAAGGTCGCTGTCGGGTCGAACTCGCCTGCGATCACGCTGAAGGCGACGAAGAAGAGCGCCGGGAGGAGGGCGATGGCCATCAGCGTGAACGGGAAGACCTTGCTTCGGGCTCTTCGCCGCAGACCGAGCACCCGGCGCAGGCCATCCTTGTAGAGGGCTCGACGCGCACCGGCACGGCCCAGCCTCGGTCCATCGTGGGGGCGCCAGCCGAGATCGAAGACGACGCCCTCGGTCATGCCGTCTCCTCGCCCATGAAGACGTCTTCGAGGGTGGTGCGACGTGCTCCGAGGCGCCGCAACGAGACGTCGCTGTCCGCGACCGCATCACGGGCGATCTCGAACGGGTCGCGATCAGGGGCCCTCAGATGGAGAACGGTGCCGAACACCTCCGCAGTCGCGCCCAGGGCACGGGCCCGGTTCGCCACGGCCTCGATGTCGCCGATCACCTCGATTTCGACCTCGTCGGTGGTGGACAGGTCGGTGAGGGGACTCGACCGGAGCACCCGGCCGCCGTCGAGCATCACGACCCAGTCGCAGGTCCGCTCGATATCGGTGAGCACGTGTGAAGAGATCATGGCGTCGATCCCGAAGTCCTGGAGCCGGGTGACCAGGTCCAGCATCTCCTCGCGCCCTTCGGGGTCGAGACCGGCGGTGGGCTCGTCGAGGAGCACCAGGGCAGGGTCGTGGACTATCGCCTGGGCGAGCTTCGCCCGCTGCTTCATTCCCGTCGAGAACTCCCTGATGTATCGGAACCGCTCCTCATGCAGGCCGACGAGGCTCAGTACGTCGCTCGCCCGCTGACGGGCCGCTCGGACCGGCAGCCCACCCAGTTCGGCGGCGTAGCCGAGAAAGTCGGCAGCGGTCTGATCGGGCGGGAGGCAGGCGCTCTCGGGCATCCAGCCCACGCGCGAGCGGACTTCGAGCCTCTCGGCTCCGACTGAGTGGCCGAGCACCTCGACCCGACCGGCCGCCGCCGGCAGGACGCCGAGCAGGATCTTCAGCAGGGTCGTCTTGCCGGCTCCATTGGCGCCGACCAGACCGATGCGTCCGGGTGGGATCTCGAGCGAGACCCCGTCGATCGCCACGATGTCGCCATACGAGAACCTGAGATCGGTCGTGGCGATGATCGGAGCCGTGGCCATCGGGGCGTGACGCTAGCCCGGATTGCTCCGCCGGCACCGTTAGTGTCGCCGGGAAGCAAACACCGAGAGGGGTTTCTCCTTGAAGACTCGTCACATGTTCCTCGCGATCCTCGTCGTGGTCCTCGTCGGAGCCGCGTGCGGCGACGACGATGCGACCACACCGACCACGGCTGCACCAGGAGGTCAGACCGACGCCGGCTCCAACGGCGGCACCCCGACGCCATCCGCGTCCGGCGGGTTCCTGACGCTCGGCGACGAGACGATCCAATTCGACAGTGCCCGCTGCTTCCTCCAGGAGCAGGAGGCCGCCGCCGGTGGGGGCTCGATCCTGGCGACCGGTCAGGGATTCGGGACGAACTCGGAGGGGGTCGAGGTGAGCCTCGACTTCACCCGGTTCAGTGAAGAGAGCGACTTCGCAGGCGACGACATCCTCGTCGACATCGGCGATCCCTTCTCCGGGGACACCGTCGGCTACGCGGCCCGGGTCGACATCGGCGTGGTGTCGATCGAAGGGAATCTGGTCTCCGCGAGCGGACTCACCTTCGAGTCCTTCGACGAGGGCGCCGAGTCGCCCCTCGAGGGCGCCTTCGAACTGAACTGCTGACCCGGCGTCCCCCGTCGAGGACGGCGGGAGGGAACGGCTGAGACAGAGGCCGCGATCGCGATTCGGCCTACCGTTTCCACCAGGTCTTGATCGCCTCCCACGCGGTGGGCCTGCTGCGACGCGCCGTCTCTCGCGGACGCGTGATTTCGGGGGTGCTCTCGGCCTCCGGCCGCGTCAACTCGTCGCGCTCCGCACGGAGCTCACCGAGTCGCTCGCGGAGGAACTCGGCCTCGGTCTCGGCCTTCGCGGCGCGCTCGCGGGCCTCGGCGAGGAGCAGCCCCGCCTCGTGGATGTTCCCCAACTGGTCCATGAGCCGATCCCAGGCGTCGCGCGGCACCAGCATCGCCGATCCGTCGGCGGTCGGCCCGGTGGCTCCTACCCGGGGAGCGGGCGGCGGTTCCCCCGCCCGATGCGCCAGGCGGTGGGCCACCGACTCGGCCGTGACCATCCACTGCCTCCCGTTGGGGCCAGATACCTTGACCGCATCCACGGCGCCGTCCCTTGCCCATCTCCGCAGGGTCGCCACCGAGACGCCGAACCGATGCTCCGCATCGCGGAGATCGATGCGGCCTCCGACAGCCGGCTCGCGGTCGACGGCGGGGTCTGCCTCCCTCCGCTTCGGCGGCGGCCGCGGGGGCCGCTGATCCCAGGTGAACGCCGAGTCGGGCATGGCTTGGAGGTTAGGCCGGGGCACCGACGATCTCCTGTGGCCGTTGCGGAATCGAGACCCACCTCCCGTCTCCCGACGCCCGGTCCGACGGGACACCGGCGACCGGCGACGGGCGACGTAGTTGCGGCGGGAGGCGGCGCTTGCCTCGCAAACCGCGGGGGTGGTGCCGGGCATGGGATAATCGCCGGGTGCCTGGTCGCCGGATCCCGAGTGAAGACGATGTCCGCGCCCTCGTGACGCGGGTCGTGGATGCCGTCACTGCATCTCCGACGCTCGAAGACGCGGCCGAACCGGCCCCCTCGTCCCCGGCTCGCGGGGCGATCGCCGTCGGGGCAGACCATGGCGGGTTCCGCCTCAAGGAGCGCATCCTCTTCCGTCTGCGCGAGGCCGGCCGCGAGGTCGTCGACTGCGGCACCGATTCAACCGAGTCGGTGGATTACCCGGACTTCGCTTTCGCCGTGGCCCGAAAGGTCGCTTCGGGGGAGTGCGAGGCGGGGATCATGGTGGACGGCGCCGGGATCGGTTCGGCGATGGCCGCCAACAAGGTTCCGGGTGTGCGGGCCGCCCTCTGCTACGACATCTCCTCCGCCCGGAACAGCCGGGAGCACAATCACGCCAACGTCCTCACCCTCGGGGCCGGTCTGATTGGGGAGGCCCTCGCATGGCAGATCGTCGAGGAGTGGTTGGAAACGCCGTGGGCCGAGGGCCGGCACGCCCGCCGGGTCGCCAAGATCGACGCCCTCGACGCCCGCCGGGTCGAGGAGGCCGTGTGACCGAGCGCGACGACCTCATCGAGGCGATCACCCGGGAGGTGCTCGCCGCCGTCGCCGGAGAGACCTGGGACGAGTGCCTCACCTGCGTCGGCGACTGCGTGGTCCACTCGGTCGACAAGGTGCGCTCGGTCCTCGCCGCCGGCGCCACCAGGGTCTCGTTCAACGGGTCCGGCGCCGATGTCCCCACCGACCTCGCCGGGTTCATCGATCACACCCTCTTGCGGCCGGACGCCACCGCATCGGACATCGACCGAATGTGCGACGAGGCGATGGAATTCGGTTTCGCCTCCGTCTGCGTCAACCCGGTGTGGATGAAGCGTGTCGCCGAGAGGCTCAAGGGTTCCGACGTCGTGGCCTGCGCGGTCGTAGGGTTCCCGTTCGGGGCGTCGATGCCGGAGATCAAGTCCATGGAGGCGCGGCGCGCAATCCGCGATGGCGCGCGGGAGATCGACATGGTGATCAACGTAGGGGCGCTGAAGTCCGGCGACTTCGCCCTCGTCGAACGCGATGTGGCCGGAGTGGCCGAGGCCTGCCGGGAGGCGGGTGCGGTGTGCAAGGTGATCCTGGAGACGGCAATGCTGACCGACGAGGAGAAGGTGATCGGTTCCCGGCTCGCGGTGAAGGCCCGGGCCGACTTCGTGAAGACCTCGACGGGGTTCGGCGGCGGCGGGGCGACGGTGTACGACGTCGCCCTGATGCGCGAGGCAGTGGGTCCCCGGGTCGGCGTCAAGGCATCCGGCGGAATCCGCAGCGCCGACGACGTTCGGCAGATGATCGCAGCGGGTGCGACCAGGATCGGGGCGTCGGCAGGAGTTCAGATCGTGACGGGAGGGACAACGAGTGAGCAGTATTGATCTGCGGGGCTATTCGTTCCTGGACAGCCTGCAACCCCAGTACGCGGCGTTCCTGGGGACGGTCGCTCAGGGCTTCCTTCCGCTGGCCGGGGACGCTTCGTTGTATGTCGAGATCTCGCCCGGCATCGAGATCAACCGCCTGACCGATGTCGCCCTCAAGGCGACCCAGGTGAAGCCTGGCATGCAGATCGTCGAGCGGTACTTCGGTCTCCTCGAGGTCCACTCGCCGTCCCAGGCCGAAGTACGCGCCGCCGGAGCCGCCATTCTCGAAGACATTGGTGCCTCCGAGGACGATCGCATCAAGCCTCGCATCGCCTCCAGCCAGATCATTCGCCGGATCGACGACCACCAGGCCCAGTTGATCAACCGCATGCGCCACGGACAGATGCTGATCCCCGGCCAGACCCTCTACGTCCTCGAGATGGAGCCGGCCTCCTACGCCCCGCTTGCCGCCAACGAGGCCGAAAAGGCGGCGAACATCAACGTCCTCGAGGTGCGGTCGTTCGGGTCGCTGGGACGGGTCTACCTCGGGGGCGAGGAGCGGGACATCGATGTCGGCTGGCGCGCTGCCGTCGCGGCCCTCGAGGGCCTCGAAGGCCGCGAGGCCTCCTGAACAGATCCAAGGAAGAAAGGAAGAGCGAGAGCCCATGGCTGAAGCACTCGGAATGATCGAGACCCGCGGTTTCGCCGCGATGGTCGAGGCGGCGGACGCGATGGTGAAGGCCGCCAAGGTCGAGCTCGTGTCCTACGAGAAGACCGGCGGCGGCTATGTGACCGCAGTCGTCCGGGGCGATGTCGCCGCGGTGAAGGCGGCAGTGGACGCCGGCACCCGGGGCGCCGAGAAGGTCGGCGAGGTCGTCTCCACGCACGTCATCGCCCGTCCGCACGTGAACATCGACATGGTCCTGCCGCTCGGCCGCAGCGAAGAGGCCGAAGCGGAGTCCTCGTAGAGGGCGGGGGGAGCACCCAGTGCTGCTCGGCCGCGTCGCCGGCACGCTCGTCGCCACGGACAAGGAGCCCACGATGGAGGGGCTCAAGTTCCTCGTGATCAAGCAGATCGACGTCGACGAGAGCGAGACCGGGGGATACGTGATCGCCGCAGACGCGGTGGGCGCCGGCGTGGGCGAGATCGTGATGTTCGCCACGGGCTCGTCCGCCCGTCAGACAGCGATGACGCGCGACCGGCCCTGTGACGCCGTCGTCATGGCCATCGTCGACACCTGGGAGGTCGGCGGCGACGTGAAGTACACCAAGTGACGCGCTTCGACGAGAAGGAGATCCAGGCGGTCATCGCCCGGGTGCGCGAGCGCCTCGGCGGGACGCCGGATCGCATCCCCACCGACGCCAGGGCACCGGTCGAGGTGCCCGACGCCAGCCTGGGCGAGGGCATCTTCGCCACGATCGACGAGGCGGTGGACGCCGCCGAGCACGCTCAGCGCACGTACGCCGCGGCGGGGACCGACCTCCATGAGGCCGTGATCGCCTCGATCCGGAAGGCGATGCTGGAGAGCGCGGAGTACCTGGCCGAAGCGGCCCATGCCGAGACCGGCCTGGGCAGGGCCGAGGACAAGGTACGCAAGAACATCCTGGTCACGACGCGTACACCGGGCCCCGAGGACCTGGAGCCGCTCATCGAGACCGGTTCCGCGGGGATGATGGTCACCGAGCACGCCCCGTTCGGGCTCATCGGGGCGGTGACACCGACCACCAATCCGACCTCCACGATCATCAACAACACGATCGCCATCCTCAGCGGTGGCAACGGCGTGGTGTTCAACGTCCACCCCAACGCCAAGAGGGTGTCTGCAGAGAACATCCGGCTCATCAACCGGGCGATTCTCTCGGCGGGAGGTCCACCCAACCTGGTTGCCGGCATTCCCGAGCCGACCATCGAGAGCGCCCAGGCCCTCATGCACCATCCGAAGGTACGGGTGCTTCTGGTCACAGGGGGCCCCGGAGTGGTCCGCGAGGCGCTGAAGACCGACAAACGGGCGATCACCGCCGGGCCGGGCAACCCGCCCGCAGTCGTGGACGAGACGGCCGACGTCGAGAAGGCCGCCCGGGATGTCGTCGCCGGCGCGTCGTTCGACAACAACGTGATCTGCACCGACGAGAAGACGGTGATCGCGGTGCGGTCGATCGCCGACGAGCTGGTCCGGGCCATGGGTCGCGCAGGCGGGCACGTGCTCAAGGAGCACGAGTTGAAGAAGGTCGAGCGTGTCATCTTCGAGACCATGGGGCCGCCCGGGAAGCCGGGCGTGATCAATCGCTCGTGGATAGGCAAGGACGCCCGAGACATCGCCGCGGCCGCCGGGGTGGACGTCGACGGCGACCCCCGGGTGTTGGTCGCCGACGTCCCCAACGAACACAACCTCGTCTGGACCGAGCAGATGATGCCCGTCCTCCCGGTCACCCGGGTACCCGATGTGGACGCCGCCATCGAGCTGGCGATCGCATCCGAGCACCGGTTCCGGCATACCGCGTCGATCCACTCGACGAATGTCTCGACGATCACCCGGATGGCCAGGTCGATCAACGTGTCGATCTTCATCGCCAACGGGCCCAACTACGCCGGGCTGGGCCAGGGGGGCGAGGGATTCACATCCTTCTCGATCGCCAGCCCCACGGGCGATGGGATGACCCGGCCGATCACTTTCACCCGGGAGCGCCGCATCGCCGTCGTCGGCGCCCTGAGGATCGTCTGACGTGGACCCGGCGATCGGGCTTCTCGAGTTCGACTCGGTCGCAGCGGGGATCCGGGCGGGCGACGCGATGGTCAAACGTGGCCCTGTGGCGGAGTTGGTCGCCGGTACCGTGCATCCGGGCAAGTTTCTGGTTCTGGTCGGCGGGGACGTCGCCGACGTCGAGGAGGCGCTCGCCGCAGGGCGCGAAATCGGCGGCGCGTCGATCGTCGACGAGGTGTTCCTGCGCGACGTTCATCCGGATGTCATCGAGGCCGTGCGCGGCGTCCGGGTTCCGGGATCGGGCGAGGCGGTGGGGGTCATCGAGACGACCACCGTGGCGGCGACGCTCGAGGCCGCCGATGCCGCGGTCAAGGGTGCGGCCATCTCTCTGATGGAGATCAACATGGCGGATGGCCTCGGCGGCAAGGGCTATGCCCTCTTCTGTGGGTCGGTGTCCGATGTCGAGGCCGCCGTTGCCATCGGCGTGTCGAGAGTCCGGCCTGACTCGGTGGTCGGCTCGGTCGTGATCCCGCAGATCCACAGCGAGATGGGCAACAATCTTCTCTCCGACCGGCGCTTCGGGATCCGCCTCGGGAGGGACGATGCAGCTGGCTGAGGTCACCGGGACCGTCGTCGCCAGCGTCAAATACGAGGGATTGGAGGGCGTCCGGTTCCTCATCGTCCAGCCGCTCGATCGGGAGAAGAGCCCGCAGGGCCGCCAGGTCGTCGCCGCCGACGCGGTCTCCATGGCCGGGCCTGGTGAACTGGTCTACATCGTCGGGAGCCGGGAGGCCGCTCTGGCAATGCCCGAGCCATTCGTCCCCGTCGATCACGCCATCGTGGGAATCGTGGATCACGTGGAGCGATCATCGTGAAGATGGGCCGGGTCGCCGGGACCGTCGTGTCGACCATCAGCCACCCGATCTACGACAATCGCCGGTTGCTGCTCTGTGACATGCTCGATGCGGACGGCGAGGACACGGGCGGGTACCTCATCTGTGTCGACGCGGTGGGCGCCGGCGCAGACGAGACGGTGCTGATCATCGACGAGGGCAATTCGGCGCGCCAGGTAGTGGGCGACTCGACCGCTCCGATCCGTGCCGTGATCGTGGGCATCGTCGACGAGCTGCTGGTGGAGGGCGAGGCACGGAAGGTCTGACGCCCGTCGTCCGTCGCCCGTCGCCCGTCAAGTCCTGGTGGGCGGACGACGCCGGCGGGTCTGTGGGGGAGACGCTTGGGCGAGGATCCGAAGTCCCCGGGAGCCGAAGTGCCCGATCCATGCATCGAGACGAAGAACGACCCCTGAGCTCGGACCCGGGCGGCCGATACGCTTGCCTCTGTGGACGAATACCGAGAAGCCAACCGGGCGAACTGGGACGATCGGGTGGCCATCCACTGGCAGCGTGATGGCTACGACGCTCCGGGGTTCGCCGCGGATCGAGAGCGCATTTCGGGGGTCGTCGAGAGGGATCGCGCCCTTGTGGGGGACGTGACCGGCAAGAGCCTCCTGCACCTCCAGTGCCACTTCGGGATGGACACCCTGTCATGGGCGCGGCTTGGCGCGGTGGTCACCGGCATCGACTTCTCGGAGGAGGCGATCGCCGCCGCCCGTCGGCTTGCCGACGAGTCGGGCACCCCGGGCCGGTTCGTGGTGACCGAGCTGTACGACACCCCGACGGCGTTGGCCGGCGAGCAGTTCGACATCGTCTACACGGGAGTAGGCGCGCTCAACTGGCTTCCACACATCGATCGTTGGGGCGAAGTCGTCGAGGCAGTGACCGCCCCGGGCGGTTTGGTGTACCTGCGCGAAGCGCACCCGGTCCTGTGGTCCCTCGAGTGGGACGAGGAGGCCCCCGAGCGGCTGAGCATCGCCTACCCATACTTCGAGACACCGGATCCCGTGTCCTGGGACGACGACACGACGTATCTGGGGTCGGGCGCGATCGCCCACACTCGCACCTACGAGTGGAACCACGCGTTGTCCGAGGTGATGGGCTCGCTCACCTCCCGTGGCCTGGAAATCGACCTCTTCGTCGAGCATCGCGCACTGGAGTGGAAGGGTCACCCGTCGATGACCGAGTCGGATGACGGGCTCTGGCGCTTCTCCGGCGACCGGCGCGACCGGGTGCCCCTCATGTACTCGTTGCGAGCCCGCAAGGCGGCTCGCTGAGATTCGAAGTCTCCTACCCTCGCCTGACCGTGAAGCGCGCCGCGATCCTCATCGCCCTCGTCATCGTTGGCTGCGACTCTCCGACTCCTGCTCCGCCGACGACGGCCCCCCCTGGGCCGACGACGACGACGACGATCGAGGACGACACGTGTGCCCGGCTGGCCGCAGACATGGCGGACTGGTTCGAGATCCTCATCGAGGTACTCGACGAGATGGATGCCCGTGATCTGGCCGACCCGGAGCGCTGGCCGGAGCCGATCGTCGCGCTGCAACAGGAAGGCGACTCCCTCGACGCCCGGGGTGCCGCTCTGGAGTGTGACCCGGGTGCTCTCCAGGCCGACGCCTTCCGGAGGGCAAGCCTCGACCCCGACAGCGAGTTGGCGCGGTATCTGATGGGGCTGCTGGGGCTGATCGAGGAGTAGCGTCGCCCGTCGCCCGTCGCCCGTCGCCCGTCGCCCGTCGCCCGTCGCCCGTCGCCCGTCGGGCGAA
>DATHSA010000032.1:0-49663 GCA_035464675.1 Acidimicrobiia bacterium
CTGCTCATGGCGTTCTGGCAGGAGGACGTCGACTTCCTCACCGATGTGACCCTGATGCTGGCCCACGGCGCCGAGCGCGAGGATCTCGACGTCGCCGCCGTGACCCATGACCTGGGCCGCCTCATGGCGAAGTATCGCAACGTCCCTCTGAGCGATCTGCAGCTGGGGCCCATCCTGCAGGAGATGACCGAGATCTCGCTGCGACATCGAATCCCGTTGCCGGCGTCGATGACCCTCACCGCCAAGGCCATGGCCCAGATGCAGCTCGCCACCGGCGAGATGGATCCCGACCTGGATCCGTTCGACGTGGCAGGCAAGTTCCTGATGCGAACCCTGACCGGCGGACTGCGCGAGAAACTCAACCCGCAGCGGATCTTCTATCAGTCCCAGAAGCTGCGGGTGCGGCTCACCCGGATGGCCGAGGCCATCGAGCGCCTGGTGGGTGCTCGACCGGGGCCCAGGATGCGGATCGACTTCGGCGCGCAACGCCTCGAAGCGACGGTACGGCGCGCCGGCTACCGGCTGACCTTCGGCTTGATCGCAGCCGGCTCCTTCCTCGGAGCCGCCATCGCCTCGACGGCGCAACGGGTGACGGACTGGCTGCCCATCACTCTCGTGTCGGTGGGCGGCGCATTCGTCCTGGCGTTCCTCTTCGACCTGTTCAGACGACGCGAGTAGGACGCCCCACGCCGCGGAGACCGGCTTCCTCCGCCGAGCGGCAACACGTGGGAAACCGACGGGGCACACCATCGCCGCCTCGCGACGATCCCTATCCTCGGTCGCCCTGCTCGTCCTTCAGAAGACGCCGCTCCACGAACCAGAGGACCAGGGACATCCAGAAGCCCACGAACCGGCGCTCGATGCGGCGCCAGATGGACCGTCGGGGGACGTCGGGACCCTCGGAACTCATCCAGCGAGCCTAGGCCGGGTCAATGCCCGAACTCGTACCCGAACGCCGCAGTGAAGGAGATCGTGTCGCCGGATCGTATTTCGGCCACATCCACACACCGGATCTCGCCGTCGAAGTAGGGCACCACGACCTCCACCACGCCCGGGCGGATGAACGGTGCGTACCCGGACCGGCTCAGCTCCAGCGAGCAGTCCCCCGTCCCCGCCACGAACGACCGGCCACCCATGGTCAACACGACGGTCATCCGGTCTGTCTGAAGGACACCGGGCTCGGCTGCACCGGCGAGCAACCGGAAGGTGATGTCGGACGTCGCGTACCGCACGTCCACATCGATCGGGATCCCGTCGGCCAGGTCGGGACGCTCACCTTGCAGGGGCCGCCAGACCGTCGGCGCATCGGCGTGGGGGAATGCCAGGCGGGCATCGACGGCTCCCATCACATCCATCACTGCGGGGAACCCGGAGGAGAGGCGCTCACGGTGGAGTGCCTCGACGAGGCCGGCATCCCGGACGCCTGCCAGTGAAGCCTCGGTGCTGGAGGTCGCCAGGATGCCCTCGGCTACCGACGGGAAGGTCGGGATCGACGCCCGGCCCACGACGTAGACGAGCCCGAATACCGCCAGCACCAGCCCGATGAGAGCCGCAACACCCATATCGTCTCTGTGGGAGCTCATGGCATCGCTCAGTATCGCGGCACTCCTGGTTGGCGCTCTCATCTGCCTTCTGCAAAGACGGCAGCCGGCGATCGTGGCGATCGCCTGACGCGCCACGTAGCATCTCGTCGGTGTTCGAGACCTACAAGTTCATCCACGTTCTCGCCGCAATCGTCTGGGTCGGTGGATCGATCATGGCGCAGTTCTTCGCCGCCCGCCTCTCATCCGCCGAGCCGCCACACCGGCTGGGCTTCGCACGCGACCTCAGATTCGCCTCGACTCGTGTGCTCGTGCCTTCCGGGATCATCGTGTTCTTCGCCGGCTCCCTCATGATCGAAGAAGGCGTCGGCTTCGAGTACGCCGACACCTTCGTCGCGATCGGGCTGCTCGCCGTGTTCGTGTCGCTCGGTATCGCCATCGGCTTTCTGATCCCGGCCACGAAACGCGCCATCAACCTGATGACCTCGGGCCAGGGGCCGGCAGCCGGCGTCCTGATCAAGAAGGTGACGTGGACCGCTCGGTTCGTGATCCTGGTCATGCTCGTCGCGGTGTGGGCGATGGTGGTGAAGCCGTGACCCTGAGTGAGACCTACAAGCTGATCCACGTGCTGGCAGCCATCGTGTGGGTGGGCGGCGGGACCTTGATGCTGGTCTTCACGTGGCGTTCCCTGGCTGCCGACCGGGAGCACCGGCTCGGCTTCGCCCGGGACGCCGAGGTGCTCTCCAATCGCGTGTTCGCCCCGGCCTCCATCGTGGCCCTGCTCTTCGGCATCCTCATGGTGCTCGAGATCGACGCGTTCGAGTTCTCCCAGGCATGGATTCTCATCGGGATCATCGGCCTCGCCGCCTCCGTGGTCCTGGGCATGGCGTTCTTCGGCCCGCAGACCAAGCGGCTGGTCTCCGAGATCGAGCAGAACGATCCCACGGCGGAGGGACGCCTCGGCCTGATCGCCAAGATGTCGATTCTCGACATGACGATCCTCTACGTCGTCGTGTGGGCGATGGTGGCCAGGCCGGGGCTGTGACATTCCCGGGCCGACTTCACCGCCTTCGGCGGCGAACAGACGCTGGTCGGCCCTCCTCCCGCAGGCGGGGACCCCAGCCCCACCGCGGGCCGTCCAACACTCCCGGGCCGACTTCGAGGCCTCAGCCGGGGTCGGGGATTCGATACTCCAGGGTGATCGTGTCGCCCGCGCCGGTTGCGACCGTCACCGGGACTTCGAGCGTCACCTGGTGGACCAGGCACAGTTCGGTGGCCTCGTCCTCGCAGTAGTAGATCGTGGCCTCGGCCCTGGCGACTCCATCGCCCACGACGAAGGTCACCGGGATCTCGATGGGCAGCGGCGGCTCGACCTCGGTGAACACGGCGCCCCCGCCGAAGTTGGCCACCCCGCCCTCCGCCGACCACTCGATCGTGAGCGGGGCGATGTCGTTGAGCTTGTAGCCCTCGGGGAGAGCGAGGTCGAGGACGATCGCCCCCTGCCCGGGTGCGACCGTCGCCGCATCGAGTGTCACCACCTCGTCGGCCATGGCGCCGCCGGTGTACGGGAAGCGCTCGATGCCGTAGAGCACGATGGTCTCGGCGGCGCCCGTCGAAGGATCCACCCGGCGGACGACATGGTTGTTGGTGTCGGCGACGTAGAGCCACCCGCCGCCGTAGGAGATGCCGCCCGGCTCTGAGAATCTCGGGTCGGCACCGTCCGCCCACCCCTGTACCCCGCCTGACAGGGTGGCCACCTCGCCGGTGGCGAGACCGATCACCCGGATCGCCGAGTTGTAGGTGTCTGCGACGAAGAGGCTGCCGCCCACGTGGACGATCCCGAGCGGGTGTTGCAGCCGCGCCTCCGCACCGACGCCGTCGACAAGCCCGAAGTCGAACAGATTGCTGGGGCTCCCGGCGAGAAGGCCGGTCGACCCGTCGGATCCAGGATCGGCCCAGCGAATCGAGGACGACTCCGAGTCGGCGAAGTAGATCCGGCCCGCGTCGTCGATCGCCAGACCGCTCGGCTGGGCCAGCTCTGCGAGCAGCCTGGCGGCGTTGGCGACACCCTCGCGGCCACTGCCGGCGAAGGGGTCGAACCGTGCCGAGTCGAGGTCGATTGTCCACAACTGGTGCGAGCCGGCCATCGCGATGTACAGCAGCTCGTCCACGAGAAGCAGATCCCACGGAGAGGCCAGCTCGACATCGGGGGCGATCCCCGGTCGGGGCGGATACGTCGAAGCCTGATCGCCGTCGCCGAGAAGCGTCGTGACCGTCCGGCCCTCGAGGTCGAGGGTGCGGATCGCGTGGTTGCCCAGATCGGCCACGAACAGGGTGGTGCCGCCGTCACCGAGCGCCATCCCCTGCGGCTGGTCGAAGGTCGCGGCCGCGAAATCCCCGCCCTCGAAGCCGCGGGTGCCCGACCCGGCGACATCGATCACCTCGCCGGTGGCGAGGTCCGCGATCACGATCCGGTGGTGGTTGGTGTCGGCGATGAAGAGCCTTCCACCGTCTGCATCGGCGAGCACCTTGCCGGGGAACGACAGCAGTGTGGACGGGGGCTGCTCGACCTCGAGGGCGATCGGCTCACGGTCGATCTGGCCGCGAGCATCGAATTCCTCGACGAGAGAGTCGATCACCGGCTGGAAGATCGGGTAGATCCCCTCGCCGGCGTGCCCGCCCACCACGTTCCCCGCCGGATCGATGAGAACCACGGTCGGCCAGGCGTTGGCTCCCCATTGCCGCCACACGGTGAAGTCGTGATCGTTGACCACCGGATGCTCGAGGCCGTAGCGAGCGATCACCTGGCGGATGTTCTCTGTGTCACCCTCGTTGGTGAACTTGGCGCTGTGGACCCCGATGACGACCAGCTCCTCGGCGTACTCGGCCTCGAGGCGCTCGAGGTCCGGGATGATGTGGATGCAGTTGATGCAGCCGTACGTCCAGAAGTCGAGGAGGACCAGCTTGCCGCGCAGCTCGGTAAGCGTGATCGGCCGCTCGACGTTGAGCCACTCCAGGCCGTCGGGGAACTCGGGTGCAGGGGTGGTGCCGGCAAACGACTCGCCAGGCTCGAGCGTGGTGGTCGTCTCGTTCGGGGTGAGCACCGTCCCGTCGGTCGCGGGCGAGCCGCCGCACGCGGCGGCGACGAGAGCGAGCACGAACATCGGGATCAGGCGACGGGTCACGTTGGGAGCAACGCTACGAGGGTCGTGAGGCGTTCCCGTTCTGTCACACCCGGGCGAGGCCAACCTCAAGCCCCAGCGAGACGTAGGCTCGCCAGTGGGTGCGCTCTACAGCCAAGACGGCAACGATCATCGCGCTGGCAGCGTCGATCACATCGGCGGGATGCGGCGGCGCGCGGCCAGCCCCGCATACGACCGTTGCCGGCGGGACAACCCTTGCCACTCGGCCCGAAACGACGCCAGGTGCCTCCATGTCAACGGCCTCCGTGCCGACTCCGATTCCGGCAAGCACCGCTCTCGCAATGGAGCCGCACACCCGGTACCACGCGGATGGGTTCTGGACACCGGTGGATTTCCTCATGGAGGACGACGGCTGGTGGTCGCTCGGCTGGGATGAACTCTGGGTACACATGGAGCACCGAAAGGCCGGCCGGACGCTCCCCGACCTTGATCTGAGCGTCATCGCCCAGGCTCCGACTGCCGCCCCTGGCAACGTCATCGAGGCGATAGCGGGTCGGGAACACATCGAGGTGATCCGAGAGCCGAGAGCCGTGACACTCGGTGGGAGAGTCGCGTCTCAAATCGACGTGAGCGCCGCCTTCCCGCCGCAGCCCTTCCCCCAGGAGTGCCCAGGCAACGCCCTGCTCGGTGGTGGCGGCACACGGTTCGCGGCACAAGGACTCGGTGTCGTCCTGCTCACATCGCCCAATCCCGCGTTGCCCCCATCCGTCTGGGCTTTCGGCCTCGCCTACTGCCGCACTGCTCGGATCTGGGTCGTGGACGTCGACGGGTCGACGATCACGATCATCGCGGCCCCGACGGATCCGGGTGATTTCGACGAGCTGATCGGGCTCGCCGACGCGTTCGTCGAAGGAATCGAGTGGTGAGGCGCTCGCTCCGTCGTCGCGCTGTCCGGGTTCGACCTGGCGTGCGGCGTGGAGATCCACTGGTCCCGGGGCTCGAGCCCTGGAGTCCGAGACTGTTCGGGCTGAGTGCTGAGGACCCTCGCGCCACGTGAATAGGTCGGGCGATGCTCGGTGATCGCGGCTCCCCCACGGGGCCGGTGACGGGGCCGAACGGGTTAGTGTTCGGGCGTCCGCCGCAAGCAGTGAATGAGGGGCAGGAAACATGGTCAGCGTCGTGTTGTTTCACCATGTGATGGGCCTGACCGATGGGGTCAGGCGGTTCGCGGGGGAGCTCGAGAGTGACGGAGTGGCCGTCCACGCCCCTGACCTCTACGGCGGAGAGGTGGCCTCCAGCCTCGAAGAGGGGTTTTCGATCACGAAGCGGATCGGCGAGGAGACGCTCGCCCGGCGCGTTGAAGACGTTCTCGCAGAAATCCCACAGGACCTCGTATACGCGGGCATGTCCTCTGGAGTGATGACAGCGCAGAAGCTCGCCCAGACGCGCCCGGGGGCTCTCGGTGCCCTCTTGTACGAGGCATGCGTCCCCATAACCGGAGATTGGGCGTTCGGTCCGTGGCCCGAGGGGGTGCCGGTCCAGGTGCACGGAATGGACGACGACGAGTTCTTCGCCCACGAGGGCGACATCGACGCCGCCCGCGAGCTGGTGGGAGCCGTCGAGCACGGTGAGCTCTTCACATATCCGGGCGACTCGCACCTGTTCCTCGACAGCTCGCTCCCGTCGTTCGACCTGCAGGCGACCGAACTGGCACTCGAACGGTCGCGGGCGTTTCTCGACCGATTGCGCTGAGGGGTCTGCCACTCCTCGAAGCATCCCGGCCGAAGCCTGCTGATCCAGCACCGTGCGGAAGCGGCGACTCGACTCCTGCCTACAGCGCCAGCACCCCTTCGACCGCCTCCATCATCTTGAGCCGTCGCTGCACCACCTCGCTGGATCCGTCGACCAGGGCCGCCGACTCCTCCATCACACGTTCCAGGGGATACCGCATCACCCGGGAGTCCTCGGTGGGGATCCCGCCGTCGAGTGATGGCCGCCACGCCACCATCTCGTCCGAGCGGCCCTGGCTCAGCGCAGCCAGTGCCATCAGCCCGAGCCGTCCGCCGATCATCCGATCCAGGTACGAGGGGCTCCCACCGCGCTGCAGGTGCCCGAGAACGATCGCCCTCGCCTCGACCCCCGGGAGATCCTCCAGCCGGTCGTTCAGCAAACGCACCAACTCGGTGGCGGGCACACCTGCACCCTCGGCGAGCATGATGAGCGACTGGCGCTTGCCGTCGTCCAGTTCGAACGACTGGCGGATCACCCGCTCCACCGACGCGGCGATCTCTTCCACGGACCTCGCCTGCTCCGGAATGACCGCGGCGTCTGCGCCGACGGTCACCGCGCTCGACATCGCCAGGTACCCCGATCGGCGACCCATCACCTCGACCACGAACGCCCGCCGATGCGATCGCGCCGTGTCGGCGACCCGGCTGCAGGCCTCGACGATCGTGTTGAGTGCCGTATCGACCCCGATGGCGAGCGACGTGCAGCCGACGTCGTTGTCGATCGACGCCGGGACTCCGATCACGCGCGTGCCCTGCTCCGACGCGAGGGCGTGTGCCCCGCTGAGCGTGCCGTCGCCTCCGATCGCCACGAGGCCGTCGAAGCCCGCCAGCCGTTCCGCCGCTTCGGCTCGCCCCTCCTTGGTCCGAAACGCCTCCGAACGGGACGAGCCGAGGATCGTCCCGCCCTGTCCGAGGGCGAGGTCGATCGCTCGTTCCGGGTGAAGGGAGCCGCCCACCTCGTGCGTCAGTCGAATGAAGCGCCCGGCGAGCAACCCCTCGTAACCACCCTGGATGCCGTGGACGTCGACCCCCTGGCCGGCACCCACCTTGGTCACGGCGCGAATCGCCGCGTTCATCCCCGGGGCGTCGCCACCGGAGGTGAGGACCGCGATCCTCACTCGCTGTACAGCGCCTCGATCTCGTTGGAGAAGTGCTCGGCGACGACGTTGCGGCGAACCTTCAGCGTGCCGGTCAACTCGCCCTCGTCGATCGAGAACTCCCGGGGCAGGATGGCGAACTTGCGCACCTGGGCGGCACGGGCGTACTTGTTGTTCACCAGGTCGACGGTCTCCTGGATGCGTGCCTTCATCTCATCCGACTTGTGCAGCGGTCCGGATATCCCGAGCTCCTCGGCGTACGCATCGGCGGCATCGGGGGCGAGCGTGATCAGCGCGGTGACGAAACGCCGCCTGTCGCCGATCAGCACCGCCTCCGAGATCAGCATGTCGTCTTTGAGGTGCGTCTCGATGTCCTTGGGGGCGATGTTCTTGCCGCCCGCCGTGATGATGATGTCCTTCTTACGGCCGGTGATGGTCAGGAAGCCGTCTTCGTCGAATGCGCCGAGGTCCCCCGAGTACAGCCAGCCGTCCTTGAGGGTCTCCGCGGTCGCCTCGGGATTCTTGTAGTACCCGGCGAACACGTTTCCGCCGCGAAGCAGGACCTCGCCATCCTCGGCGATCACGACCTCACAGCCCGGGAAGGGGGGTCCCACCGTCCCGAACTTCGTCGCGCCCGGCCTGTTGAACGTGGTCGGCCCGGTTCCCTCCGACTGCCCGTAAACCTCGATGACCGCGAGGCCGAAGCCCGCGAAGAACTCCAGCAGTTCGTCGGAAATCGGCGCGGCACCGCTCACCGCGGCGCGGCACTCGTCGAGGCCGATGGCGGTGGTCACCTTGTGGAACACCAGGCGTTCGGCGAGCTTGTACTGCACGGCCAGGCCTGGGGGGAGGCTCTTGCCGGCGTTGCGCCGGTGCACCGCCTTTCGTCCCACCCCCTGGGCCCAGGCTCCGATCTTCGCCTTGGCCCCGGTCGCCTCTCCCAGCTTGGCGGCGATGCCTGCGTGGAACTTCTCCCATACCCGGGGGACGGCAAAGAAGACGGTCGGCCGGGCCTCCTTCAGGTTGTCGGCAAGGGCCTCGATCGACTCGGCGTAGTACACGGGCCACCCGATCGAAATGGGGATGTGGATCGTGAACATCTGCTCGGCGATGTGGCTCAGCGGCAGATAGGAGATGGTCCGGTCGTCCGACGACAGGTCGGGGAGCACCCCCAGGGCCTTGTCGGATGTCCAGGTGAGGTTGCTGTGAGTGAGCATCACGGCCTTCGGTGGGCCGGTCGTGCCCGACGTGTAGATGAGTGTCGCGAGGCCGCCCGGCTCGAGGGCGTCGAGCCGTGCCTTGAAGTCCCCGTCGCCGGCGCCATCCCCCATGGCGATGAATTCCTCCCAGGAGAGAACCTGGGCGTCGTCGAACACCGGCGCGTCGCGCATCGTGACGATCCACTTCAGGTGAGGAAGCTCGTTCCGCACCGCCAGGACCTTGTCCAACTGCGCCTTGTTCTCCACCAGGATCAGCGGGATCTCGGCGTGACCAGCGATATACGCCACTTCCTCGGCCGACGAAGTCGCATAGATGCCTGTCGGGGCCCCGCCGACGGCCATGCAGGCCACGTCGAGGATCACCCACTCCGGGCGGTTGAACCCGAGGATGGCCACGTGCTGGCCCGGTTCGAAGCCCGAGGCGATGAGGGCCTTCCCTGCTCGCCGGATCTGCTCGGCGTACTCCGACCATGAGGTCGGGCGGTACTCGCCGTCGATCTTCTCGTAGTAGGCGGGGCTGCCGGGACGCTTCTCAGCCTGGGCGAACAGCCGTGCGGGGATCGTGTCGGCCACAAGACCTCCGTTGGGGAAGACATGCCAAGAGTACAGCGTGGTGGAAGGGTCGGACAGAGTGCCATGCCCCCGTCGACGCGCCGCGGGATCTGCATCACACGCGAAGACGCCGCCCTGAGGCGGCGCCCCCGCGGTCTCGGTTCCGGAGGAGGAACTGCCGGTGGGAGGATCCGTCTCCGTCGTCGAGCCCCGCCGCAACCGGCGTCGCACGAGACACCGGGTCGGCCGGCCCTACGTGTGGCGGTCCCGATCCGAGAGCCCTGCGATCTCCCGTGAATGACGGGACCTGTCCACCGCCGGTTGATGCGCCTGCCGCACCCGTTCGGCCAGTGTGCGGGTCGTGGGCTCCATCCGGATCCTCCGCACCGGCAAACCGAGGCCAGAGTCGCGCGTCGAAGCCTGGCCGGTTAGGGCCGAAGGTCATCAGGGCCTCGCTGCCGCTCGGCGCAATTCGCAATTGGCGATTCGCAATTCGCCAGATCGCGCGGTCAGCGTCACGACGCGTTTCTGTCGTATCGCGTATCGCGTATCGCGCCCCGAGCGGAGCGAGGGGCTAACCCGAGCAGGAGATCAGCGCCTCCAGCCCGAGAACCTGGGTCAACGCGGCTCTCGTTCCCGGGCCGACCAACCCGTCGATGGCGACTCCGCGAGCCTGCTGGAAGCTGCGCACCGCTGCCTCCGTCTTCGGGCCGAAATAGCCGTCGGGGATCCCGGGATCGTGCCCGGTGACCTTGAGGAGGCTCTGGAGTTCGACCACATCGCCACCGCGCGCTCCTCTGCTGAGGATGCGTCCGTCCGGATCGAGGACGGACGCCTTGTCGGCGAGCGTCTTCAGCGTGCCGATCGCGCCCCGTGTGTTGCTGCCGACGATCCCGTCGATCGTGAGGCGCCGCTCGGTCTGGAAGGATCTCACCGCCGTCTCCGTCAGCGGCCCGAAGATTCCGTCGACCGGACCGGGATCATGCGCGAACACGTCGAGGAACGATTGGAGGGCTCGGACCTGCTCGCCGACGCTTCCATTCTTCAGCAGCTCGGATCCGCCAAGGAGGGCCGAGATGTTCCCGACCTTCCTGACCGTGCAGATGGAGAGCCCCTGGGACGCTCGCAAGGCGTCGAACGGGTTGACCAGGACCCCTTCCGGGTCATAGAGCTCGAGATGCAGGTGAGGCGGCGTGTTCTCGGCGTTGCCCGAGTCCCCGACCCAGCCGACCAGGTCGCCGGCATTCACCCGCACACCGGGGACGATGCCGGGGGCGATGCCCCAGGCCTGACCGTCGTCGGTGCCCGGGGTGTCGTTGTTCAGATGGATGTACCACGTCTGCCATCCGTCGTCGTGACGGATGACGAGATTGCAGCAGCGCTCGGGATTGAGGTCGCCGGGGTTCGTCGACCAGTTCACATAGGTGACGGTGCCGGTGGCGGCGGCCACGACCGGAGTCATCTTGTCCGCCATGATGTCCTGGGCGTGATGAAGGCCGTTGGCCCGGTACGCCCAGAACCAGTCGGAGTACCAGTTCTCACCCTGGACCGGGAAGACGAGCGGATAGTCGACCATTTCGCCGTAGTAGTGCTGCGACCCGTCGAAGGGGACCTGGTGATCGGCGGACGCGAGCTGCGTCGCTCCGAGTCCACTGACGATCATCGCCCCGACGACGATCAGCCGAGCCAGTCGGCGCATGGGATTCTCCTCCTCCCCCACTCCTGGGTGGATTCACACCAGTCATCGGAGGGATTCCGGGAGGGCTTGAGGGAAAGGGGCCGGTCAGGGAGAACCCGTCGCCTGTCGCCGGTCGCCCGTCACCCGTCACCCGTCCCCACGCCGGTGGTTGCGGCGCCGTCGCTGGTGGTGACCCGCCGGCCTAGCCCGACAGAGCCTTCAGCGAGAGCCGTACCAGTCTCGGGCCCGAATACACCAGTCCCGTGTAGAGCTGGACCAGGGCTGCTCCAGCGTCGAGCCGGGCGACCACGTCCTCCGGGGTCATCACGCCTCCGGATGCCACGACGGGGAGGCTCCCGGTGTTCGCCCGGTGCAATCGCTCCATCGCCAGCCGGGCGAGCGGAGCGCCGCTCAGCCCCCCCTCGGGAACCTCGTCGACGCCCGGACGCTGGAGGGTCGTGTTCCCGACGATCACGCCATCGACGCCTTCATCGGCAGCGACGGCGATGGCCGTCTCCAGGGCCTCGAGGTCCGGAGAGAGCTTCACCAGCAGCGGGACACCCCGGCCGAGGCGCTCGGCCCACTCGTCGCGACGGGCGACCAGTGGCGAGAGCAGGTCGTCGAGCACGTGCTCCAGGTCGCGCAGGCCCGGAGTGTTGGGCGAGGAGACATTGACCGCGAGGTAGTCGGCGAGCGGAGCGAACCGGTCGATCAGGGCCAGGTAGTCGGCGCCTCGGTCCTCGTGTGCCGTATCCGAGTTCGGCCCGATCGAGACACCGAGGACGACGCCACCGGGCCGATCGGGCCCGAGGCGAGCCGACACCGCTTCCATGCCCTGGCTGGGAAAGCCCATCCGGTTGACGAGGGCGTGCTGGCTCTCGAGCCGGTGGATCCGTGGTCGGGGATTGCCGGGCTGGGGACGGGGCGTGACGGTGCCTATCTCGACGTGCCCGAACCCGAGCCGGGCAAGCGATCTCCAGGCCGTCCCGTCCTTGTCGTAGCCGGCGGCAAGACCGATTGGATTGCGGAACGAGAGGCCAAAGGCCTCGACAGGCGACACCTCCGCCCTGCTCGATCGCCTCGGGAGAACCCTCCCCAGGCGCACCGCTCGCAGCGCCCACCGGTGAGCCGTCTCGGCGTCGAGGCGAAATCCGATGGCGCGCAGGGCGCGATACATCACCGGGCCGCCAGGAACGCCGCGACGGTGCGGCGCTCGTCCTCCCCGATCGCCCCGGCCTCGCCGAGATCGTCGACGAGTCGCTCCAGTGTGGTGATGGCGTGCAACTCGATGCCCTCGTCGGCGAGCGCGGCGCGGGCGGCGGGATCGCGCTCGATCAGCACCACCAGGTCCTCGACCACCAGGCCGACCTCGCGCAGCAAACCCGCCGCCTCGAGGGCGCTGATGCCGCTGGTCACCACGTCGTCGACCAGCACCACGCGATCTCCCGCAGCCCACTCCCCTTCCACCCTGGCGCCGGTGCCGTGCTCCTTCGACTCGCGCCGCGGCCAGACGAGGGAACGGGATCGGTCGAGGGCGACGGCGGTCGCCAGCGGGAGGGCCCCGTACGGCACCGCCCCCACGTGGTCGTAGGTCAATCTGGCGAGCACCGACCCGTACGAGGCCGCCACCCGGCGCATCAGTCCGGGCCGACTCGAGAGTCGCCGAAGGTCGACATAGATCGGCGAGACCACGCCGGAACGGAGGGTGAACTCGCCAAGCCGAACACACCCGGAGGCGTGGAGGTCGACCGCGAGGCCCCGCCGCGGCCGTTGGGCCGGGCGCGACTTGACACTCCGGAGCGCGTCGCGGAGATCGGCGGCCATCGCAGCCGGATCGGCGGCGCCCCCCACCAGACGCGACGACGGCACGAGCACGCCGCGGCCATCCGACCGCAACGCCACTCCAACGGCCTCGACATCCCCGCCCTGCGGACCGACGCCGGGCGCCAGGATCCAGTGCTCCGGGACCAGGGCGCGAACCCGGGCAAGAGCCTCCGGCTGGGTCGAGCCCACCACCAGGCCAAGTCGATCCGGGCCGGCCCACGTCGCAGCCGTCTGCGCGATGTGCTCATAGACCAGTTGGCCGCTGTCGAGGGTGTCGTCCTGGATCTGTGCCGCACTCGGGTTCGAGGTGCGGCACAGCACGAAGACCCCCGTCCCGGGATGGGCGAGGAACGGCTCGATCGCGTCCCGGCCGAGGTAGGGGCTGAGCGTCACCGCCCCGGCACCGATCACGGCGAAGCACGCCTCGGCGTACGCCACCGCGGTGGCGGCGATGTCGCCCCGCTTGGCGTCGAGGATGACCGGGATCTCATCGGGGACCGCGGTCACCACCTCGACGAGCGCCTCGACACCGGCGGGGCCATGAGCCTCGAAGAAGGCGGCGTTCATCTTGAAGGCGGCCGCCATCGGCGCGGTGTCCTCGATCAGGTCGAGGGAGGCGCGCCGCGCCTCGACCGCATCCCGGGCGCGGGGATCCACACCGACACACAACAGGGAGTCGGCCGCGCGCGACCGCTCCTCCAGCGCCTCGAAGAAGGTCACGCCTTGCCCAGCACCATCGCCAACAGCGCCATCCTCACGTACATCCCGTACTCCATCTGACGGAAGTAGGCCGCCCTCGGGTCGGCATCCACCTCCATGCTGATCTCGCTCACCCGGGGGAGCGGGTGCATCACGATCATCCGCTCCTTCGCCGGCACCAGTGTCGCGGCTGTCACGACGAACTGGTCCTTGACCGCCTCGTACTGGTCCTCGTCCTCGAAGCGCTCCTTCTGCACCCGGGTCACATAGAGGACGTCCGTCGCCGGCATCACGGCGTCCAGCGAGTCGTGCACCTCGAAGGGAGTCTTCGCCTCCGCGAGTTCAGCCAGGATCTCGTCGGGCATGCGGAGGATCTCGGGCGACACCAGATGCAACTCCACCTTGAACCTGGAGAGCAGCCGTGACAACGAGTGGACGGTGCGGCCGTACTTGAGGTCGCCGACCATCGTCACCGTCAGCCCGTCGACCTCGCCCAACTCCTCGCGGATCGTGAACAGGTCGAGAAGCGCCTGAGTGGGGTGCTCTCCGACGCCGTCGCCGGCGTTGATGATCGGCTTGGAGGCGTACTCGGCGGCGAGCGCGGAGGCACCGACGTCGGGGTGCCGAAGGACGATCACGTCCGCGTACCGCTCCAGTGTCCGCACCGTGTCGGGAAGCGACTCCCCTTTCGACACCGACGAGTAACGCACCTCGTTGATCGGGATCACGCTGCCCCCGAGGCGCTCCATCGCAGCGGTGAACGACGACGAGGTTCGCGTCGACGGCTCGTAGAAGAGGTTGGCGAGGATCTTCCCTTTGAGGAGGTCGAAGGTACCGACTCGAGCCACCATCGCCTGCATCTCGTGGGCGACCTCGAAGATGTAGTCGAGGTCGTCCGTGTCGAACTGCCTCACCGACACGATGTCGCGCCCGTAGAAGGGCGCATCCTGCTTGTCCCCGAAGGGGATGTGGCTGCGTGTCATGCTTGCTCCGCACTCTCCTCTCGTACGTTCCTTCCCGAACCCGGGGCACCGAGCACCTCGCCCTCCGCGAAGGCCTCCCGACCGCGGATCTCCACCCTCGTCACCCTCCCGCGCATCACATGCCCCTCGAATGGCGACCACCCGGCCCGCGTCTGCTGGGCGGCGCCGTCGAGCGTCCACTCCGCATCGGGATCGACATCCACCGCGGCGTCCTGATCCGGGAGGTCGAAGATACGGCGGGGGTTGTCGTGAAGGCGCGCCACCATGTCGTCGATGGTCAGCAGACCTTCGTGCACTGCTCCGATCAGGAGCGGGACCGCCGTCTCGAGACCCGGGAATCCGGGAGGGGGTGTGTCGGACCGCTTCTCCTCCAGCGTGTGAGGCGCGTGGTCCGTGGCGAAGCAGTCGATGTCGTCGAGGTGATGCCACAGAGCCTTGCGGTCCGACGGGTCGGCCAGGCGGGGCCGCACCTCCCCGAGACCGCGCAGGCGAGTGGCGTCGGACCTGTCGAGAAACAGGTGATGCGGGGTCACCTCGCATGTGACCGCGGCGCCGCGGTCCCGAGCCCGAAGCACGCTCGTCAGCTCCTCCTCGGTGGCCACGTGACAGACGTGGACCGGCCGCTCCAGCATCGTCGCCATGAGGAGCACGGCGGAAAGGGTCGACCCCTCGGCGTGGAGGGCGATCGGACGCCCGGCGGGCCATGCCTCGAGGTGCCGCCACCACGAGTCGGGATCGGGAAGACGCAACTCGCCGAACGTAGAGTCGAGATACATCTTGAGCCCGGCCACCCGGGGAGCCAGGGAGACGGCCTCGTCGGCGTTGCCCTCCCCCGCACCGACGTACTGCCCATAGTCGCAGCGCGCCCCGCTCCGGGCCGCGTCGAGTGCCGAGTCGAGCGATGGCTGGTCGAAGACCGGAGGTCGGGTGTTGGGCATCGCCAGCACCGTGGTGAACCCGCCGGCGAGGGCCGCGGCGGTGCCGGTGGACCAATCCTCCTTCTGGGTCTGACCCGGCTCGCGCATGTGGGTGTGGATGTCGACCAGGCCGGGAAGGCGGAGGGTCGCCATCAGAACAAAGCCCCCACGAGGGGGGCGCCCGGGGCGGGATCGGAAGCGGGAAGGTGGTCAGCCAAGGCGACCTCGGGTTCTCGTCGTCACTCCGCTCCCAGTCAGGCGAGCCGGAGTGTAGGCGACGCTTGCCATGCCGGCCCGCCCGGTACCCTTTCACCATGGCCTGGAAACCCGGCGACCGGATCCGTGACGGTGCCGACTACGTGGAGAGCCTGCGCGGGCGCGACCTCGACGTGTGGCTGTTCGGCAAGCGGATCAGCGAACCGGTCGACCATCCCATCATCAGGCCGTCGATCAACGCCATCGCCGCGACCTACGACCTGGCCGTGGAAGAGCCGGATCTTGCGGCGGCCACCTCGGACCTGACCGGCGAACCGGTCAACCGCTTTCTTCACATCACCGGCAGCTCCGGCGACGTCGTCGCCCAGAACAAGATGCAGCGGCGACTCGGCCGCGACACCGGCACCTGTTTCCAGCGCTGCGTCGGCATGGACGCCATCAACTCCCTCTTCTCGCTCACGTTCGACGTCGATGCCGAGCACGGCACCGGGTACCACGAGCGTTTCCGCACCTGGCTGACCGAGGTGCAGCGCCTCAACCTCGTGATCGGCGGGGCGATGACAGACGTCAAGGGCGACCGGAGCAAGGGTCCGACGGGTCAGGCCGACCCCGACCTGTACCTCCATGTCGCCGAGCGGCGCGCGGACGGGGTCGTCATCCGGGGCGCCAAGGCCCATCAGACCGGGGCGATCAACTCACATTGGATGCTGGTGATGCCGACGGCCCGGCTGAGGCCGGACGATCGCGACTACGCCATCGTCTGCGCCCTCCCCGTCGACACTCCGGGGATCACCTATGTGTACGGGCGCCAGTCGAGCGACACTCGCAGCATGGAGGGGGAAGTCGACGTCGGAAATGCCCAGTTCGCCGGCCAGGAGGCGCTCGTTGTCTTCGACGATGTCTTCGTGCCGACCGAGCATGTCTTCATGGATGGGGAGACCGAGTTCGCCGCCGAGCTGGTCGAACGGTTCACCTCCTATCACCGCCGCTCATACGTGTGCAAGTCGGGTGTCGGCGATGTGCTGATCGGTGCCGCCGCGCTGATCGCCGACTACAACGGGGTCCCCACGGCATCACACATCCGCGACAAGCTCGTGGAGATGTCGCACCTGAACGAGACGATCTACGGGCTGGGGATCGCCGCCTCCCACGAGTCGATCGAGCGGCCCGCCGGCAACTGGGAGCCCGATCCCCTGCTGGCCAACTCCTGCAAGCTCGACGTCACGAGGTACCCCTATGAACTGGGGCGCCTGGCCCAGGACCTGGCCGGCGGCGCGGTGGTCACCCTCCCGTCCGAGCAGGACTTCGACCATCCCGACCTCGGCCCGGTGCTCGAGAAGTACTTCCAGGGCCGACCGGGTGTCCCGACGCGGGACCGCGTTCGAGTGTTCCGGCTGATCGAGAACATGACGATGGGCCGCAATGCGGTCGGCTACCTGACCGAGTCGCTCCACGGCGCGGGGTCACCACAGGCGCAGCGGATCGTCATCGAGCGCGGCTCCGACATCGACGGCAAGAAGCGCCTCGCCGAGAGGCTCGCCGGGATCGAGGACGCCTAACCCGCTTCGGTCTCGGCGCGTCGCCCTTCGGGTTGTTTCAGCGCGTCGGTGACGACCCACAGATCGCGTCCCTCTCCATCGGGAAACTCGACCCGGGACCATTCGCCGCGTTGTTCTCGCACGATCACTTCGACCGTCGGGTGGAGTCGGGCGATGACTTCGGCGTTCCGATCGGGTAGCCGCCGGGCTTGGAGGCCCTCCTCCGGGATGATGGCAGTCGACTCGCCTGTCATGGCGCTCCCTTTCCTCGCTCCCTGCCCGATACCCGTTCGGCGAACATCTCAATCGGTGCTGCAGGAGCGCGGCGGGCCCCATCGGCCGGAAGTAGCCTCCGGAGCAATCATGGCGACCGCGACGACGACACCGTCAGACCGCGAGGTCTACCTCGACTTCGTACGCGCCATCAGCCTGATCGTGGTGGTCATCTTCCACTGGGCGTTCACCATCCTGGAGTTTCGTCCCGACCAGGTGAAGGCCACCAACCCGATCGGGTCGACGCCCGGCATGTGGGTGCTGACGTGGGTGCTCCAGGTGGTGCCGCTCTTCTTCTTCGTCGGCGGGTATGTCCACTTCCGATCGTGGGAGAAGGCGCAGCGGCGCGGCGTGGGATGGTGGCGCTTCGTGTCCTCTCGGTGGCGGCGTCTGGTGGTGCCCGCGCTGGGTGTCGTCGGCGCCTGGATCGCGGTGGGCGTGGTGATCGGCCTGGTTCGCGACGTGCCGTGGATCTCGAGCGCGGTGCTGCTGATCGTGAGCCCGCTCTGGTTCCTGGCCGTGTATGCGGTGCTGGTCTTCCTGGCTCCCGCAACCGTATGGCTGCATCGCCGCTGGGGATCGCGGGTGGTCGTGGTCCTGGTCGCGGTGGCGATGGGACTCGACATGCTGCGCTTCATTCGCGGCTACGGGTGGGCGGGCTGGCTCAATCTGTTGATCATCTGGTCGTTCTGCCATCAGTTGGGCATGCACTACGGGTCGTTCGTCGGACTCAAACGTCGGACGCGTTGGCTTTTGGTACTCGGGGGGATGTTTGCCCTCCTCGTGTTGACCACGCTCGCCCCGTATCCACGCTCGATGGTCGGCGTCCCCGAGGACGGCATCTCCAACGCCGCTCCCCCGACGCTCGCGATGGGCGCGCTGCTGTTGCTCCAGGTCGGTGTGGCCCTGATCCTGCGCGATCGGGTGACCAGGCGTTTGACCGATTCGCCGCGCTGGGCTGCGCTGAACGACCTGGTGGGCCGCTTCTCGATGCCGTTGTACCTGCTCCACACCACCGGGTTCGTGGTGGCCCTGGGCATCGTGTACCTCGGGTTGTCCCACCTTCCCCCGTCGGCCGCGACCGGCGCGTGGTGGATGGAGCGCCCGGTGTGGCTGGCCCTCACCGCCGCGGTGACCGTGCCGATCGTGCTGCTCGGAAGCCGTTGGCTGGGGAACCGGCCCGCGGTCTCGCAGCCCGGTGACCTCGACGAGGGCGATGGAGCCGAGGCAGGTTGAGTGATCCCCGGGCCGATCGGCCCTGACGGTCCCTGCGCGCTCGGAAACTCGAGGTCGGATCGCCGCGGGGTCGAGCCTGAATCCGAGCGATCCTCGCGACCCCGGATGTTGCCGTTTTCGGCCTCCGTCTTCGGGGTAGGCCGGAGGGAACCACTCCCGGGAGGAATGTCATGTCGGTGATCTCGAGGCTGCGTTGGCGCGATCTGGTGTGGGTTGCGATTCTCTTGAGCCTGTTCGGTGGCGCGTGGGTGGCGCGGGAAGCCCGCGCCGGGGCGGCGATGGCCACACCGCCCGGAGAGGGGATCGACGTGGTGTATATCACCGTCGCCACCAACTTCCCGGACTCACTCGGCGTCGGTCCGGGTGCTGGCGTCAACGGTGCGCCCATCATCATCGTGCCCACCAACCCACCCATACCGCTCGGCACCCAGGACGAGTTGGCGCGTCTCGACCCCAAGAAGGTGATCATCGTCGGAGGCCCTGCCGCCGTCTCGAACGCGGTCGCAGCAGACCTCGCCACCCTGCTGCCCAATGCCACGATCGAACGAATCGCGGGAGCCGACCGCTACGACACCAACGTCCTGTTCTCCGAGTCGGTGTTTCCGGTCGAGGGCTGGGTGTCGCTCCACGCATCCGCCTTCACGGCAGCGAATCCCGAGGATCCGATCATCACGAGCGACAGTGTCTGGAATCCCACGGGGGGTCAGCTGTGGGCACCCGTCAGCCTCCCGCATGGCGCGGAGATCCTCGAGCTCAAGATCATCGGCCGGGACACCGATGCCGGCCTCGGCGGATACGCGGCCGGTGACGACATCCTGGCGCAGCTCGTGCGGCAGAGCGGAGCCGCGGCCCCCGAGACCATCGCCAACGCGGAGTCGTCGGGAAGCCCCGCAGAGTTCGAGGATTCGGGCGACCCGCTCAACGCCGTCGTGGCGAAGGTCGACAACGGGAGTTGGACGTATTTCGTCTCGGTCAATGGCGCAGATGGCGATCCCCTGATCCGGAACGTCATGATCCGGTACCGCATCGGCACCCCGTAGGGGTGCTGCCACACCGGCGACCGGCTGCACCGTCGGTCGGCCGCGCGGGAACGGCGCCATAGCCCGGAACATCGACGAAGGCAGCCGGCCACACGCGTAACCTCCTGAGCCACCGACGGCAGGAGTTCGAGGATGTCTCGCGACGATGTGACGGGGCGGGAGCGGGAGTTCCACGATCATCTCCACACCGCCGGAGGCCGGGAGCGGACGACCCGCTTCTACTCGGTGACAGATGTCAGCCGCGCGTACTACACGGGCCTCGTCCTCGATGGAGCCGACGGCCTGAGCGTCCTCGAGTACGGGTGCGGGTCGGGGAGCCAGGCGTTCGATCTCGCCCGTAGGGGCGCCAGCGTCGATGCGATCGACATCTCCGAGGCGGCGATCACCCGCGCCAGGGAGACCGCTCGCGCCGGGTCGGTGAAGGGCGTGTCCTTTCACGTGATGGACGCGCAGGATCTCGACTTCCGCGACAGCAGCTTCGACCGGGTCTGCGGCAGTGGAATCCTCCACCACCTCGACCTGGAGGCTGCGCTCACCGAGGTGGCGCGGGTGCTCAGGCCCCAGGGAACCGCAGTGTTCTTCGAGCCGATGGGCCACAACCCTCTCATCAACCTGTACAGGCGAGGGACCCCGGATCTACGGTCGGTCGACGAGCACCCGCTGCGCATGGCCGATCTGCGCCTCGCGGAGGGGTACTTCGAGGAGGTGCGGCCCCGGTTCTTCCACCTGAGCACGCTCGCTGCGGTTCCTCTTCATCGGTTCCCGGGCCAGGCGCGGCTCGCGGCGATGTTCGACGGCGTCGACCGATTCATGTTCCGCATCGTCCCCTGGCTCCGGCGCCTCGCCTGGATCGTCGTGATTGAGCTTGGTTCGCCTCGGAAGCAATGACCGAACCCTTGCGCAGCAAGGGTGGAAGACTTGTCGTCCATGCGTCCACGCCGGATCGGCCTCGTTCTCGCACCCCTCCTTCTCACCGCGTGCGGTGCCTCAGCCACGTCCACGACCTCGTCGACGGTCGAGGTGACCACCACCTCGACCACCGTCGCGCCCACTTCGACGACCACGGCCCCGCCGCCGACGACATCCCTGCCGACATCGACCACGACCACCTCCCCTCCCGCGCCCTGGCCCTGGCAGATCGAGGGCCGGCGCTACTACTTCCCGGTGCAGCCGCCGGAGTCGGCCACCTACTCGGACACCCACCACGACTACCCGGCCACCGACATTCACGCGCCGGAGGGCACCACGGTGGTGGCGGTCACCGACGGCGTGGTCCATGAGGTGAGTCGGTCCGACACCTGGGATCCCGATGTCGACGATGGCGCCACCAGGGCGGGATTGTTCGTGACGATCCTCGGCAGCGACGGGATCCGCTATCACGCCTCACACCTCGACACCGTCGAACCCTGGGTCGAGCCAGGGCAGCCGGTGCAGGCGGGTGAGCCCATCGGGACGGTGGGCATGACCGGCAACGCCCACAGCCCCCATGTCCACTTCGGGATCTCCCGGCCCGGCGGGCCAGGGGACTGGGAGGTCCGCCGCGGCGAAGTATGGCCGTATGACTACCTGAAGGCCTGGACCGACGGCGAGGACCTGACCCCGGTGCTTCCGGAGGGATGAGGCGGGCCGATGGTGGGCGCTACTGGGATTGAACCAGTGACCTCTTCCGTGTCAGGGAAGCGCTCTCCCGCTGAGCTAAGCGCCCGAAGGCGGGACTGTAGCCCGACCCATTCGAGGCGGCGCCCGGAATTGAACCGGGGTAGAGGGTTTTGCAGACCCTTGCCTAACCACTCGGCCACGCCGCCGACGAATGAGGGGCGACTCACGCCGCCCCTCGGAGCGGACGACCGGTCTCGAACCGGCGACCTTCACCTTGGCAAGGTGACGCTCTACCAACTGAGCTACGTCCGCGGAGAGGCGCCATATTACACCCGGCCCCTCCTCGTCAGGCCCCCGTAGAACCGAACCCCCCTTCACCCCTCGTGGATTCCGGCAGCTCGTCCACGACCTCGAATTCCTGCGTGGCGACGGGCACGACGACGAGCTGGGCGATGCGATCGCCGCGCAGGATCTCGACCATCTCCTGGCCCAGGTTGACCAGGATCACCTTGATCTCACCCCGGTACCCCGAGTCGAGCAAGCCGGGGCCGTTGACCACGCTGATCCCCGATCGAGCGGCGAGCCCGGACCTGGGGGTCACCAGGCCGGCATGCCCTTCCGGGACCGCTACCGCCACGCCCGTCGGTACGATCACTCGTCCCCCGGGTTGGAGGGTGGCGGACTCTCGAGCGTAGAGGTCGACTCCCCCGTCCCCGGGATGGGCGTGCGCCGGCACGGGGAGATCCGGGTCGAGCCGTTTCAGCGGGATGCGCATCGTGTCGATTATGCCTGTGGAGTGACCACCGACGTGAGCCGACTGAGGACGCCCGAGCGAGAGGCGGACCGCCGCACCATTCTCGGGATGCTGGAGACGACTCCGGCGACCGCGGCGCGCCCGCTCGGGTTGGGGACCGCCGAGGAGGAGATCCCCGACCTCGACTTCGACTGGCAGCCTCGACCGCTCGGCAAGATCATCACCTCGAAGCGCGAGTACCGGTGGCCCATCGTGATCGGTGCAGTGCTGATCGGCGCCGCCGTCCTCTTCGTGGCTCGGTTCTTCATCTTTCTGCCCGCGGACGAGGCCGAGGCGAGGCTCGAGGCGTACTCCGTCGCAGTCGACGAGTTCGCCGCGGCCATCGACGCCATGGAGGCCGCTGCGAGCCACACCGATCCCGCGGCGGCGTCCCGGTTCCTCCAAGCAGCAGACGATCTGCGCGAGGTCGCCGAGCCCGGCCCTCCCGGAATCCTCCCCTTCATCCCCGCCGGGCCGGTCGCCGATGTGACGGCGGCCCGTCAACGGTTGCTGATCCTGGCCGATGCCGCCGACGAGTTCGCCGAGCGCCTCGATCGGGCCGCCGACTACAGGGCGGCCTCCGAGGAGATCCTCGACATCCCGCTTCTCCCGTTCACCGCTCCACCCGAGCTGATCGACCCCGCCGCCGAGGCCCTGGCGGACATGCAGCTCGCCAGCGAGTCGGCGGCCGGTCGGCTCGACGACTCCGAGGAGTACGCCGCCTACCGGGCCGCCGTGGAGGAGGCGCTGGGTGAGCTGCCGGGCCTGATCGACCGGTACCTTCTCGCCCTCCGGCGCGCCACCGAGGGCGAAGCGGTGGCCACCGTGGCCGAGTTGCAGGCGCTGCGCGACCGCACGCTCTCCGAGGCGGAAGCCGTTCTCGGCCAGGTCGAGGCGGACGCGGAGGCGCTGATCATGGATCTGCGCAACGTGATCGGCCAGGTGAGGATCCTCGTCGGGGGCTGACTCGCGCGGTCGCGACAGCCTCCCCGGCTTCCGGTCGCGGGCGGAGGACGCTCAGCCCTTGGGCTCCTCCAGGGCGGCCATCTCCCGCTCGAAGTCACGCGCGCCCTCGAATTCCTTGTAGACGGAGGCGAAACGCAGGTAGGCCACCTCGTCCAGGACGCGCAGGGCCTCGAGGACCCGGCGACCGACCTCGTCGGTACCGACCTCTCCCTCGGCCTCGACGAAGGCCTCGATCTCGGCGACAAGGCCCTCGATGGCGCCGTCGGCGACCTCACGATCGGCGAGGGCGCTGGCCACGCCGGCCGTCACCTTCTCCGCCGAGAACTGTTCGAGGCGGCCATCCCGCTTGCGGACCATCGGGACGCTCTCGCGGCGCTCGTAGGTGGTGAATCGGTTGCCGCACGCCTCGCAGTGGCGGCGACGGCGGATGGCTGCGCCGGCGTCGGCCGGGCGGCTGTCGACGACCCGCGTGTCGTCAGCACCACAGAAGGGGCACCGCATGCCGGAAAGGGTACCCACCGAGTGGCGAACCGTCCCGGGCACGCGACGATCGGTGGTCGAACCGACTCCCGAGGGTCACCCGGCGCCTACGGCACCGGAATCTGGAGCACCTGCCCGGGGGTGATGACACTGGTCTCCAGGCCGTTGGCCCGCGTGATGTCCAGCACGTAGTCGCGCAGATCGACGCCGTCCTCGTTGTGGATGGCGGCAATGTCCCACAGCGTGTCGCCGGAGCGGACGGTGTGGGTGACGAAGCTCTGCGGCTCGGCGAGCGACGGGCCGTCGGCTCGAGCAGCGACGGTGACAGTGAGCAGGAGGGCCAGCGCCAGGGCGACCGAGGTGAGGAGAACCACGACCCTGGTGCGGGTGCTGGCGGAGATCGTCATGGCGCTGGCTCCTCCTGCTCTGCTGTCTGCTTCGGGGTCTTGGCGGGACCCCCACACGCTCCACAACCTACGGATAGGGTGTGACACGAACGTGTGTTCGCTCTGAGAAGGTCAATCTATCGAACGGGTGTTCGGTTGTCAAGGCGAACATATGTTTGCCACAGAACGCCAGTTCGGGTACCGTGTCCTCCAACAAGGGAGGCCTTGCATGTCCCCGAGCGACATCACCGACCGCCAGAAGCAGATCCTCGACTTCATCCTCGAGACCGTGCAGGGACGGGGATATCCCCCTTCGGTCCGTGAGATCGGTGAGGCAGTGGGGCTCTCCTCACCCTCGACCGTTCACAGCCACCTCTCCGCCCTGGCCGAGGGCGGCTACCTGCGCCGCGACGCCTCCAAGCCACGCGCCATCGAGGTCATGGACACCGGAGACGACAGCGAGCTACGCCGGACGCCGGTCCGCGACGTGCCACTGGTCGGACGCATCGCCGCCGGCTCCCCGATCCTCGCCGAGGAAGACATCGAAGAGATCTTCCCGCTGCCCACCTCGCTGGTCGGCAACCAGCCCGTGTTCATGCTCCGGGTGCAAGGCGACTCCATGATCGACGCCGGCATCTTCGACGGGGACCTGGTCGTGGTCCGCCGCCAGCCCGAGGCACTCAACGGAGAACTCGTCGCTGCGCTGATCGACGGCGAGGAGGCCACCGTCAAGCGCTTCAAGCGTGACGGCGACCGGGTGCTCCTCCTCGCCGAGAACCCGGCCTACGAGCCCATCGTCCTCGAGGATGGGGTCGAGGTGGTCGGCAAGGTCGTGGCGGTGCTCCGGTCGGTGCGGTAGGAGCCAGCCCTCTGGCAATCACCCCGCTGCCGTGAAAAGGGCTCAGCCTCACGCCCCCCGCTAGTGCCGCAGCAGCAGTGCTGCCGCCAGCAAAGGCACCACCCAGACCAGGGCGCGCATCGGCCCCTCCCAGCTCTCCAGGAGGGCGCCCTCATCCCATGCCTGTTCCCCGTCGAAGACTGCTGACGCGCGCTTCGTGTTGCGCCGCACGAACCGCGCCGGTGTGCTGAGCCTCCGCTGCGCCAGGGACAGCGCCGCGGCGGCGCCCGCCGCCACCAGCGCCGCAGGAGACACGGCCTCCGCCTGGGCCCAGTACCCGACGACGACGGGGAAGCTCCCCCATGCCAGGGCGAACCCGATGTCCGAGTGGAGCGCCCTCGACCACTCCAGCGCATATCCGGCGGCAAGCAGGATCCCCGCCGCTGCCCAGGCCAGCACCCAGGGAGAGATGTGGTACGCGCCGACCACCGCGACACCCGCGGCCGCCAGCATGCCCCCGATTCCGAGCGCCCACAGCAGACCATCGGAGATGCCCGTCCCCAGGGGTCTGGTATGCACCTCGTCCAGAGCGTGGGCGGCGACTCCCAGGCCCAGGAAGAAGGCGGTCAAGGTCCCGGAGAGCCGCAGCCAGTCGATGTCTGCGGCCAGACCCGCCCCCAGGGCGACATAGGACAGGTGCCACAGTGTGTAAGGGGGATGGAGGAGGGCTGCCAGGTCGCGGGCGGCCGATCCGGAGCGGGCGTAGTAGGCGCGACGCCGGTTCACCGTCGGCGCCCCCACATGACCAAGCCGCCGCCCCACGACATCGTGGCCCACTCCACGTCTCCGATTCCGGCCTCCTCCCATACCCGGGCCAGGCGGTGGGGCGGCAGCCGCTCGTGGAATTCCTCGATGCTGGGGCCGAGGAATCGGCCGACCCGCCGCCATCCGGCAGATATCAGGGTCCCCGCGGCAGGCAGGACGATCCGGGTGTAGCCCTTCCAGAGGATCCCCGCCGGCCCCCGGGGACGCCCGAAGTCGAGCATCGCCACGCGCCCCCCGGTTCTGATCACCCGGGCGATCCCGGCCATGCAGGCCGCAGGGTCGTCTACGTACCGGAGCAGGTACCCGAAGGCGACGCCGTCGAAGGTGCTCTCCGCGAACGGAAGGCGTTCGGCGGTGGCGGCGACCACAGGACCCGGGTGAATGCCGCCGGCGAGCATCTCGACGCTCTGGTCACAAGCGACGACCCGGTGCCCGCGGCGCGCCAGTTCCCGTCCGATCTGGCCGGTGCCGGCGGCCAGATCGAGCACCCATGAACCGGGGGGCAGTCCCAACCGGTCCACCATTGCCCGCCGCCATCGGGCGTCCTGGCCGAGGCTGAGGACCCGGGCCCAGCGCTCGTAGTCGGATGCGAGCGGGGCGAACAACTCTCGGGCGGTCGAGGGGCGGGAGGTCACGGATTCCGACGCTAGTGCCCCGAGTCACGCTCCCTCGCCTCCGCGGTGTTCTCTTCCCGGTGGCGTGGGCCGGTGCTCGGGCCCATCGCCATTGGCCCCCTCATCCGATCGTCCCGCGAAACACCTCGTTGGCGGGCCCCTCGATCCAGGCTTCGCCCTCGACGATCTCGACCCGGAGGACCCCTCCGGGGAGGTGGACATCCACCGCCGACTCGGTCAGGCCCTTCGTGTAGGCGGAGGCGACGGTGGCAGCGGCGCCACTGCCGCACGCCAGAGTCTCCCCCACGCCGCGTTCCCACACCCGGAGGTCGATCCGACTGCGGGAAACCACCGTGGCGAACTCGACGTTCGTCCGCTCGGGGAAGGCGGGGTCTCTCTCCACCAGAGGGCCCGCCACCTCCACCGGCACCCCCTCGGGATCCGCCACGAACACCACGGCGTGTGGGTTGCCGGCATCCATCGGATCGAGCAGGTAGCCGGCGATCTCCACGGGATTTCCTGCCGACTGCACCGGGCCCAGCTGCGCCCTGACCGTCTCACCTACCGTCACCGACCGCGGCCCGATCGGGGTGTTCACGGTCAGGTCCGGGCCCGGCACCATGCCGTGGACGACGGCATACCCGCCGACACACCGCAACCCGTTGCCGCACATCTCGGCGGCCGAGCCATCGGCGTTCCAGTACCCCATCTCCACCGCGGAGTCGCCCGCCGGCGTCACCACGAGCACGCCATCCGCGCCTATGCCGCGGCGCCGGTCGCACCAGGCCGACACCTGCTCGGAAGTCGGGGTGAATGGGCCCTCGAGCACGACGAAGTCGTTGCCGAGACCCTCCATCTTCACGAAGTCCATCCGGCCTCCTCGAGCCATGCGATGGCCGATCCGGCCAGGGCTGCGGCGTCATCTTGCCACTCCAGCCACTCGATCCTGGGGTCGCGGCGGTGATAGGTGCGCTGCCGCCGCGCCAGGGAGGTGGTGGCATCGATGGAGCGCCTCCGGCCGGCGTCCATGTCCCACTCCCCCTCGACGACCCGCATCATCTCCCGGTACCCGACCGCCGTCGCTGCGGTAGGGCCGAGCCGACCGCGAAGACTCGACACCTCGTCCAGGAACCCCGCTCCGAGCATCCGGTCGAAACGGCGGACCACCCGCGCATGGAGGTTGTCGCCGGGGTCGATGCCCACCGCTGTCACCGGGCTCTCGGGCTCGTAGTTGCGGATCGCCGCCGCTTCCGGGGTGGTAGCCCGCTCCGTGGGGGTCAGACCGGTGAGGCGCAGTATCTCTACGGCTCTCACCACGCGGCGGGGGTTCTCCAGATCCACGAACGCGGCGGCCCCGGTGTCGGCCTCGAGAAGCTCGGCGACCGCGTCCTCGGGAGCGAGCATCTCGACCTGCTTCCGCACCGCCTCGTCGGTGGGCGGGAACTCCAGCGGATCCACGAGGGACCGGAAGTGGAGCCCGCTGCCGCCCACGATCAGGACACGCCCTTCTCGTGCGGCGATGCCGTCGATCGCCCGACGACCCATCGCCTGGAACTCGGCGACCGAGAACGAATGCTGGGGATCCACGACATCCACCATGTGATGCGGCACGCGGGAGCGCTCCTCCTCGGTGGGCTTGGCGGTACCGATGTCCATGCCTCGATAGACCTGGACGCTGTCGACCGACACGATCTCGGCACCGATCCGACTGGCGACGATCATCGCCACGGCGCTCTTCCCGGCCGCGGTGGGGCCGAGGATGGCTCCGACCTTCAGACCGCCACCCGCCCGAACAGGTGGCTGGGGGCGGCGTCCTCGATCACCGCGTCGAGAAAGGAGCCCGCCTCGAACTCACCTGGGAGGTGGACCACCTTGTTGGTCCGGGTCCGGGTGGTCGCCACCCCGGGGTCCTTGCGCGAGGGGCCTTCCGCCAGGACTTCGATCCGCTCTCCGATGAGGGTCTGGTTCTTCTCGAGCGTGATCCGGTTCTGCAGCTCTACGAGGCGGGAGAAGCGCTCCGAGGCGACCTCCGGGTCGACCTGGTCGCCCATCTCCGCGGCGGGCGTGCCCGGGCGGGGCGAGTAGATGAACATGTAGGCGCTGTCGAACCGGGCCTCTGCAACCGTGTCGAGGGTGCCCTGGAAGTCCTCCTCCGTCTCACCGGGGAACCCGACGATGATGTCGGTGGAGGTGGCCAGCCCCGGGATGGTCGCCTCCGCCGCCCGCAGTTTGTCGAGAAACCGCTCCGGCGTGTATCCCCGCTGCATGGCCCGCAGGATCCGGGCACTCCCGCTCTGCAGCGGCAGGTGGAGTTGCTCGCACACCGCCGGTGTCTCCGCCATGGCGTCGAGGACGTCCTGCTTGATGTCCTTGGGGTGGGGGCTGGTGAAGCGGATGCGTCGGATCCCCTCGACCTCGCCGGTCCTGCGGAGCAGGTCGGCGAAGATCGGGTGGCGGCGCCCGTCGATCGCCAGGTCGCGCCCGTACGAGTTGACGTTCTGGCCGAGCAGCGTCACCTCGACGACTCCTTCGGCCGCCAGCCCGCGGACCTCACGGATGATGTCTCCGGGACGCCGCGAGATCTCCCGGCCACGAACGATGGGGACGATGCAGAAGGTGCAGCCGTTGTTGCACCCGATCGTGATGGTCACCCACGCCGAGTGCGGCACCTCGCGGCGCGTCGGAAGGGTCGACGGCACGGCATCGATCGACTCGGTCTCGTCCCAGATCTCGGTCACCGGGCCCCACTCCTCGGCGTGGTCGAGCAGTGTGACCACCCGGTGGAGGTTGTGGGTTCCGAACACCACGTCGACCCAGGGCGCCTTCTCCTGGACCAGGTCGCGGTCCTTCTGGGCGAGGCACCCACCGACGAGGATGCGCATCTCGGGGCGGTCGTCCTTGATCGCCTTCAACTGGCCGAGGTTGCCGTAGAGGCGGTTGTCGGCGTTCTCGCGGATGCAGCAGGTGTTGATCATCACCACGTCGGCATCGGCGACACCGGAAGCGGGCACCATGCCGTCCTCTTCGAACAGGCCCCCGATGCGCTCGGAGTCGTGCTCATTCATCTGGCAGCCGAAGGTGCGCACCAGGTAGCGACGGCCAAGCCTGGTCGGAGTGCGGCGCTCCCGCACGACGGGCATGCCGAGGTCGGTCATCTGGCGTAGTCGGTGGCGCGCAGCTCGCGGATGACGGTCACCTGGATCTGGCCGGGGTACTGGAGATCTTCCTCGAACCGCTTGGAGATGCGACGCGCCAGGTCGTGCGCACCCAGGTCGTCCACCGAGCCCGGGTCGACGACGACCCGCACCTCACGGCCGGCCTGCATGGCGTAGACCCGCTCCACACCGTCGAACTCCATGGCGATCGCCTCGAGTTGCTCCAGCCGGCGGACATACGAGTCGACCGCCTCGCGACGGGCGCCGGGGCGAGCCGCCGAGACCGCATCCGCAGCCTGAACGAGGATGGCGGTGAGGGTGCGTGGCTCGACCTCGTTGTGATGGGCCTCGATGCCGTGGACGATGGCGGGGTCCTCCCCGAAGCGCCGGGCGATCTCGGCCCCGACCAGGGCGTGCGACCCGCCCAGCTCGTGGCTGACCGCCTTGCCGATGTCGTGGAGGAAGGCGGCGCGACGGGCCTCCTCGGGATTGATGCCCAACTCCGCAGCGAGCATGCCGGCGATCTTCGCCGACTCGACCAGGTGGTGGAGAACGTTCTGCCCGTAGGAGAGGCGGTACTTGAGGCGGCCGAGCAGGTTGACGATCTCGGGATGGACCCGGGACACCCCCACCTCGAGGAGAGCCCACTCGCCCGCATCACGAACGCTCTGCTCCACCTCCGCCAGGGCCTTCTCGTAGGCGTCCTCGATGGAGGAGGGGTGGATCCGGCCATCGGCGATCAAGCGTTCCAGCGCGATGCGAGCGACCTCACGGCGCACCGGGTCGAAGGCGGAGATGGCAACGGCCTCGGGGGTGTCGTCGACGATGATGTTGACGCCGGTGATCGACTCGAAGGCACGGATGTTCCGGCCGTCCCGGCCGATGATGCGCCCCTTCATGTCGTCCGACGGCAGCGAGACCGTGGCCACCGTGGTCTCGGCGACCACCTCGGAGGCGAGCCGCTGCACCGTGGTGGTGAGGATCCTGCGGGCACGGCGGTCGGCCTCTTCGCGGGCCTTGGTCTCCATGTCCCGCATCACCACCATGGCCTCGCGGCGGGCCTCGTCCTCCACCCGGCGCAGAAGTTCCTCTTTGGCGGCCCGTGCGTCGACGCCGGCGAGCGCCTCGAGTGCCGACCGGGCCTCTTCGCGAAGTCGCTCGACTTCCCGTCGCGAGACAGTGATATCCCTCTCGCGATCGACGATCAGGGTCTCCCGCTGGGCGAGGTTGGAGGCGCGCTGCTCGAGTGTCGCCTCGCGCTGCATGATGCGCTCCTCCTGCGACTCCATCTCGACGCGGCGGTGCTCGAGGGTGGCGGACTCACGCTCCCGGTAGGTGTCGGCCTTGGCGCGAGCCTCGTCCTCGGCGCGCTCCAGGATGCGCTGCGACTCCTTGCGGGCGTCCCGTACCAGCTGCTCGGCGGTGGAGGCGGCCCTGCCGAGACTGCGCCTTTGAAGCCGGCGGCCCAGGAGAATCCCGGCGGCGAGCGCCACCACACCGGCGATCGTGCCGATCACCGCGGTGAGCATGATTCTCCTTCCGGCAGACCCCACCGGACGCACCGCGCGTCGAGCCCAAAGACTCGACGCGCACACTCAGACCTCGTCACCCGTCGACTCGGTCGATCACACCTCCCGGCAGGGCCGCATCAGTACTGGTTTCAATTCGTGTGTGCGCGTTGAACCGTCATCGTACCGCGCCGATCCGGCTGTGCCTGATCACTCTTCGGGAATGTCATCGATCGACACCTTCTCGATCGAGCCCTCACCGTCTTCTTCGTCGCCGTCGTCGTCGTCGGACTCGTCGAAGGACGACGAGCCCTTCGCCCCGAGCCCGACCGCCTCGAGGACCCGTGCCTGGAGTTGCATGGCCACCTCCGGATTCTCCTTGAGGAAGCGCTTGGCGTTCTCCCGGCCCTGACCCAACTGATCGTCCTCGTACGTGTACCAGGCGCCGCTCTTGCGAACGACGTCCTGCTCCACGGCGACATCCAGGAGGCTGCCCTCCCGGGAGATGCCCTCGCCGAACATGATGTCGAACTCCGCCTTGCGGAACGGCGGCGCCACCTTGTTCTTGACGATCTTGGCCACCACCCGGTTGCCGATCGACTCCTGGCCGTCCTTGATCGTCTGGATGCGACGAACCTCGATACGGGTCGACGAGTAGAACTTCAGGGCACGGCCACCGGGGGTGGTCTCCGGCGAACCGAACATCACGCCGATCTTCTCTCTGATCTGGTTGATGAAGACGGCCGTCGTGTGCGAGCGGTTGATCGTGCCGGCGAGCTTGCGGAGCGCCTGTGACATCAGACGGGCCTGCAGGCCGACATGGGTGTCGCCCATTTCGCCTTCGATCTCGGCCCGGGGCACCAGGGCGGCCACCGAGTCGATGATCACCACGTCGAGCGCCCCCGACCGGATCAGCATGTCGGTGATCTCGAGCGCCTGCTCCCCGGTGTCGGGCTGCGAGATCAGGAGCTCGTCGACGTCGACGCCCAGCTTGGCGGCATAGCCCGGATCGAGGGCGTGCTCGGCGTCGATGAAGGCGGCGATGCCCCCGTTGCGCTGAGCCTCGGCGGCGATGTGGAGGGCAAGCGAGGTCTTTCCCGAACCCTCCGGACCGTATATCTCCACGATGCGGCCGCGGGGGACCCCGCCGATGCCGAGGGCGAGGTCGAGGGAAAGGGCCCCCGTCGGGATGGCGTCGATCTTCACGACGTTCTCCGCGCCGAGACGCATGATCGATCCCTGCCCGTACTGCTTGTGAATCTGCGAGAGGGCCATCTCCAGGGACTTGTCTCGTTCCACCTTGGGCTCCTTCATGGATTGCTCTCCCCCGGACGCTACGACGGGCCTGTGACACTTCCCGGAGAGAATCACATCAATGGTATTACATCGATGAGGTCTTCGGGTGACCGAACACTACCGAACACCTGTTCGATAGGCAAGGAGCCTCTCGAGCCTCCAGCCGCCAGGAAGGGAATCGCCGACGACGCCTTACTGCTTGCGGCTCAGTTCGAACTCGTCCAACACCTCGTATCGGGCACCTCCGGCGCCGAGACGGCTCTGGTAGAGGGTCACCCGATCGATCCTCATGGCGACGTCGGGGAACGGGTCGCCCCTCACCACGGGCCGCACATCCTCGGGGGGCCGCATGCGGGCGATCGTGAGGTGGGGGCGGAACGGCCGGTCCTCGGGATCGAACCCGGCCGACTCGAGGGCGTCGTCGACGGCGGCGGCCACATCCGAGAGCGGCTCCTCGCCCCGGGCCACGCCGATCCAGAGCACCGAGGCCCGCGACGACCGGGGGAACGCCCCGAGCCGGCCCCACGCCATCGGGAAGGCCTCGCCGAGATCGGCGTCGTCGAGGGCATGGCGGATCAGGTCGACCTCGGCCTCCTCCAACTCGCCGAGGAAGCGGAGTGTCAGGTGCCACTTCTCGGGAGGGACAGCCCTCCCCGGCATCTCCACCACGTGGTCGGACACCAGGTGGGCGAGACGATGGCGCGTCTCGTCGTCGAGAGGCACCGCCGCGAACACCCTCATCGAGCCGACCACCACTCCCCTGCCACGGCCAGCCGGATCAGATGCAGCGCGGTCGTCGTGCTGTAGGTGCGGACCCGCTCCCGGTCGCCCGGCAGGGTGAAGCGCCGCGCCCGGACATCCTCCGGAGTCCGCACCGCGAACACCATGGTGCCAGCGGGCTGCTCGAGGGACTCGGGACCGGCAGAGCCGGTGACCGCCACCACGACGTCGGCTTCGAGGCGCTCACTTGCGCCCCGGGCCATGGCGATGGCGGTCTCCTCGCTCACCAGGCCGTGCTCGTCGATCACCCCGGCCGGCACGCCGAGCACCGACTCCTTCGCCTCCCGGTCATAGGCGACGATCGAACCCCGGAACACCTTCGACGACCCGGGAACGCCGGTGATCGCGGCCGCCACCAGACCCCCGGTCGCCGACTCCGCCGTGCCCAGGGACCATCCCCGGTCGGCGCACCCCGTCAACACGATCCGCTCGACCGTGTCATCGTCGGCTCCGAACACCAGGCGGCCGAGACGGCGCCGGATCTCGTCCTCCAGCGGCTGGACCATCCCGCGCGCCTCCTCGCGCGTCGCAGCACGCGCCGTCAACCTCAGCTTGATCTCGCCGCCTGATGCGAGAAAGGCCAACGTCGGGTTGGCGCTGGCTGCGTACAGGTCGCCGAGTTGCTCGGCGATCCGGGACTCCGACTCGCCCCAGGTACGCAGCAGCCGGCTGACCAGCACTCCGCGCTCATCACCCGCCCGGTCGACCAGGAACGGGATGACGTGCTGGTTGAGCATCGGACGCATCTCCTCAGGGACGCCCGGAAGAGCGAAGACCCAGCACGATCCGATCCGCATACGGACTCCCGGCGCGGTTCCCTTGGCGTTGGCGATCAGTTCCGAGCCTTCGGGGTGCTCGGCCTGGCGCAGGTTGGTCTCGGGCATCTCCCGTCCACGCCGTTCCCAAAGATCGCGGAGATGAGCGGCGTAGTCGTCCGAGAAGGCCATCTGGACACCCGCGGCGGCAGCAAGCGCCTCCCGCGTCAGGTCGTCCTGGGTGGGCCCCAGCCCGCCGGTGAGGACCAGGGCGTCGGCGCGTCGGGTGGCCTCGGTGACGGCATCGGTGAGCCGGGCGAGGTTGTCACCCACGACCGACTGCCGATAGTGGGAGAGGCCGGCATCGGCGAGCGCCTCCCCGATCTCGGCGCCGTTGCCGTTGAGGATCTGACCGAGCAGCAGCTCGGTTCCCACCGCGAGTACCTCGACGATCACGCGACGACCTCGGCGGCGAGGTCGGAACCGTATGACGCGGTGACGCGTGCCCGGAGCCACTCTCCAGGTGCGCCGCGATCGAGGAGGATGACGCCATCGATCTCGGGAGCCTCCCGGTACGACCGCGCCACGGGCGTGCCGTCCTCCACCTGGTCGACGACCACGTCGAGCACGCGATCGACTTGCGCGGCGTTCCTCCGGGCCGTGATGTCGTCCTGGATCGACTGGAGCCGGCGTGTCCGTTCGGCCGCCTCATCCGCGGCAACCGGATCAGGCAGGGATGCCGCCGGGGTTCCCTCCTCCGGTGAGTAGGGGAAGAACCCGGCCCAGTCCAGTTCGGCCTCCTCGAGAAACGACTCCAGGAGATCGACGTCGTCCTCGGTCTCTCCCGGGAACCCGACGATGAAGGAGGACCTGAACGCAGCGTCGGGATTGGCGTCACGGATCGTGCGGATCATCTCGAGGTGGCGTTCGCCGTCTCCGGGCCGGCGCATCGCCCTCAGAAGCCGGCCCGACGCGTGCTGCAGGCTCAGGTCGAAGTAGGGCGCGACCACCGGGTTGGAGGACATCTCCTCGATCAGCGCCGAGGTGATCTCCCGTGGGTAGAGGTAGAGCAGGCGCAGTGCCCGGAGCCCCTCGACATCGGACACGAATCGGAGCAGGTCGACGATCCCCCCTGGAGCGGCGATGTCGCGTCCGTAGGCAGCGAGGTCCTGGGCGACGAGGACCACCTCACCGACACCTGCCTCGGCAAGGCCCGCGATCTCCTCGCGGATCCCCACCGGAGGCCGCGACCGCTGCGTGCCCCGGAACTGTGGGATCGCACAGAAGGAACAGGTCTTGTCGCAACCCTCGGCGACCTTCACGTACGCGTACGGGGTCGCCGGCGTGGGCCGCCGCACCTCGTAGAGGATGTCCATCGGGCTGGTGTGAAGCCGAACCGGCTGCCATCCCGTCAGGCGGTCGAGATCGTCGATCAGCTCGCCGTACCGCTCCATGCCGAGGACGGCGTCGGCCTCGGGAAGCGCCTCGCCGAGTTCGGATTGATAGCGCTGGGCCATGCAGCCGAGGACCACCAGCCGGGCATCGGAACGCTTGCGGTCGGCATGGTCCAGGATCGTGTCGATCGACTCCTTCCTCGCCGCCTCGATGAACGCGCAGGTGTTGATCATCACCACATCGGCCTGCTCCGGGGAGGCGGCGGAGACATACCCGGAGGCGCCGAGGCGCGCCTCCAGCTTGTCCGAGTCGACCTGGTTCTTGGCGCAGCCCAGCGTGGTCAGCCACACCGTGGGGGCGGTCACGACTCGTCCCTCAGGTAGCGGCCCCGGAAGTACTGCAGGGGCTCGGTGACATCGGAGAGGTCGAGACGGTCGACCACGCCGTCGACCAGCGCGTAGATCCCGGTCTCGGTGTGGCCCGTGAAGCTGCAGAAGGCCCTCGTGCCGATCGAAGGGATCAGTGGCCCCCAGGGCGTGTCGTCCGGGTCGAGGCCCACGAACAAGCCCCCCGGGCTGGGGCGGATCCCGGCGAAACGGTCGGAGATCTCCCTGTGCTGCGCTTCGAGGACGTGGACCACGAATCCTCCACTCTCGGCGATCGCGGACCAGAGGTCGGTCGTCGTCCCGCAGAGGAAGAAGATCCGCGACGGTTCGCCCTCGGCGACCACGAGCGAGGAGACGGTGAGGCCGGTGCGCTCTTCGGGCCCGCCGGAGGTGATGACGGTCACCGGCGCGGCGAGACGCCCGCGAAAGCGGCGAATCGGATCACGCAGGTCTTCGGGGTCGGCGAACGGGTGCTCGTCGTGGATCACGAGGGGAAACCGTAGCGACGCGGTGCGACCTCGCAGCCGGTGTTGCCCGACCCGGACGCGACGGCCAACATGACCGCCGGTGCCCACACGCCGTGACCTCCGTATCGCCCTCGAGGCGGCCGACGCCGCCGATGCGGTGACGTCGACGAGATTCCGAGCCCGCGACCTCGCCGTGGAGACAAAGGCGGATCGAACACCGGTGTCGGAGGCAGACAGAGCCGCCGAGGACGCGATCCGCTCCGTGATCACCGCGGCCAACCCGGCGGACGGGATCCTTGGCGAGGAGTACGGCGAGAAGGGCGGATCGGGCCGCCGCTGGATCATCGACCCGATCGACGCCACCGTGAACTACGTGCGGGGCGTCCCCGTGTGGGGGTCGCTGATCGCCCTCGAAGAGGACGGTGAGCTGGTCGTCGGCGTGGTGTCCTCGCCCGCCCTCGGCACGCGATGGTGGGCGATGCGAGGCGCCGGTGCGTGGCGGAACGCCGAGCGGATCGACGTGTCGTCGGTGGACGGCCTCGGTGAGGCGCACCTGTCGTTCAACGCCTTGAAGGCGTGCTTCACCGCCGGGATCGGCGACCAGGTGATCGACTTGAGCCACCGCTGCGAACGCGTGCGTGGCTTTGGCGACTTCTGGTCGTTCATGCTCCTCGCTGAAGGTGCCATCGACGTGGTGATCGAGCCGATCGCCGCCGTGTGGGATCTCGCTCCCCTCCAGGTGATCGTCGAGGAGGCGGGAGGGACGATGACCGACCTCGCGGGTCACCGCACGATCGAGAGCGGGAACGCAGTGGCCACAAACGGGCCGCTCCATCAGGAGGTGCTGGAGATCCTGGGGCGGGCGTAATGGCCCGTCGTCCATCGCCCGTCCGCCCGTCGCCCGTTGCCCGTTGCCCGTTGCCCGTTGCCCGCAAGAACGCCAAGGCTCCCGTCCAACGCGTCTCTTGCGAATTGCGAATTGCCAATTGCCATTTGCCAATTGCGGCCGAGCGTCAGCGAGGCCCTGCCTCCAGATCCGCGATCGCCTGGAGAGGGCCGGGGCCGAGGATCGCCGAGAGGCGCCGCCAGCCCTGTGGGGAGACCTTGCCGGAGGCGTCGACCTCTTCGGCCGCCTCGGCGATCGCATCGGGGAAACGGCCGTAGACGCCCACCTGATCGAGCTCGGCGGCCCGCGTGGCCGCCTGGCGAGCCTTGTCGGCATCACCGGTCTGGAGCGCCTGGAGGGCCTGCTCGGCCGCCGTCAGGGCCCGTCGCTGTTGCTGGCCGTCGGTCATGTCCCCGACGCTAGGCGCCCCGGCGCCGCTGTGACGGTCAGCCGCGGGTCTCGATGGCCGAGACGATCGCGCTCATGAACTCCCGCCCCAAGGCGCCGTCTATCACCCGGTGGTCGTAGGAGAGCGATAGGGGCATCTCCCGGGCCACCACGACCTCCCCGCCGCGGACCACCGGCCGCTCCTCGGCACGCCCGACCGACAGGATCGCCGTGGTCCCGTACGGGATGATCGGCGTGCCGTACCCGCCGCCGACGGCGCCGATGTTGGAGAGCGTGAACGTGGCGCCCCGAAGGTCCTTGGGAGCGATGGATCGATCCCGCGCCGCCGCCGCCAGGGAGACGATCTCCTCCGCCAGGTCCTCGATCGTCCGTCCCGGCACCCCGCGCACCACGGCGACCATCAAACCCTCAGGTGTCTCCACCGCGAAGCCCAGGTCGTAGTGCTTCTTCAACACCAGGGTCTCGCCGTCGAGCGACGCGTTGAACGCCGGGTACTCGGCGAGGAGCGGAGCGATGGCGGTCATCAGCACCGCCTCGAGAGGGATCTGCTTCCCGGTCGACTCGGCCAACCGGGACCGCTCGGTGAGGATCCCTCCGGCGTCGGCGGCGCCGTACGTTGTGACGTGGGGGATCTCCTGCCATGAGCGGGTGAGGTTGCGCGCGATCGCCAGCCGTGTTGGAGACAGCCGGACCCGCTCCACCGGCCCGGCGCCGTCGGCGGCTGCCTCGACATCCTCGCGAGTGATCCGCCCTCCGGGACCGGTCCCGGCGACGCCGGCCAGGTCGACGCCCTTGGAGGCGGCCAGTCGGCGGACGAGTGGCAGCGCCGCCGGAGCCGAGGAGGGAGCCGCGTCGGGAGCCTCCTCCAGCGTCCCCACGATCGGAGCCGCCGGACGGGACTCGGCCGGCGCCGGCTCCGCCGACGGTGACCATGACTCGCCTGCGTCGCCGATAACGAGAAGGATCTCCCCCACCTCCAGCGTCGCGCCTTCCGCGGCGCCGTGGTGGAGAACCGTCCCCGCCTTCGGCGCCGGGATGTCCACCACGGCCTTGTCGGTCTCGAGCTCGACGACGGGCTGGTCGAGCGCGACCTCGCCGCCGACCGGCACCAGCCATCGCACCACCGTGGCCTCGGTGAGGCCCTCGCCGATGTCGGGGAGGCGAAACTCGAATGCCATCAGCCCTCCAGCACCCGGCGAGCGGCGGAGACGATACTGTCGACCCCGGGGATGTAGTGGTGCTCGGTGCGCTTGAGGGGCACCACGGTGTCCCACCCCGTGACCCGCTCCACCGGGGCGAGCAGCGAGTACAGCGCTCCCTCCTGGATGATCGCCGCCACCTCCGAGGCGAGGCCGGCCGTACGGTGGCCTTCGGTGGCGACGACCACCCGACCCGTCTTGCGAGCCGTCGCCAGGACGCTGTCGCGGTCGAGAGGTGAGAGGGTGCGCAGGTCGACCACCTCCGCCGAGACGCCGTCGGAATCGAGTGCCTCGGCGGCGCGGCGGGCATCCCGGAGCACCGCCCCGTACGAGATGATCGACAGGTCCGACCCCTCCTCGACCACCCTGGCCTGGCCGATCGGCACCGTGTAATGACCCTCGGCGACCTCTTCCTTGATCGCCCGATACACCCGGATCGGCTCGAGGAACACCACCGGGTCGGGTTCGGCGATCGCGGCGAGCATCAGGCCCTTGGCGTCGGCCGGGGTCCCGGGCGCCACGACCTTGATCCCCGGCGTGTGGGCAAAGATCGCCTCCGACGACTCGCTGTGGTGCTCGGCGGCGCCGATCCCTCCGCCGAAGGGGATGCGGATCACCATCGGCGCGGTGAACCGGTGGTTGGAGCGGTTGCGGATCCGGCCGACGTGGCTGACCACCTGGTCGAACGCCGGGTAGGCGAACCCGAGGAATTGGATCTCGGCGACCGGGCGAAGGCCGCCGATGGCCATCCCGAAGGCCGCCCCGACGATCCCGGACTCGGCCACCGGGGTGTCGATCACCCGTCTGGACCCGTGGCGCTCCTGAAGGCCGTCGGTCACCCGGAACACTCCCCCGGTTCGGCCGACGTCCTCGCCGAGCAGCACCACCCGCTCGTCCTCTGCCAGAGCGATGTCGAGGGCATCGTTGAGCGCCTGGGCGAGGTTCATGTCACTCATCGGACTCCTCCAACCGGACGCGCTGGTCCTCGAGGGCTGAGGTGGGCAGGGCGTACATCCGATCGAACATTCCGTCGGGCGGGAAGGGCGCGAGTGCCTCGGCGCGCTCCACGGTGGCCTCGATCTCCTCCGACGCCTCCTCCCGGACCCTCTGCTCCCAGGACTCCTCCCAGGCGTCCTGGATCTTCAAGTAGCCGCGCAGCCTGTCGATGGGGTCCTTGGTCCGCCACTCGGCGACGTGGTCCTCGGTGCGGTAGCGGCCCGCGTCGTCGGTGGTGGTGTGCGGTCCCATCCGGTAGGTGAGGGCCTCGATCAGGGTCGGCCCCTCCCCGGCGCGAGCTCGCGCCACCGCGTCACGCGAGGCGGAGAGGACGGCGAGCACGTCGTTGCCGTCGACCAGGACGCCGGGCATCCCGTAGGCGTGCGCCTTCTGGGCGATGGTCTCCGATGCGGTCTGGGAGGCGCGGCTCATCGAGATCGCCCAGCCGTTGTTCTCACACAGGAAGATGGTCGGGGTGGCGTAGACGCCGGCGAAGTTCATCGCCTCGTGGAAGTCGCCCTCCGAGGTGGCGCCGTCCCCGAAGAGGGTCATCGCCACGCGGTCCGTGCCCTTGATCTTCTCCGCCCAGCCGAGGCCCACCGCATGGATCATGTGGGCGCCGACGGTGATCGACGGCGGGAGCACATTCACACCCGCCGGCGGGGAGCCGCCGCGCTCGTCACCCATCCGTCCGAGGAGCAACGCCTCCCAGGGGTAGCCCTGCATCCACATCGCGGCGGCGTCGCGATATGTGGCGACCAGCCAGTCGTCGGGGCGGAGCGCCGCCACCGCCCCGATCTGTGCGGCCTCCTGGCCCTCGAACTGGGCGTAGGTGGCGAGCCGCCCCTGGCGCTGCAGTGCCGAGCCCTTGTGGTCGTACACCCGCGCCGTGACCATCGCCTCGAAGAGCCGTCGCGCCTCGTCGACGTCGACCGGCGCGTCGCCGACGAGCGACCCGTCGACATCGAGGATGCGGAGCATGTCCATTCGGTTGAGGATGGTATTAGGTCGGCCGGCTGCGCCGGCCTCCCGCGATACGCGATACGCGATACGCGATACGACAGAGAGCCCCGAAGCTCGGCGCGCTCTGTCGAATTGCGAATCGCGAATTGCGAATTGCGTGTTGTGAATCGCCGGGCCGGGCGGGGCCGGCGCTACAACTTGATCCACTGCAGCGCGGCCACCAGCGCCAGGGCATCGTCGTGACGGCCGCAGCGGATCTCGACGGTGTCGGTGGGGCTGGTCTCGATCACGTACCGAGCGACGCCGTCTTGTGAGTAGTCGAGCGCCTCCAGAGCGGGGAGCACCGGTCGGTCCACGGTGACGATCCCCTCCGGCTCGGGACCGGTGGCAGTCGGCTGATAGGCGCCGAGCACCGAGCAGGTGTCCCCGCGCGGTGTCGTCACCTCGAACCCGTGTATCTCTGAGAGGACCCGCCGTTCGGCGTCCATCGTGTGCACCAGTCCGATCGAGGAGGAGAACTGATAGCCGTCGGGCAGGTCGATCTCGGTGAGTCCGATCGGGAGGCGGCTCGGGGCGAGCACTCCGCCCGGCAGGAACTCGAGCCGGGAGACCTGCGTGGAGAACCAATAGAGCGCGTCTTCGGTTGCCAGAAGTCTGCCGTCGATCCCGATCGGTGGAGGGAAGGGAACCCACCCTCCCGAATACGGCTCATACACGGCCATCCCGCCGCAGCTGCGCGCCACCGGACGACCGCCCACCGACACGACCTCGACATTGCAGCCCCCGGCGCGGAGAGGGATGGCGGGCAGAACCGACCACGGCGTCGATACAGGGTCTTCGATCATCGCCGCCTCGTGCCGCCTGTTGACCAGGACGATCCCCAGGTCGGTGCCCGCGATGTCCTGGCCATCCGCCCCGATCGGCGTGCCACCGAGGTTCCAGTGCCAGCGATCCACCGCCGCCTCCCAACCGAACATGAGTCCACCCTCGACCGTCAGCAGCCACTCGCCTGTCCACGTCGAGGAGGCATCCAGGCTTCGCCCGGTCGGCACCACGGCCGACGATCCGGCGTCCAGAGAGCCGAGCACGCCGCCGGGGAGCGTGTAGGTCAGCCCGGTGGCGGGGGCGACAAGACGGCCCCACCCCGAAGTCGGGAGCGCGGGCCACTCGTCGAAGGGCACCTCGGAGGCCGGCTGCCAGAAGACGAGGTCGCCTGGGGCGAGCCGATCGAAGAACGTCGGGTCGAGAGCGGTCCAGCCGACATCGGGGTCGAATGAGGCTGCCCGAACGCACCCCTCCTCGGCGGCGTCGACGCGACCCCAGAGGACGATCGGCGCGGCCTCGCCACCCGAGATGGCTCGGGGGTCGGCGAGACGACACATGGCGAAGGGCGCCGGAGGTGCGAGCTGCCAGTAGCCCGGGTCGGCGTCGTAGATCCAGGCGTCCTGGTGGAACATCTCCACCGGCAGTTCCGGGTCGGTGAACCCGGCCACTGTGCCCCCGAACATGAAGACATCGCCATCCAGCTCGGCGAGCGCCATCCGCTCCCTACCGGCCACCGGCGCACCGGCCAGAATCGTCCACGACGACCCGTAGACGCCGGGGACGAAGGGCTCGGTCGTCGTCGTGGTCTCCGGCAGGGCCAGCGAGTCATCGGGGTGGTTGGTCGGCCACAGGAAGACGACGGCTGCCGCAACGGCCAGCAGAACGAAAGGAATGATGCGCCGCGCTTCCATATGACGAGAGGTTAAGCCGTTTCCCATCACCCGTAGGCTCCAGGCTCCAAGTGACGCGATCAGGCCTGAGCGCCCCCTCCGGCCCTCCGGGCCACCTCCCCCTCCGGGGGAGGAGCGCGAAGAACGCCCTCGCACCCGCTCTTGAGGGCCCTCCACGCGCTCTCCCCCTCGGGACGAAGCACGAAGAAGGCCCTCGCACCCGCTCTCCCCCCGAAGGGGGGAGTACCCCGAAGACGGGAGGGGGGCGCTCAGGCCTTACGCGTCACAAGGAGATGGGCATGCCGGATGGCGGGCGACTGGCGACCGGTCAGGCCTCCACGAAGTCCCCGGAGAGGATCTCGTCCAACTCCTCGACCGTGACCAGCACCGCACGCGCCTTGGAGCCCTCGGAGGGGCCGACGATGCCCATGCGCTCCATGATGTCCATGACGCGACCGGCGCGGGCGAAGCCGATGCGCAGCTTGCGCTGCAGCATCGAGGTGGAGCCCAGCTGGGAACGAACCACCAGATCGATGGCCTGACGGACGATGTCGGCATCCTCGCCGTCGAACTCTTCTTCCTCGGCACGTTGCGCCTCGGCGGCTTCGAAGACCTCCTCCTCATACCGCGCCTTGCGCTGCTCGCGGCAGTGGTCGACGACGGCGTGGATCTCGGATTCGCTCACCCAGGCGCCCTGAATGCGCCGGGCATGGGGATCACGGGCGGTGACCACGATCATGTCGCCGAGGCCGACGAGTTTCTCGGCGCCCGAGACGTCGAGGATGACCCGACTGTCTGCCTGCGATGCCACCGAGAAGGCCATCCGCGAGGGGATGTTGGCCTTGATGACGCCGGTGATGACGTCGACCGACGGGCGCTGTGTGGCGATGACCAGGTGGATGCCGACGGCGCGAGCCATCTGGGCGATGCGAACCACGGCGTCCTCGACCGCGCGACCGGCGACCATCATCAGGTCGTTGAGCTCGTCGACGACGACCACGATGAACGGGAACCGATCGAAGCGCTCGTCGTCGAGTCCGCCACGGTCGTACTTCTCGTGGTATCCGTCTATGTCGCGCACGCCGGCCTCGGCGAGCAGGTCGTAGCGCCGGTCCATCTCCCGCACCGCCCACTGGAGGGCATCCGCCGCCTTCTTGGGGTTGGTGATCACCCGGGTCAGGAGGTGGGGAACCTCGTTGTACTGGCCGAGCTCGACCCGCTTCGGATCGACGAGGATCATCCGAACCTCGTCCGGTGTGGTCCGGAACAGGATCGACGTGACGATCGCGTTGATAGAGGATGACTTTCCGGCGCCGGTGGCCCCCGCAATGAGCACGTGGGGCAGCTCGGAGAGGTTGATCATCTGCGGGCTGCCCGAGATGTCCATGCCGAGGGCGACCTCGAGCGGGTGCGACGCCTCCTTCGCCTCGGGGCTGCGGAGTATGTCGCCCAGCGTGACGAGACGCCGGCGCCGGTTGGGGACCTCCACGCCGATGGCGCTCTTGCCTGGGATGGGGGCAAGGATGCGCACGTCGGGCGTGGCCAATGCATAGGCGATGTCGTGAGCGAGACCGGTGATGCGAGCCACCTTCACACCCGGTGCCAGCTCGATCTCATACCTGGTGACGGTCGGACCGGGGACGATCCTGGTGAGCCGGGCATCCACGCCGTGCTGGACCAGGGTGTCTTCGAGTTCCCGCGCGGTCTCGTCGAGCGCCTTCCTGGAGTGCCCCGCGCCACCTCCGAGTTCGAGCAGCTCGAGCGGCGGAAGCGAGTATCGCTTCCCCGGAGACGTCTTCGCAGGCCCGGCATCGGTCTCGGCTCGCCGGATGGGCACCGGTGACGGTGGGTCGGTGACCAGGATCTCGGGCTCCGGATCCGGGGAGGGCTCGTTGGGCTGCGGCACCAGACGCGGAGCCGACGGCCGGGTCTCGACGACAGGAGAACGCCGTTGCCGGCGCGTGCGACGGCCGCGGAACTTCGCCCACCCCGCCCTCATGAGATCGGCAAGGGTGTGGCCGGCCTCCCTGACCGTGGTCTTGGTCATGAGCAGCACCCCGAGGGCGGTGAAGGCCACGAGGATGGTGAACGCTCCCCAGAACCCAACGACCCGGCGCAGCGGGAAGGCGATCAGCGATCCGATCGCCCCGCCTCGCTCCTTGACCAGATCGAGGGACCCGGCGAGCGACACGGTGCCCGTCATCAGGTGGAACAGTGCGAGCGTGGAGAGGAACGTGACCACGAACCCCATGGCGAGGCGGCGGTAGTCGTCGCGGCGGCGGGTGACGACGAGCAGTGCGCCGAGGACGATGAGGAGCGCTCCGACGACATAGCCCCACACCCCGACCAGGACCTCGAGGCCGGTCACCAGGCCGTCACCGAACGGCCCGGCGAGGCCGAAGTAGGCGAGGCCGACAAGGATCCCGCTCACGAGCAGGATGACGCCCCAGACGTCGTCGGCATGCCGGCCGAAGCCGTTGGAGATCTTCTCCCGCAGGGCCGCCAGCAGCGAGGGCCCCGAGGACTTCTTCTTTGTGGTGCCGGTTGCCCGTCCCCGCCCCGAGCCCCGGCGGGCAGGCTTCCGTGATGCCATGTGGGTGTGAGGTTAGAGGGGGTCGGGCTTTCTACAAACGATTGTCCCGAACGTGGTCAGAGCTCCGACCCCGCAACCGAGAACGTATCGCACGAGTCCGCCCCTCCCCTAAATCCCGCGAGGAACCAGTCCTGGCGCTGCTCGCTGGTGCCATGGGTGAATGCATGGGGATCGACTTCGCCTTGCGTCGTCTCCTGAATGCGATCATCACCGACGGCGGCTGCGGCACTGAGAGCATCTCGAATCTGCGCGTCCGTCAGCGGCTGAAGGAAAGGCGTCCCGGAATCGTCGGTCACCGTCGACGCAGCGGCCGCCCAGGCCCCGGCAAAGCAATCGGCCTGGAGCTCCACCCGAACCGCGTTCGAGGTGGGTCCGGTCTCCCGATCACGAGTCTCCTCCAGGACGCCGGTGAGATGCTGCATGTGGTGACCCCATTCGTGGGCTACCACATACATCTCTGCCAGGGGCCCGCCTTCGGCCCCAAACCTGTCCTGTAGTGCTCCGAAGAATGAGACGTCGATGTAGATCGTCTCGTCGAGCGGGCAGTAGAACGGCCCGGTGGCACTGGAGCCGGAGCCGCAACCGGTCTGGACCGCCTGGTCGAACAGCACCAGTCCTCCGGCGGGAGGCTCGTAGCGGACACCAATCGCTTCGTCGGCGTCCTCCCAATAGGCCTCCAGCGAGGCGGAGGCACCGACCATGCGACACTCGATGTCGGCGTTGGCGTCGGCACCCGTCTGGCAGTGCTCGAGCGACTGTCCCTCCGCCGGCGCGCCCCCCGAACCTCCGAGGAACCCGGTCACGTCGACGCCCAGCAACTGCGCGATCAGCACCACGGCAACGAGACCCAGCCCGCCACCGAGTGCCATCTTGCCGCGCTTGGATGTACGGCCGCTCCCGATGTCGGCGTCGTCACGAAAGGTCATGGGCCACCGCGTACCCACAACCCGTGAAAGACAAACTCCGAGATCGCGCGAACGCGTCGAACTCGTGCCACCTGAAGGCGGCGAGTGTCACACCTCCACCACGACCGGTATCACCACCGGCTTCCTGCCCGTCTCGTTGCTGAGGACACGGGTCACGGAGCGCTTGACGTTGCGTTCGACGTTCTCGACGTCCAGGGGGACCTCGATCGAGCCCATGTCACTCACCACCGCCTTGGCGGCGATCTCGAACACCTGCCCGGGGTCGTCCATGAAGCCGTGGCTCTCCAGGTCGGGGCCCTGGATGATCTCGCCGGAGTGGTTGTCCACGGCGAGCGTGACCACCACCACTCCGTCGTCCGCGAGGTGACGGCGGTCGCGGATCACCCCGCGCACCGACCCGGCGACCTCGAGGCCGTCGACGAACACATGACCGGAGGGGACCGCCCCCTTCTCCATCCTCGCCTTGCCACCGTCGAGGATCACGGCGTCGCCGTCCTCGCAGAGGAACACCTCGGGCACCTTCATCTCCTCGGCCAGCTCGGCGTGGGCGCGGAGGTGGCGGTACTCCCCGTGGACAGGAACGAACGCCCTCGGCCGAACCACATTGATGAAGGTCTTCAACTCCTCCCGCGCCGCATGTCCCGACACGTGCACCTCGGCGTTGTTGCCGTGGAAGACGCGGGCGCCGCGGCGAAGCAGCCCGTTGATGACCCGCGACACCTTGGTCTCGTTGCCCGGGATCGGGCGGGCGGAGATCAGCACGGTGTCGCCCTCGCCGATCTTCACCCAGCGGTGCTCCCCTGCCGCCATCAGCGACAGCGCCGAGAAGGGTTCACCCTGACTGCCGGTGGAGATGATCGCCGTCTTCTCGGGCGGGAGTTGCAGCAGCTCCTCGATCGGCATGATCGAGTCGTCGGGAATGTCGATCAGCCCCAGAGACTCGGCAGTGGGGACGTTGCGCACCATGGAGCGGCCCATAAGCGCCACGTACCGGCCGGCGTCGACGGCGGCGTCGACGATCTGTTGCACCCGGTGGATGTGGCTGGCGAAGCATGCCGCCACCAGGCGGCCCTTCGTCTCGACGACGATCTCGTAGAGGGGTTGGGCGAGGCTCGACTCCGAGGGCACGAACCCGGGCATCTCGGCATTCGTGCTGTCTGACAGGAGCAGGCGCACCCCGCGCCGCCCCAAGTCGGCGAACGTGGGCAGATCGGTGGGAACGCTGTCGATCGGGGTCGGGTCCAGCTTGAAGTCTCCGCTGTGGACGATGATTCCCTCGGGGGTGTCGAAGGCGATCCCCGCACCCTGCGGGATGGAGTGCGACACGGGGACCAGCATGAACCGGAACGGCTCGTGATCCACCCACTCACCCGTCCCGACCGCGCGCATGTCGGCGTCGATGCCGGCCTCTTCGAGGCGAGAACTGGCGAACGCCGCCGCCAGCGCGGTGCCATATACGGGCACCTTCACCTCGTCGAGCAGGTACGCGAGCGCCCCGACATGGTCCTCGTGGCCGTGGGTGAGGATCACGCACTCCAGGTCGCCGGTCCGCTCCAGGACGGCGGAGAAGTCGGGGAGCACGAGGTCGACCCCCAGCATGTGCTCCTCCGGGAACATGAGCCCGCAGTCGATGAGGGCGAGCTTCCCGCCGACCTCGAGGAGGGCGCAGTTGCGGCCGATGTCCCCCAGGCCGCCCAGAAACGAGATCGTGACGCTCATGCGGCCCGGGCTCCGGCCAGCGCCTCCTTGATCCGGTCGACGGTCTCCGACGCGGCCGGGACGAGGGGGAGCCGCGGACGGCCCACCGGGCGCCAGAGCGCATCCATGGCGGCCTTCACCGGGATCGGGTTCGGCTCCACGAACAACGCCGAGAACAGAGGAACGAGCGCAAGGTGGATCACCCGGGCCCGGTCGTGGTCGCCCTCCGCCGCGGCAGCCACCATCTCGGCGATCTGGGGCCCCGCGAGATGCGAGGCCACCGACACGACCCCTACGGCGCCGACCGACATCATCGGAAGGGTGAGAATGTCGTCGCCCGAGTAGATGGCGAAGTCGTCGGGGCACTCCACGCGGGTCTTCGAGGTGAAGGCGAGGTCCCCGACGGCGTCCTTGACGGCGGCGATCCGCCGATGGGCCCCGAGCCGGGCGATGGTTTCCACCTCGATCAGCCGGCCTGTCCGCGAGGGGATGTTGTAGAGGAGCACCGGGACGCTCGAGGCGTCGGCGATCGCCGTGAAGTGCTCGAACAGGCCCTGCTGTGGCGGACGGGAGTAGTAGGGCGTCACCGCCATGACGCCGTGGCACCCGATCTCGCAGGCCTTCTCGGTGAGGTGGACCGACTCCCGGGTGTCGTAGGTCCCCGTTCCGGCGAGCACGATCGCCTTGTCTCCCACCGCATCCACGACCGTCTGGAAGAGCGTCACCTTCTCGTCGCCGGTGAGGGTCGGAGATTCGCCGGTGGTTCCGGCAACGACGATCCCGTCGGACCCGTTCTCTACGAGGTGTACAGCCAACTCGGCCACCGCCCCGTGATCCACGGCGCCATCCGAGTCGAACGGCGTGATCATCGCGGTGAGAACGCGGCCGAATGGGGTGCTCATCGGTACTCCTGAGGTGATGGGGGAAACGGTAGTCCGATCACGCCTTCCGCCCTCCGCCCTCCGCCTTCCGCAAGAAACGCCCCGCCAGCCGACCACCGTTCTTGCGGTGGGCGGAAGGCGGTAGGCGGACGGCCCGACCTCTATCCTCGGAATCGCAACTGCACGCGATCGGTTCTAGATCACATGGAACACGTCAAGGACATCGATCAGCAGGACTTCGCCCGTGAGGTCATCCAACGGAGCGAAGAGGTCCCCGTCGTCGTCGACTTCTGGGCCGAGTGGTGCGGGCCGTGCAAGACGCTCGGCCCGGCCCTCGAGAAGGTCGCCGAGGACTATGGCGGCGCCTTCGAGCTGGTGAAGGTGGATGTCGACGCCAACCAGCAGCTCGCCTCGCAGTTCGGCATCAAGTCGATCCCCACCGTGATCGCCTTCAAGGGCGGCAAGCCGGCGGCGCAGTTCATGGGGGCCGTCCCCGAGCCGCAGATCCGCCAGTTCGTCGACGGGCTCCTCCCCACCGAAGAGGACCGCATGGTCGACCGCGCCCGCGACCTGCTCCTCGACGGCGACGACTACGAGGCCGAGGCGATCCTCCGCGAGGTGCTGGGGCGGGTCGCCGACCACCACGACGGCGCCACCGCGCTGGCATCGATCCTGATCTCCCGCGGTGACACCGAGGAGGCACTGATCATCCTGGGCAGACTGCCGCGGACTTCCGAGGTCGAGCGCCTGGAGGCCGCCGCCAGGGTGACGGCCGCCCAGGAGATCGACGTCTCCGACATCGAGCGTCGCCTCGCCGAGAACCCCGACGACGACGCAGCCCGCCTCGAACTGGGGCAGGCACTGGCCGCCCGGGGCGAATACGAGCCCGCACTCGACCGCCTTCTCGACGTGGTCAAGGCCGGCGGCGGCCTCCGCGACGACGCCCGTCAGGCAATGATCGATGTCTTCGATGTCATCGGTTCGGATCACCCGTTGACCGTGACGTACCGGAGGGCGCTGGCCAACGCGCTGTTCTGATACGAACGCGCATCTCTGTCAAGGTTCGTTGCCCGTTCCCCGTCACCCGTTTCCCGGGCGCGTCGTCGCGCTTCTCACCGGTAACAGGGAACGGGTGACTGGTAGCACTCAGATCCCCAGCAGCCCCTCCAACCCCACCGTCACCGGATCGTCCAGGTCCGCGACCGACATGATCGCCAGCAGAACGCCCGGCATGAACGACACCCGATCCGTGGTGTCGTGGCGGATACCCAGGGTCTCCCCCGGCGACCCGAACAAGACATCGTGATGAGCGAGCAATCCGGGAAGACGCACCGAGTGGATGCGGGGACCGGCGTCGGCGCCCCTCGCCCCGGGGAGGAGTTCCTCCGACTCGACGGTGCGCTCCTGA
>DATHSA010000033.1:0-65981 GCA_035464675.1 Acidimicrobiia bacterium
CGGACTCGAAGGCGAGCCCCAGGATGCAGAAGGCGCGGGGAGACCACGAGGCGCCCGGGAGACGGTCCCGGTGCGCTCCGAGCCGACGCCGGCCGAGCACCAGGCACGGGGGATGATCACCTGTGCCTCCTGCGGGAATCCCAACGACCCGGCGAACCGACACTGCGAGATGTGCGGCGCCAGGCTCGGCCGGTCCCAGATGCCGGTGGCCCCGCAACCCATGCTCCGCACCACGGCCGGGGCCCGTGCCCTGATCGTGCTCGCCGGCGTCGTCCTCTTCGTCGCGATGCTCGCTCTGGTCTTCAATGCCTTCGGCGGCTCGGACGACCCTGTCGCCGCCACGAGCACCACTACCGGAACGACGGCAGTGACCACGCCGATCGCCGAATTGGTGCCCCTGCGGGTCGAGTGCTCGTCCGAGTTGACGTCGTTCCCGTGTGAGGCCCTTTACGACGGAGATCCGTCGACATCGTGGAATGCGACCGAGGGCGGCATCAACGCCGAGATCATCTACTACTTCAGCCCCCCGGTTCAGATCACCGAGATGATCATCGAGAACGTCGACGACGAGGGCCGATTCCTTCGCAATCGCCGGATCCAGGGAATCGAGGTCGAGATCGACGACCTCCAGCAGGTCGAGGTGCGGGAACTCGCCGATACGAACGACGACCTTCATCGCATCCAGATCAGGAGCTTGCAGACCTCGAGCGTGACGATCCGGATCACGAGCGCCTACCCCGGACAGTCGTTCGAGGGACAAGAGCCGTTCCCGGAGCTCGCCGTCCAGGAGATCACCTTCTACGGCCGGGTGTCGCCGGGAGCCACGACCACCACCGGCGGCTAGGGAAGACGCCCGACCAGGAACGTCACTCAGACGGGAGAGGGGCGATGGAATGGGGCGGCCAGGCCGCCCCATTCACAACTCCTGGCCCTTCTCGTATGGTCGGCCGTCCGCAGCCGGCATGCGCAATCGCTGGGCGGCAAACACCAGGACAATGAGCACCGTGGCGAAGGGCAGCGCGTTGGGCAGCCAGCTCGGAGCCGTCTCGGTCAACAGGTACCAGACCAGGAAGCCGGCAGCCATCCCGCCCGAGAGCGCCATGTCGAGGCGCTTCCTGCGACGGATGGAGACCGCGAAGATCACTGCGAGCCCGACGACGATCAGGAGTAGCAGGGCATGGGTCGATCGCCCGTCGAGGTCTCTCAGCGCGGTCCCGAAGGGGTAACCGAACACGAATGCGGCGACGAGCACCCCACCGGGCCGCCAGTTGCCGAAGATGAGGGCGGCGAGGCCGATGAAGCCTCTCCCCTGCACCTGCGCCTCCCGATAGAACCCCGTGAGCTCCATGGCGATGAACGCCCCTCCGAGGCCGGCGAGGGCACCGCTGATCACGACCCCCTTGTACTTCTGCCAGTAGATGTTGACCCCGAGCGACTCGCCCGCAGTCGGATGCTCTCCCGCGATCCGCAGCCGGAGCCCGAAACGCGTCCTCCACACCAGCCACGCCGTGACCGGAACGAGGAAGAGTGTCAGGAGCGTGAAGATCCCCACATTGGCCACGAAGCCGCGAGCGAAGCTGGCTATGTCGCTCACGAAGAACACGTCCCACCGGTCGATCACCCCGAGGATGTCGGGGGTCTTCCAGCCGTAGAGATCGCCGCCGGCGAGGAACGGCACGGTGATGTTGCCGACGCCTTCGATCGACGGTGACTGGGTGATCGACCCGCCGGAGCGCCCCGTGAAGATCTCGGAGGAGAGGAACCTGACGATCCCCGGAGCCAGAAGGTTGACCGCCACGCCGGACACGATGTGGTCCACCTTGAAGGTGACCGTGGCGATGGCATGGATGAGGCCGCCGAACGCGCCGCCGAGGAACCCGTAGAGAAGGCCGACCCATGGACCCCCGATGATCACGCCGTAGGCGCCGAACCAGGTCCCGAGGACCATCATGCCCTCGAGGCCGATGTTGACGACGCCGGCCCGCTCGGAGTAGAGCCCACCCAGGCCGGCGAGCAGGATCGGCACCGCCCACCGCAGCATGGCCCCGGACGCATTCTCCGATGTGAGCCGTTCGAGGCCCCCGGGCTCGAGCACCTGGACGAAGCTGAGGACCAGAACGCCCAGCGCGGCAGCGATCGAGTACCGGACCCAGGAAGGCTGCGCCCCGAACCGCTTGAGCGTCATCATGCCGCCACCGCGCTCGCGTCGAGCTCGGCCGCCGCCCGCTTGGCCTCGTCGCGTTCTCGATACCGCCTCACCGACTCGTAGGCGACGACGGCGGCCAACAGGATGATCCCCTGCATGATCACGACGATCTCACGCGTCGCCGCCCCGGTGATCTGGAGGATCGGCGACGAGACATCCATGAAGGCGAACAGCATGGCCCCGATGGCCACCCCGACGGCGTGGTTGCGACCCAGCAGCGCCACCCCGATACCGGCGAAGCCCAGCCCCGGCAGAAACTCGGCGTCGTACCTGTGGTTGCGGCTGAGGATGTCGACCATTCCCACGAGCCCCGCCATCAACCCCGAGTACACCATCGCCATGACCACCATCCGGTCGGCACGCACGCCGCCGGCGCGAGCCGCACCAGGGTTGTAACCCGTGGAGCGCAGGTCGAACCCGAGCCTCGTCCTGTTGAGAAACACGTGGTAGATGACGCCCGCGACGATCGCTGCAATGAGCATCGACGAGATCCTTCGACCGCCGACGATCTCTCTCGTGAAAATCTCGAAGACACCGTTCAGGTCTGGCAGCCAGCCCGACTCCGGGATGTACTTCGTGCCCGAATTCGGGGTCAACGGGCCGTCGCGCAGTTCGACCGTCAACCATGCGAGGATGCCGCTGATCGCGATCAGGTTGAGCATGATCGTGGAGATCACCTCGTTGATCCCCCGGGCCACCTTGAGCCAACCGGCGAGACCCGACCAGATCGCCCCGACGAGCATGGCCACGATCATGATCAGGCTGACGTGGAGGATCCCGGGCAGGACGACATTCGCTCCGACCACTGCCGCGAAGAATCCGGCGAGCTGGTACTGGCCCTCGACGCCGATGTTGAAGAGGTTCATCCGGAACCCGATCGCGGCGGCGAGGCCGGAGAGGTAGAACGGCGTCGCCCGGTTGAGCATGTCGACGATCGTCTCCAGACGCCCCCCGTTGCGAAGCATGGCCCAGTAGGCCTCCAGCGGATCGCTTCCCGAGACCAGCAAGACGATCGCCGAGAGGGCGAGTGCGAAGACGATCGCGATGACGGGTGCGGCCGCCGCGAGGACGATTCGCCTCGCTGTGTTGGCTGCACCGCGTACCGCCGGCGGCTTCGGGGGGCCTTTCGGACTGAGCATCGGATCGGTCACGCCGCTCCCTCGCCCAGGGCGGCGCCCGTCATGTACGAACCGAGATCGCGGGGAGTCACACGCTCGGGATCGAGCCGCGCCACGATCCGGCCCCGCAAGATCACCACGATCGTGTCCGACAGTCCGATGAGCTCCTCGAGGTCGGCGGAGACGAGTACGGTCGCCATGCCATCGGCGCGGGCCCGGCGCAGGTCCCGCCAGACGTCTGCCTGGGCGCCGACATCGATGCCCCGGGTCGGATGTGCGGCGATCAGGACGTCGGGCTTCGACGCCATCTCCCGGCCGACGATCAGCTTCTGCTGATTGCCCCCCGACAGAGCGTGGGCGGCCACTTCGATGCTCGGCGTCCGGACGTCGAACGCATCGACGACCTCCCGGGTCCGGAGCCTGGCGCCGATACGATCGAACCATATGCCCCTCGCGAACGGCCGTTGGGTCTGATGGCCCATGGCGGTGTTCTCCCACAGTGGAGCCTGCAGCAACAAACCCTCACGCTGGCGGTCCTGCGGGATGTAGGCGAGCCCGTGCTCCCGGCGCCCCCGTACGGTCCACGACGTGGCGTCCTCGCCCTTCAGCTCGATGGTGCCGGCAGCGACCGGGTGCGTCCCGATGAGGGCGTTGATGAGCTCGGCCTGGCCGTTGCCCTCCACCCCGGCGATGCCGAGGATCTCGCCGCGGTGGACGTCGAACGACACATCGTCCACGACAACGCGCTCGTCCTCGTCGAGCACCGTGAGGCCCCGGACGGACACCGCCACCTCATCGGTGACCGTCGACAGCTCGGTGCTCGGGGACGGCAGCTCCGAGCCGACCATCAACTCGGCGAGGTCTCCGGAGGTGACATCGTCCGGCTTGACGGTCGCCACCGTCCGGCCCTGCCGCATGACGGTGATCGTGTCCGAGATCTCGAGGATCTCATCGAGCTTGTGGTCGATGAAGAGGATGGTCGATCCGACAGCCTTCAGCTCGCGGAGGTTGCGGAACAGCTCCTCGACCTCCTGGGGGACGAGGACGGCGGTGGGCTCGTCGAGGATGAGGATCTCCGCCCCCCGGTACAGCACCTTGATGATCTCCACCCGCTGGCGCTCGCCGACCTCGAGTGTCTCCGCGAGCTCGTCCGGATCGACGGTGAGTCCGTACGCCTGACTCACCTCGGCCAGATGTGCCTTGGCGGTGGGGAAATCGATGCGGCCGAGGGCGCGCATCGGCTCGGATCCAAGGATGACGTTCTCGAGAACGGTGAGTTGGTCGGCGAGCATGAAATGCTGGTGAACCATGCCGATGCCGTGGGCGATCGCGTCGCTCGGCGATCGGAACCGCACCTGCTCCCCGCGCACGAACATCTCACCCTCGTCGGGCTGGAGCATCCCGTAGAGGATCTTCATGAGGGTCGACTTGCCGGCGCCGTTCTCACCACATATGGCGTGGATCTCGCCGGCCTCGACACTGAGATCGACGCGGTCGTTGGCCACGACACCGGGGAACCGCTTCGTGATCCCCCTCAGTTCGATGGCGACCGTCAACGATCGTCCTCCCCTGGAATCCGACACCAAGCGACGCGCGAAGCGGGACCGAGCCTAGCCCGGTCCCGCTTCGCCACGCACACGGGGGTGCGTGCGGTCGTCGTCGAGGCTACGCGTCCTCGGGCAACACCGGAACGACGATCTCACCGGCCACGATCTGTGCCTTGTAGGCCTCGAGCTGGTCGACGATGTCGTCGATGAACCCGCCGCTGGTCGAGTAGCCCACACCGTCGGCGGCGAGGTCGTACTCGGTCGGACCGGCGGTGAAGTTGCCGGTCAGGTGGTCGGCGATCGCATAGAAGACGGCGACGTCGACGCGCTTGTTCATCGACGTGAGCACGTACTCCTGCTGCGAGGGATCGACGGTGAGGTACTGGTCGGAGTCGACTCCGATGCCCCACACCTTTTCGACTGGCACGTCTGGGAACGTCGCCGCCTCACTGAACTCCTTGGCTGCGGCAAACATCCCCGAGCCGGAGAGGCCGGCGGCGGCATAGATGATGTCCGCACCCTCGTCGTACATGGCGAGCGCGATCTCACGGCCGAGGTCGGGTGCGCCGAACCCACCGAAGTTCGGGAACTCGGTGATGTACTCGGACACGATCTCGATGTCGGGGTTGACCGCCCGGGCTCCGGCGATGAACCCGGCCTCGAACTTCTCGATCAGCCCGATGCCACTGACGCCCCCGATGAATCCGAGCTTGCCGGTCTGCGTCTTGAGGGCAGCCGCCACGCCGACGAGGAACGAGCCCTCGTGCTCGGCGAACACCATGCCACGCACGTTGGCGCAGTACGGCTCCGGTGGATCGAACGCGAAGTTGAGCATGCCGGAGTCCGTGATCGCGAAGTTCACGAACGGGTTGTTCTCGCAGACCTCCGGGAAGGCGGCCTCGAACGAGAAGCCGTTGCCGATGACGATCTGTGAGTTCTCCGCCTGCAGCTGCAGGTCGGTGGCGCGGGCAGCGGCGTCCGTCGGGGTGATCTCCGTGGAGGTGACACCGAACAGCGCCTTGGCCCAGTCCACACCGCACGCCGCGGCGTCGTTGAACGACTGGTCACCGCGTCCGAGCAGGTCGAACGTAAGGCCGACGTTCACACCGGTCCCGTCGGCTTCGACGTCGTAGGCCCCCTTGATGTCGAGGCAGAAGTCGGGCACGCCCGCAGGACGTGCCGGGACGTCGGTGGTGGTTGTCGTATCGCCCGCCATCGTCGTGGTCACGGGCGCTGCCGTCGTCGTCGGTGCCTGGGTGGTCGGCGGCGCCGACGTGGTCGTGGCGTCGTCATCACCGCAAGCGGCGACTACGAGGAGAAAGGCCGCAAACAGCGCGGCGACTCCCCAGCGTCTCTTCAACATGAGTGTCTACTCCTATGCATAGGGTTGGGATCTGCCCTCCAGAGACGGCCGATCGGGCGTCAGTGTAGGTCGGTCGACCGGGTCCCTGCCTGCCGCTGGCAGTCGGTCGCGCGGAGGCGCGAAGAACTCCCCTATGTCACCGAGTGGCGGATTCCGGGGGCTTCGCGCCGAAGGCTGGGGCCGGAGGCCGTCTCAGCCTTCCGAATCGGCCATCTCCACCGGCGGCTGATCCGGCGCCTCGATCGGGGAGAACGTGATCTGCTCCGGATCCTCGGGATCGAGGTCGACGAGGATCGTCGATCCTGCTGAGAACTCGCCGAACAGCACCTTCTCGGAGAGCTGATCCTCCAGCATTCGCTGGATGGCGCGACGCAGGGGCCGGGCGCCCAGCTGCGGGTCATAGCCCTTGGTGCCGAGCAGCGCCTTGGCGTCGTCGGTGAGCACCAGGTCCAGCGCCTGGGACTTGAGCTGCTCGCGGACGCGAACCAGCATGAGGTCCACGATCGACTTGACCTCGTCCATGGTCAACTCGTGGAACACGATCACCTCGTCGATTCGGTTCAGGAACTCGGGACGGAATTGCTTCTTGAGCGCCTCGGTCACCTTCTCCTTGATCTTCTGATAGGAGATCTCCTCGGTCTCCGACGCGAAGCCGATCGACTTGCGCTTCAGCTCCTGGGTCCCCAGGTTCGAGGTCATGATGATGACGGTGTTCTTGAAATCCACCGTGCGGCCCTGCGAGTCGGTGAGCCGCCCGTCCTCGAGGATCTGCAGCAGCGTGTTGAACACGTCGGGATGCGCCTTTTCGATCTCGTCGAAGAGCACCACCGAGAACGGCTTGCGGCGCACGGCCTCGGTGAGCTGCCCACCCTCGTCGTAACCCACGTATCCCGGAGGGGACCCGACCAGGCGGCTCACCGTGTGCTTCTCCATGTACTCGGACATGTCGAGCTGGATGAGGGCGTGCTCGTCGCCGAACAGGAACTCGGCAAGGGCCTTGGCGGTCTCGGTCTTCCCGACGCCCGACGGTCCGAGGAAGATGAACGATCCGGCCGGGCGCTTGGGGTCCTTGAGGCCGGCCCGGGTCCTGCGGATGGCACGGCTGACGGCTTGGATCGCCTCGTGCTGGCCGACGATGCGCTTGTGGAGCTCATCCTCCATCTTGAGGAGCTTGGCGGTCTCCTCCTCGGTGAGGCTCTGCACCGGGATGCCGGTCCATTGGGCCAGCACCTCGGCGATCTGCTCCTCGTCGATGATCGAGCCGACGACGTCTTCGGATTCACCCAGCGACGACTCGGCGTCGCTGCGGTCGGAGACGAGAGTGCGCTCCTCGTCGCGCAGCTTGGCGGCCTGCTCGTACTGCTGGTCCTGGACTGCCGTCTCCTTGCGCTTGCGCACGTCGACGAGCTTGCCCTCGATCGCCTCCAGCTCGGGTGTCGGGGGTCTGCGATTGATCCGCATGCGGCTGCCGGCCTCGTCGATGAGGTCGATGGCCTTGTCCGGCAGGTGCCGGTCGGCGATGTACCGGTCGGCGAGGTTGGCGGCGGACACGAGGGCCTGATCGGTATACGACGCGCGGTGATGCGCCTCGTACTTCTCCCGCAGCCCGGTGAGGATCTGGATCGTCTCGGCGACGGTCGGCTCGTCGACCTGGATCGGCTGGAACCGGCGTTCGAGGGCCGAGTCCTTCTCGAGGTACTTCCGGTACTCCTCGAGTGTGGTGGCACCGATGGTCTGGAGCTCTCCGCGGGCCAACATCGGCTTGAGGATGCTGGCGGCGTCGATTGCCCCCTCGGCGGCACCCGCCCCCACCAGGGTGTGGATCTCGTCGATGAAGAGAATGATGTCGCCGCGGGTGCGGATCTCCTTGAGGACCTTCTTGAGACGCTCCTCGAAGTCTCCGCGGTAGCGCGACCCGGCGACCAGGGCGCCCAGGTCGAGGGTGTAGAGGTGCTTACCGTTGAGGGTCTCCGGCACGTCGCCGGCCACGATCCGCTGCGCCAGGCCCTCGACGATCGCGGTCTTCCCCACCCCCGGCTCGCCGATGAGCACCGGATTGTTCTTGGTTCGGCGGGAGAGGATCTGCATGACACGCTCGATCTCGCGTTGGCGACCGATGACCGGGTCGAGCTTGCGGTCGCGGGCGTACTGCGTGAGGTTCCGGCCGAACTGGTCCAGAACCGTCGAGCCGCTGGCGCTCTCTGAGCTGCCCCGGCCGCGTCCCGACGAGCCGGCCGGCTCACCAGACGACGGCTCGTCGCCCTGGGCGCCGGAGAGCAGCTGGATCACCGTTTGGCGGACCTTGTGGAGCTCGGCTCCCAGCTTCTGGAGGACCTGAGCGGCGACCCCCTCGCCCTCACGGATGAGACCAAGAAGGATGTGCTCGGTGCCGATGTAGTTGTGACCGAGTTGGAGGGCCTCGCGTAGCGACAGCTCGAGCACCTTCTTGGCCCTCGGCGTGAAGGGGATGTGACCAGAGGGCGCCTGGGCTCCCTGGCCGATGATCTCGACGACCTGGCTGCGCACTGACTCGAGGGAGATTCCCATGCTCTCGAGCGCGCGGGCTGCAACGCCTTCCCCCTCGTGGATGAGGCCGAGGAGGATGTGCTCGGTACCGATGTAGTTGTGATTGAGCAGCCGGGCTTCCTCCTGCGCGAGGACCACGACCCTCCTGGCTCTATCGGTGAACCGTTCGAACAACGTCTGACTCCCTAGACGACGATGGCGCTCCCGGGTCCCGTCCGGAGGCGCCTTTGCGACTATAGCCGTGAGACGATCCAAGACAGGGAGCCCTATTCCGTCCCCTTCAACAGCAATGTCGGCTCAATGCTTCCCGGACCTGAGCAGCGGGCGGGTCACGGAAGGCAAGGCAGCGCGATCCGACTCGTCGTCGGTTCGGTGCCGACTCGCCGTCGAATGGTCCTGGCCCATATGGTCGCCGCCATGCAAGGTCTGCCGGCAGCCGGGACCCCGGTGCTTCACTACCTGCCGATCGTATCGACGGTGATCGCCATCGCATTCACGGGGGTGCTCTGGAGGCACTGGCGGCGGTCACCCGACAAGCGCTACCTCATGTGGTGGACGATCGGGGTCGCCCTCTTCGGACTGGGAACGCTCACCGAAGCCGTGACCACTCTGTTCGGATGGCACGAGCCGATCTTCCGAGCGTGGTACATCGCCGGCGCGCTTCTCGGAGGAGCGCCGCTGGCTCAAGGAACGGTCTACCTGCTCATCAAGCGCCGAACGGCAGACCGCCTGACCGTGGCCCTCCTCGTCTACGTGGCCATCGCCTCCGTCTTCGTCCTGACCACGCCGCTCGCCCCCGACGCTTCGGCCGTCGGCCGCCTGGACGGCGACGCCATGGAATGGCAATGGGTTCGGCTGTTCTCACCACTCATCAACACCTACGCCCTGGTCTTCCTGGTCGGCGGGGCAATCTGGTCGGCCGTCCGGTACCGCCGCTCCGCACAGGGTTCATCGGCCCGGGTGTGGGGGAACTGGCTCATCGCCATCGGCGCCCTGCTCCCGGGTATCGGAGGTGCCTTCACCAGAGCCGGGCACGTCGAGGTCCTGTACGTCGGCGAGATGATCGGACTGATCCTGATTTGGGGGGGATACACGCTGATCGTCGGCGATCGCTCGCCGTCGATCCACACTGCACAGCGGGCCGCCTACGAGGCGCGCCCGATCGGAAAGGGAGCCACATGAGACCACTGACGACACGGTCGGCAGCGGCTGTCGCCGTCCTTCTGCTCGTCGTCGCCGCCTGCGGCGACGACGGTGCCGCGACCACGAGCACGGCGGCCACGTCGACGACGACGGTTGCGGCAACGACCAGCACGGCACCCACAACGACGACAAGCGTCTCCGAGACGATCACGGTCGTCGGCGACGACGGTGTCGAGTCAGAGATAACGGATGCGTCGCGCATCGTCTCGCTCAGCGGAGATCTCACCGAGATCCTCTTCGCGCTCGGCGAGGGAGACCGCGTCGTGGCCATCGACGTCACCACGACCTACCCCGAGGAGGCAACCGCACTTCCCGTGATCGGGTTCGGACAGATGCTCGCACCCGAGCCGGTGCTGGCGCTCCAGCCGACGGTCGTGCTGGCCAACGATCTGACGGCTCCCCCCGAGGCCATCGAACAGATTCGGGGAGCCGGAGTGCCCGTCGTGGTCCTCGCCACTGGAGGGTCCTTCGACGCGGTGGGCCACAAGATCCGCACGATCGCAGAGATCGCGGGCGTCCCCGACAAGGGCCAGGCGCTCGCCCAACAGGTCGACGCGGAGATCGAGGCAGCCACCTCCCTGGCCGCCCAGGCCGACTCGACGCCCCGGGTCGCCTTCATCTACAGCCGGGGACCGCAATTGCTGCTTCTCTTCGGGATCGGCACGGGCACCAACGCCATGATCGAGGGGGCCAACGCCATCGACGTGGGTGCCGAGGCCGGCATCTTCGGTGCCGTCCCGGTCTCCGCCGAGGCGCTCATCGCCGCCGCTCCCGATGTCATCGTGCTGCCCGAGGCCGGCCTCCAGGCCCTGGGCGGCGTCGATGCACTTCTGGGTGCGATCCCCGGCCTGGCACAGACGCCCGCCGGACAGAACGGAGCCTTCCTCGCCTACGACGAGGCCTATTTCTTCAACCTCGGTCCACGCGTGGGCCAGGCGCTCATGGAGTTCGTGCTAGACCTCCATCCCGAGCTTGCCGGATAGCCCCCACCGAAGCGAGGCAATCGACGACCCCTTCGGCGCCCGGCGCCGCGGGGTCGTCGCCGTCCTGACGATCGCCCTCATCGGAGCGGCGGGCGCCAACCTGTGCGTCGGACCGGTCGACATCGAACCCGGAGCTGTGATGCGGGTCCTGGCTCGAACGATCGGGATCGCCATCGGGGATCCCTCCGACGCTCAGATCCGTGCCGTCGTGATCGACATTCGTCTCCCCCGGGTGCTGGTGGGTGTGGTGGCGGGCGCCGCCGCGGGGATCACCGGCGCCGTGCTCCAGGGCCTCTTCCGCAACCCGGTGGCGGATCCTCATCTCCTGGGAATCGGCCCTGGCGCATCGCTGGGCGGAGCCCTGGGCGCGCTGACCGGCACGGTGCCCGGCGCCATCGCCGGGGGTGCAGTCGGTGGGATGCTGACCGCGCTTCTGGTCAGGCGCCTCGGCAGGACACGCGCCACCGAGCCGTCGCGGTTCGTGCTGACGGGCCTGGCACTCGGCGCGGCGATCAGTGCGTGGGTCGGGTTCGTCGTGTTCGTCGCCGACCGCACCCGGGTCCCCCCCATCGACTTCTGGCTGCTGGGAAACCTGGGCGCGAGCACCTGGGACACCCTGGGAACGCTCACCATCACCGCCGGGATCGGCGTCGTTGCGCTGCTGGGATCTGCACGAACCCTCGATGTCTTCGCTCTGGGCGAGGCCGACGCCCGGCGCCTGGGCGTCGATGTGGAGATGACGACGCTCGTGATCCTTCTCGGCGTCGGCGCCGTCATCGGCTCGGCCGTCGGCGCCGTCGGGGTCGTCGCGTTCATCGGCCTGGTCGTACCGCACCTGATCCGGCGGCTCGCCGGAGCCACGCACCGGGTCGTGCTCCTGGGATCGGCGGTGGGCGGTGCTCTCATGATGCTGCTCGCCGATCTCGGGGCGCGTGTGGTGGTCTCTCCTCAGGAGATCCCGGTCGGCCTCCTGACCGCAGCAGTGGGCGGCCCCTTCTTCCTTTGGCTGATCAGGAAGCCGGGAGTGCCGACATGACCCGTCTCGCCGCCCGAGACATCTCATACCGGGTCGGCCGGACCACCGTTCTGAGCGAAGTCGCCTTCGACGTGGAGTCCGGAGAGCTGGTCGCCATCGTCGGGCCGAATGGCGCCGGCAAGACGACGTTGCTTCGCATCCTGGGCGGTGATCTCGAGCCCACCACCGGGACCGTGGCGATCGACGAGAACGACGTTGCCGGTCTCCATGAGCAGGAACTCGCCCTGATGCGAGCCCTCCTCGACCAGAGCGGGGTCGCCGACATCCCGTTCCCGGTGGAGACCGTTGTGGCGCTGGGGAGGACCCCCCATCGGCGCGTCGCCGGCAACACGGCGGCTCGGGACGCCGAGGTGGTGCGTCGAACGATGGACGACGTCGGAATCGGCCATCTCGAGCAGCGAGTCTTCGCCACACTCTCGGGGGGTGAGCGCGCTCTCACCTCGCTCGCCCGGGTGCTCGCCCAGGAGAGCCCGGTTCTCCTCCTCGACGAGCCGACCGGAGCGCTCGACGTCGCGGTCGAGGAGCGCACGATGAGGCTGATGCGCGAGCGGGCGACCGGGGGCGTCATGGTCGTGTGCGTGCTGCACGACCTGAACCTGGCGGCCCGCTATGCCGATCGCGTGATCCTCGTCGGCGCCGGCGAGGTCATCTCGGATGGCCCGCCGACTTCGGTCCTCACCCCCGATGCCCTCTCGGCCGTGTACCGACATCCGATGCGGGTTGTGCCCCATCCTTTCCGGGACGGGCTACTGGTGCTGGTCGACTGACCCCTGCCGCCTGGCTCCCGGCAGCACGTACCATCCCGGGGATGGAGGCACCCGACCTGCGCAGCATCGTGCCGATCGAACGCGTCTGGACGCGTCTCGAGGCGGTCGAGCGCCGCCTCTACGAAGTCTCCACCTCCGACAACCCTTTCGTCACGGAGATCGCCCAGCATGTGATGGCGGGCGGCAAGCGGTACCGCCCGATGCTCGCTCAGGTTGCCGCAGAGATCGGCGGCGCTGACATCGATGACCCGGTCGAAGCCGGGGTGGCAGTCGAGCTGATCCACCTGGGGAGCCTGTACCACGACGATGTGATCGACGAGGCAGGGAGCCGCCGTGGCCAGACGTCGGTCAACGCCAACTGGTCGAACACGATCGCCATCCTCGCCGGCGATTTCCTTCTGGCACGAGCGTCAGAGGTGGCGGCGCCGCTGGGGACCGAGGCGGTGGCGCTGCTCGCCCGTACGTACGCCATGCTCTGCGAGGGCCAGGTGCTCGAACTCCAGCTGGGCAACGACCTCGACCACGGCCCGGAGGACTACTTCCGGGTGATCGAGAACAAGACCGCCAGCCTCATCAGGACGTCGGCGCGGCTGGGGGCGATGGCGGGCGGGGCGTCGCCGGAGCAGGTCGCGGCCGCCACCAGGTGGGGTCACGAGGTGGGCCTGGTGTTCCAGTTGACCGACGACGTTCTCGACCTGCTCGCCACCGAGGACTTCCTCGGCAAGCCCGCCGGTTCGGACATCCACGAGGGCACCTTCACCCTCCCGGTCATCTTCGCCCTGCAGGCCGCCGGGGGGGACCGGGTCCGAGAGCTGCTGTCGGGAGGCAAGCCGTACGACCCCGGGGCGGTCGAGGAGGTCATCGAGATCGTTCGATCGGGCGGCCATCTCGATCGGGTGCTGGACGAGACCGAACGCCGGATCGCCGCCGCCGACGACGCCATCGCCACCCTCCCCGAGGGCGAGGTCACCAAGGTGTTGAAGCGGCTCGGAGAGTTCCTCGTCGAGCGGGTGGAGACGGCGCGCAGGGGCTAGCCAGGTCCTCGCGTGCCCTGGCACCTCGGGGTTCCCGTTCAGTCGCCATCTGCTACTCCGGGCGCAGGTGCGGGAAGAGCACCACCTCGCGGATGGAGGCCTGGTCGGTCAGCAGCATGACGAGCCGGTCGATGCCCAGGCCCATGCCTCCGGTGGGGGGCATGCCGTACTCGAGCGCGCGCAGGAAGTCCTCGTCCATGGGATGGGCCTCGGTGTCGCCGGCGGCGCGGGCCTCCATCTGCGCCTCGAAGCGATGACGCTGCTCCACCGGGTCGTTGAGTTCGCTGAAGGCGTTGGCCAGTTCGCTGCCGGCGACGATCACCTCGAAGCGCTCCACCAGGTCGGGATTGGACCGGTGCTCCCGGGCGAGTGGCGAGATCTCCTTCGGGTAGTCCATCACGATCGTCGGCTCCCACAGGTCTGGCTCGACCCGTGCTTCGAAGACCTCGGCGGCGATCTTGCCCACGCCCCATGAGTCCTGGGTCTCCACACCGGCCTGTGCCGAGAGCCTCCGCGCCTCGTCCAGGGGCATCCCTGGATCCCACTCGTCCCCGGTGGCGCTCGCGATGGCCCCGAAGTACGTGATCCGGCGCCAGGGCGCAGACAATGACAACGGCCTGTCCTGGTAGGTCAGCTCGGTGGTCCCGGCGACCCGGTTGGCGGCCTCGACGACGAGCATCTCGGTCAGGGCCGCCATGTCCTCGTAGTCGGCGAGCGCCTCATAGAGCTCCAGCATCGTGAACTCCGGGTTGTGCCGCGGTGAGACGCCCTCGTTGCGGAAGACCCGTCCGATCTCGTACACGCGCTCGACACCGCCGACGATCATCCGCTTCAGGTGCAGCTCCAGGGCGATTCGCAGGAACATGTCGATGCCGAGCGCCTCGTGGTGGGTGCGGAATGGGTGCGCCAGCCCGCCGCTGGGCACGTTGTGCAGCACCGGGGTCTCGACCTCGACGAACCCGCGCCGGCTCAGCGAGTCCCGCAGGGAGGCGACCGTGGCGATGCGCGCCTCCATGGTGCGACGCGACTCTTCGTTCACGAGAAGATCCACATACCTGAGCCGGTGGCGCTTCTCGACATCGGCGAGCCCGTGCCACTTCTCGGGCAGCGGCCTGAGCGCCTTGGCCAGCAATTGGAACGATTCCACCCGGACGCTCAGCTCGCCGCGCCTGGTGGTGACCACCTCTCCGTGGGCTCCGACCCAGTCGCCCGCGTCGAGATCCTTGAACGCCTCGAAACGGTCGCCCAGTCGTTCCTGCTCCACGAACAGTTGGATCCGTCCCGATCCGTCCTGGAGCACACCGAAGACCAGCGCCCCGATGTCACGGCTGTTCATCAGGCGACCGGCGACTGCCACGGTCTCCCCGGTGTCGGTCCCCGAATCCAGGTCCCCGAATCGCTCATGCAGGTCGACGGCGGTGGCGGTCCGCTCGAAGGTCACCGGATACGGCTCGATCCCGGCGTCTCGCATGGCCTCCACCTTCTCGAGCCGGACCGCAACGAGGGGGTGGTCGTACGGTGCGTCGTGCTCTTCGGTCATGACCCGTCGCCCGTCGCCCGGCGCCGGTCGCCCGTCAGAGTGGGGAAGATGGCCTCCTCGGTCGCCTCCCACCGGAGGCCTGCGGCTGGCGGCTGGCGCCCGTCTGGATGGCGGCTGTCTGGGTGGGGGCTCATTCGCGGTTCATCTCGTATATCAGACGCAGGCCGTCGAGTGTCATCGTCGTGTCGACGATGCTCACCGAGTGGCAGTGGGGGACGATGGTAGAGGCGAGGCCCCCGGTGGCCACGACGGCGGGATCGCCCCCCACCTCTTTCACCAGCCGGTCCACGATCCCGTCGACCAGGCCCGCGTGCCCGAATACCAGCCCACTCTGGATCGCCTCCACCGTGTTGCGCCCGATCGCCGCCCGTGGTGCGGCAGTGTCGACGCGGCGCAGCGCCGCCGTCGCCCTGATCAGGGCGTCCTGGCTCACCTCGAGACCGGGGGCGATCGATCCGCCGATGTATGCACCAGACGCGTCGACCACATCCATGTTCGTCGAGGTCCCGAAGTCCACGGCGATCACCGGAGCGCCGTATTTGTGCATCGCGGCCACCGCATTGACGACGCGGTCGGCGCCGACCTCTCGCGGGTTGTCGATGTTGATGGGCATCCCGGTGCGCACACCCGGGCCGACCACCACCAGATGCCCCTGGATCATCTCCTGCGCCACCTCGATCATGGCCGCCTTGGCCACCGGCACCACGCTCGAGAGCGCGACGCCATCGACGTCCTCGAGCCGGTATCCGTCCTGCCGGAGCAGGCCGGCGAAGTACAGCCGGTACTCGTCGGCGGTCCGCTCGCGTACGGTCGAAAGGCGCCAGGAATCCACCAACTCCTCACCCTCGAACAGGCCCATCACGGTCTGGGTGTTGCCGACGTCGATCGCGATCAGCATGCGCTCCTCCATGGGTCGCGGCGCCTCACGGCGCATCTCCGTACAACACGGATCGGCCTTCGAGGCGAGTCCCCCGGTCGGCGGTGCCGTCTGTATCGAGGAACACGTTGTCGATCAGGCGGACGTCGCCGACGGTCGCCGCCACCGCCAGGAATGCGTCGCGGTCGAGGAAACCGATCGGTCGAGCGGTGTGACGGTCGGCAAGGGTGACGTACTGCACGGTCGCCCCGGCGGCGGAGGCGGTCTCCCGGACCATTTGCTCCAGGGCGGCGCCGTCCCGCTCCCCCACCGCGGCGGCGTCGGCGGCGGCGAACAGGCCGCGTGAAAGGCCAAGCGCCGCCTTCCGGTCCGGGATGCGCACATTGCGGCTCGACAGGGCAAGGCCATCCTGCTCCCGCACCGTCGACACCGCGACGATCTCCACCGGGAACGAGAGGTCCCGCACCATCGTCGTCACCACGGCCAGCTGCTGAGCGTCCTTGCGTCCAAAGGAGGCGAGGTCCGGGCGGATTCCGGCGAGCAACTTGGCGACGACGGTCGCCACGCCGTCGAAGTGACCCGGACGGTAAGCGCCCTCCATCGCATCTGTCACTCCGGAGACCTGGACCCGGGTCACCGGCTCCTGCCGATACATCTCACCGTCCCCCGGAACGAACAGCACGTCGACGCCGGCACCCTCGGCCAGCCCGACGTCGCGGTCGAGGTCGCGCGGGTACCGCTCGAGATCGGAGGGGCTGTCGAATTGGATCGGATTCACGAAGACGCTCATCACCGCGAGATCGGCCATGCCGCGGATTGCGGCGACGCACCCCAGGTGGCCCTCGTGGAGAAACCCCATCGTGGGAACCAGGCCGACCACCCCCCTGGCCGCCTGCCGAACCTCCCGCATCGTCTCCGCGATGATCATGACAACGCCCCCTCGATGATCTCCGCGGTTCCTGCCACCCGCGCCGTGGCCCGCACCATCGCCGCGAAATCACCGGCGAGATGTGGCGCCGCGGACCGGATCGCCTCCATCTGCGCTCGCACCGTTCCCACGTCGCCCCGGGCTACCGGGCCGGTCAACGCCTCCACGGGACCCATGTCGAGGGCGTTGTCGACCACAGCCCTGATCAGTGGCTGGGCCACGGTGAAGTCGACACCCGCCGCCTCGAACAGCTCCCGCGAGAGCGCGAGCGCCGCCAGGGTGAAGTTCGCCGCCGCTGCGGCCGCGGCGTGATAGAGCGGCTTCGCATGGTCCTCCAGCTCGAAGGGGTGCGCCCCCAGCGACGCTGCAAACGCAAAGAGGCGGTCGGCGAAGGCGTTGTCACTCGAGGTGATCGCCACCCACGCATCGCGGAGCCGGGCGGCGCCGGCCTCGGGCGTCGGAAGCGTCTGGAGCGGATGGAACGACCCCAGCGGTGGCCCCTCCAACGCCGCGAGGGCAGCCACCGGTCGCAGGCCCGAGAGGTGCACCGCGCCTTCGAGGGCTCCCGCCTTGTCGGAGAGACGCTGCGCCACTTCGGTGATGGCGTCGTCGCGCACGGCCACGACGAGCAGGTCTGCGCGCGGGAGCCCCCGATCCCAGGAGAGCGGCGATGCATCAATGCGTTCGGCGGCCGCGACCGCGTCCTCCGGGTCCCTGGCGAGCACGCCCACCACGCGATGGCCGGCGCCCACCGAGGCCAAGGAGAGGGCGAGGCCGGCCCGACCGGGGCCGACGAGGATGAGATCCATGCGTTCCAGTCCTCTAGGGGTACCAGACGAGGATTCATCCTACGGCATCGAATCCACTCATCACCAGGGGCGACGTCTACCAGTCCGCCGAGCCGGCCCACCGCCGGGCCTTCTGATCACTCACATCGGCAAGGAGGTCCTCCACGGACCCCAGCCCCGGGATCTCGACTCCCGGCCACGCTTCGGCCAGCGGAGCCAGCACGAAGCGCCGCTCCACCATTCGCGGGTGAGGAATCCTGAGTCCGGGAACGTCGATCACCGCATCGGCGTACAACAGCAGGTCGAGGTCGAGTACCCGGGGACCCCACCTCTCACGCCGCTCCCTCCCGGCTTCGCGCTCGATCTCGAGACAGCCGCCGAGGAGCGGCCGGGGGCCGAGGACGGTGTGCATCACGACCACCGCGTTCAGGTACGGGCCCTGTGGCGGGCCTCCCACAGGATCGGTCTCCCAGAGTGATGAACGCGACAGGACCTCTCCCAGAGCCGCGAGACCGCGAACGGCTCCCACGAGGTGTGCCGCCCGATCGCCGAGGTTCGAGCCGAGCCCGATGGCGACCCGCAGGTCACGCCCCGGTTGACTCGGGGATGATCGCCCGGGCCTCGGGGCCCAGAGGGCGCTTGAGGATTCGTTGGACGATGTCGGTGGCCACGATCGGGTCTTCCACCCGGCCGGAATGGACGAGGTAGCCGGCGAGCACCCCCGCGACGGCGTCGTCGACGATGTCGCGGTGGACGAGAAGGACGGTCCCTGGCTTGGCCGCGATCTCCTGCATCTTCTTGAACACCCGGCCGACCGACCCCGGTTCGAGGTCGTTGAGCGGCTCGTTGTGAGCTTCGATCTCCGCCGCCTGATAGGCGGCGATGTTCTGATTGCCCTCCAGGAGTGAGAGGACGGCGGTCACACCTGCGTTCTTCAACCAGGCGATCTCCTCCTCGCGCCGGACCCGGCGGTGCTGAGCGCCATGGCCTCCGATGCGCTCCGAGACGGCGAGACGGTCGGAGATCACCCAGGTGAAGTCGCGGGGTTCCAGTCCGGTCATCATCAGGGTCTCTCCCGCCTCACGATAGCGTCCACCATGCGCGCCGAGCGCAGTCCCTCGACCACGTTGTGTGTGCGGATGACGCTCGCTCCGGAGGCGATCGCCAGGGCGTGGGCAGCCGTGGTGGGACCATCGCGCTCCTCCACCGGGATCGGACCGAGGACCCGCTCGATGAACGACTTCCGCGACGCCCCGACGAGCACCGGGCGGCCCGTCCCCGCGAGCCGGGCCACGCCATCGGTGAGGAGATCGAGGTTGTGGGCGACCGTCTTGCCGAAGCCGATACCGGGGTCCACGCAGATCCGGGAGGGGTCGACGCCATGGACCACGGCGTGCTCGGTGCGATCTACCAGGTAGTTGGCGACATCCTCCACGACGTCCGCGTAGCGGGGATCGTCCTGCATGGTCCTGGGGCTTCCCAGCATGTGCATCAGGACCAGCCCCACCCCCGACTCGGCCACGAGCGTGGCCATTGCCGGATCGCCGAGCGCAGTGACATCGTTGACGATCGCGGCACCATCCGCGATCGCCGCCCTGGCAACGGTCGCCTTCGAGGTGTCGATCGAGACCACGATCCCCTCACGGGTGAGGGCCCTCACGACAGGGACGATGCGATCAGCCTCGGCATCCGCGTCGACGGGGTCCGCTCCGGGACGCGTCGACTCCCCTCCAACGTCGATGAGATCCGCGCCGTCCCTGGCCATCTGCAGACCGTGGGCGACGGCGGCGTCGAAGGCCAGGAACCTCCCGCCGTCCGAGAACGAGTCGGGGGTGACGTTGAGGATCCCCATCACGAGGGTGTGATGCTCGTTGGAGAGGGTGGCGCCCCCGCCGATCTCCCAGCGGGTCGGCTCGAATGGTCGCCGCAGGCTCAGGAGGAGCCGCTCCCATCGGAGGTGCGCGCCGCGGCGATGTCACCCCGGGCGATCTCGCCGTTGGGCGCCTGGATCCGCATCGAGCCGTTGGGAACGTGCTCCCACTTGGGCACGTCGGCAAGGATCTCCTCGATGTCGGGCGCATAGAGCGTCTCTTTGTCGAGGAGTGCATCGGCCAGTCGGTCGAGGGCGTCCCGATGAGTCGTGATGATCGCCCGCGCCTCTTCGTGCGCCTGGTTGATCAGCTTGCGGACCTCCTCGTCGATCATCGCCGCGACCTCGTCCGAGTAGTCGATCGATCGGTTGTAGTCCCGCCCGAGAAACACCTGCCCCTGCGGGGTTCCGTACCGCATCGGGCCGAGGCGGTCGCTCATGCCGTGCTCCATGACCATGGAACGGGCGAGGTCCGTGGCCTGCTCGATGTCGTTGTGGGCCCCCGTCGAGGGATCCCCGAAGATGATCTCCTCGGCAGTCCGCCCCCCGAGGGCGCGTGCCAGCGTGTCGACCATCTCGGAGCGGCGGCGATACGATCGGTCCTCCATCGGCATCGAGCGGGTGTACCCACCCATCCGACCGCGAGGGATGATCGTCACCTTGGTCACCGGGTCGGCGTGTGGGAGGGCGAACCCGACCAGCGCGTGGCCGCCCTCGTGGTAGGCGGTGAGCTGCTTCTCCTCGTCGGTCATCACCTTGCTTCGGCGCTCGGGCCCTGCGATGACCCGGTCGATCGCCTCCTCCAACTCGGCCTGGGAGATCTCGTCCTTGTCCCTGCGGGCGGCGAGCAGCGCCGCCTCGTTGATGGTGTTGGCCAGGTCCGCACCTGTGAAGCCGGGCGTCGCCCGGGCGATCTGGGCAAGATCGACGTCGTCGCCGAACGGCTTGCCCTTGGCGTGGACCTCGAGGATCTTCTCCCTGCCCCTGATGTCGGGACGGTCGACGACGATCTGGCGATCGAATCGACCCGGTCGCAGCAGCGCCGGGTCGAGGATGTCCGGCCGGTTGGTGGCGGCGATGAGGATCACGCCGGTCTTCACGTCGAACCCATCCATCTCCACCAGCAGCTGGTTGAGGGTCTGCTCACGCTCGTCGTGGCCGCCACCGAGGCCGGCACCGCGGTGGCGGCCAACGGCGTCGATCTCGTCCACGAAGACGATCGCCGGTGCCTGCGCCTTTGCCTGCTCGAAGAGATCGCGGACCCGGCTGGCTCCGACGCCGACGAACATCTCGACGAAGTCGGACCCGGAGATCGAGAAGAACGGGACTCCCGCCTCGCCGGCGACGGCACGGGCGAGCAGGGTCTTGCCGGTGCCCGGCGGGCCGTACAGCAGAACACCCTTGGGGATCTTGGCGCCCATCGCACGGAACTTCTGGGGTCGCGACAGGAACTCCTTGATCTCGTAGAGCTCCTCGACCGCCTCCTCGGCCCCGGCGACATCGGCGAACGTGACCTTGGGCATGTCGCGGCTGATCTGCTTCGCCTTGGCCTTGCCGAACTGCATCACCCGGTTGCCGCCGCCCTGCATCTGCAGGAGGATGAATATGAAGACACCGAAGATCAGCACGTACGGCAGGACTGCCAGCAACCACTCCCAGATCCCCGGATTCTCGGACTCGATCTCGAGAACCACTCCGTTGTCGAGAATCAACCGGGTCAGGTCGCCTTCGTAGCCATCGGGGAACGTGGTCTCGAACCGGCCGCCACCGGCACCCTCCGTGTACGTGCCGGTGATGACGTTGGACTTCTGCTTGATCGTGACGGTCTCGATGTCACCGGCGGCGAGTTGTGTCTCGAACCGGTCCAGCGTCAGCTCCTCGGGGCCGGTCGCCGAGCTGACAAAGGTGTTGACCAGCATGATCGCCACGGTGACGATCACCAGGTACACCAGCACGGTGCGAACGGTTCGGCTCACGTGTTCGAGTCCAATCGAAGACGGTGGGACCGGCGCCATGGTATCCCGCTTGGCCGCCTATCGGCGGCCAGCCGTTACCCGTTACCCGTTACCCGTTTACCCGTTACCCGTTACCCGTGCGGGGTCGCAAGGAACGGGGAACGGGCAACGTGAGAGGGCACCGCCCTCTCACTCCTCCTCCATCACCGCCACGTAGGGGAGGTTGCGCATCTTGCCGACCAGGTCGAGGCCGTAGCCGACCACGAAATCAGGCGGGATCTCGAAACCGACGTACTTGACGTCGATCGGCACCCTCTGGATGCCGGTCTTGAGGAGAAGCGTGACGATCTCGAGCGAAGCCGGCTGGCGAACCTCGAGATTGCGACGCAGGTAGTCGAGGGTCAGGCCCGAGTCGATGATGTCCTCGACGATGAGCACGTGCCTCCCGGCGATCTCGGAGTCGAGGTCCTTCAGGATCCTCACGACACCCGAGGTCTCGGTGGCGGCACCGTAGGACGACACGGCCATGAAGTCGATGTCGAGAGGCAGCCTGATGTGGCGGGCGAGGTCGGCCGTCGTCATGAACGCCCCCTTGAGCACGGCCACCAGGAGAAGGTCCTTGCCCTCGTAATCGGTGGTGATCTCTCCACCCAGCTCGGCGAGGCGCGCCGCAATGGCCATCTCGTCGATGAGCACCCGTCCCGGCCTCATGTCTTCACCGCGGCCACGCCCACATCACCACCCTGTCCGGCTGCGACCCGGATGGCCACCACCCACACGATTCTCCCATCGGACTCGAGGACCGGCCAGCGCGCTCGCAGACGCGAAGGCACGCCGGCCTCGGACAGAGCGTCGGAGACCTTCTTGGCGCCCCCGGGGATCGCGATCCGGTCGCCGGGCCGGGCGGCACGCACGACCAGGGGACCCTCGGGTACGACCGCCCCGTGGCGGCCAAGGCCGGCGGAGCCGGGTGCGCCGGAGACGACACGCCAGGGCCCGAAGACGACCTCACCGGGAATCTCGAGGCCAACCGGCTCAGGTGGGGACGGTGGCTCCCCGGCGTGGACGGCGACATAGGGTCCCTCGCGCTGTGCCAGGAACCCGCCGGCGATCTGGCCGGCCGTGCCGGAGACCGCCGCGAGCACGGCGGCGACGTCGGCCGCGGTGCCGGGATAGGGGTCGAGGACGATCCGCAGGGCCCGCCTCGCGACACGCGCGGCGACCGGTGCCGGGAGTGCAACGAGGGCGGCGGCCGGAACCAGCACGGCCTCCTCGTCGTGGCGTATCGGCACCTCCCCGGCGCGAGCTTCGAGCATCTCGTCGTCGGCCGCGACGAAGTCTGCCGTACGAGCGAGTGCCTCCCGCAGCCCGGGGTTGAACTCTCGCTCCAGAAGCGGAATCACCTCCTGGCGGAGCCGGTTGCGCCGAACCGACACGTCGTCATTCTGAGGATCGTCGACGAACGGGAGCTCGGCGGCCCGGGCGACGGCCCGCGCCCGATCCCTGGGGATCCCGAGGAGGGGACGCGCCCAGGGGAAGCGCCGACGCGGAATCCCCCTCAGACCGCCTGACCCGGCTCCCCGGATCAGGTTCCCCAACACGGTTTCGGCCTGGTCGTCGCGGGTGTGTCCGGTGAGGATCCACTCGGCGGAGTCACGAGCCTTCTCGAGCGCCTCCAGACGGGACTGCCGCAGCTCGGTCTCGGTGTCTCCACCCGGTGCGTCGATGATCACGTGCTCGAGCCCGAGATGGTCGGCGATCTCGGTCGCGGCGCGGACCAGCGACCCGGAGCCGGGGAGGTGGTGATGCACCGTCACGGCCCGAGCCGGCGCACCCGATCCAGCCACCGCATAGGCCATCGCCGCGGAATCGGCTCCGCCGCTGAGGGCGACAAGGACGCTACCCGGGGGGAGCTCCGCGGCGACCTCGGCCACGAAAGCATCCAGATCCGCGGTGCTCAGCCCACCCGTTCCAGCCACTTCCTCGGTGCCTTGATCTCGTCCAGTGTGGGTAGGTGATCCGGGCCGACCCAGACCGTGTCCAGGGCCGAAAAGCCGGCGGTTCGCTCGACATCGAGGATGAACCGCTCCCCCAGCTCGTACTGCTTCATCTTCATCTCGAGCCCGGTCAGGCGGAAGAAGGCTGCGGTCCGCGGGTCCTTGCGGCGAAGTTTGAGGATGCGAGACATGCGATCCTGGGTGACCAACCGTCGCGCCCCGATTCGGTCCATGACGACATGTCCGTGGCCCTCGAGAAGAGCCATCAGCGACTGAACGCGATCGAGGAGGTCGCGCTGCTCGGGAGTCGCCAGGACTCCCATCAAACCCGACTCATCGACCATCGGTCGTCCCTCACGCGCAGCCTCGCGCATCTCACCGGCGATCCTCTGCAGCCGACCGGGCTCGGGATCCGACATCTCGACCAGGCCCTCCACCAACTCGAAGAAGTAGGGACGCAGCCATGGCACCCCGGTGAACTGAAGCCGGTGAGTGCACTCATGGAGGGCGACCCAGAAGCGAAACTCGTCAGGACGGAACTCGTGCTGCCGCTCCATCATCAGGATGTTGGCCCCGACGAACAGAACCACATCGCCCTCGGCCTCGTCACCCGAGGGGAGGACGAGTTCGTACTGTCCGAGCACCCGCTTGGAGAGGACCCCGACGAGCGCACCGACCTCGGCGCCGAGGAGCCGGGAGACCAGGCGGCGGCCGAAGCCGCCCCGGCCCTTCCCCATCAGTTTTCGCTCGGCGGGGGCGAGGAGGCGGCCGAACGAATCGATGCTCCCCCGTGCCCAGTCGGCCCGGCGAAGCACGCGAACGGTGGGATCCCCGATCCAGTGCAGGCCGGTCTCCTCCTCGACGAGCCGGGCCGCCTCGGTTACGAAGCCGGAGGCCTGACGTTCGAGTAGGCCGAAGTGGTACGAGTCCTCGAGGGGGTGCGACCCGGCGAGCCGCCCGGCGACGCGGGTGGCCACGCTCCAGTCGATGCCGCTCACTGTATGACGCGGTAGCGGCCCTTGATCCTGACTGCGTAGCCGACAAGGACACCGGCAACGACGACGCCACTCAGGACGAGAAGGGTCGGAACGAGGAAGCGGAACGTCCAGGCGTCCTCGGCGGGCGGCTCTGCCTCCTCGCCGACGATCACAACAGGACCGCTCTCCGGCGACGGGGCCTCGCCCTCCCCGGCAGACGCCGCAGGCATGGCTCCGAGAGCGAGGACGATGGCGATGAGGGCGAGGGCGACGCGCAGGCGCTTCATGCCCGGCAGGTTAGGCGGCAACCAGGGGTCAACGACCGGAGTACATGTCGACTGCCGGCGGCGAGCCGGCTGATGGACCTCAGCCCTCGGGGACGATGCGGCCCCGGAGACGCGGGAAGCGCGTCGGTGCATGGGCGTAGCAGTGCGACCGCTTGTTGTAGCGGGACAGCACCGTCTCACACGTGTCGTGCTCGCACACGCGCGTGCCGTCGGTCTGCTTGGGAGCACGCAGCTTCCCTTGCACCCGGTTGCCCTTCATGATCTCGGACGACATTCGTACCTCCAGAGGAGGGCGGAACCCGAAAGGTTACCCCACACTCCCGTCGGAATCATGTTCATGGATGAACGTCATGAGCCGCTCTGCGAGTTCCGGAGGCATCTCCTCACGGCAACACTGACGAATCCGCGACTTGAGCGCCTCTTCGAACCGGAAGCCCTCGCCGCACGGCGGGCAACGTCGAAGGTGCCACCGAATCCGGACGCGGCGCACCGCGGTCGTCTCGCCGTCGATGAACTCGTACATCTGGCTGTGCGCCTCGTGGCAATTCATGATCCGGCGATGCCTCGCTGCTCTGCAAACTCCCACAACGCCTTCTGGAGAGCCTTTCTTCCGCGATGCAAGCGCGACATGACCGTCCCGATCGGCGTATCCATGATGTCGGCGATCTCCTTGTAGGAAAATCCTTCGACGTCGGCGAGGAGCACCGGGATCCGGAAGATCTCTGGAAGGGACTCCAGGGCCCCCTTGATGTCATCGTCCACGATCCGATCGAGCGCCTCCTCTTCGGCACTCCTCTCGGCACCCCCCGGACCCTCCTCCCCCATCCGCTGATACAGGTAGAGATCCTCCAGTTCCCCGAGCTCCACTTCGGTGGGCCGTCGGGTCTTGCGCCGATAGCGGTTGATGAACGTGTTGGTGAGGATCCGGTACAGCCAGGCACGCAGGTTGGTCCCAGCCTGGAACGTGTGATATCCGCGGTACGCCTTGAGCAGTGCCTCCTGGAGCACGTCCTCCGCGTCGGCAGGATTACGCGTCATCCTGAGCGCAGCCGAGTACAGCTGCGGGAGGAACTCCTGCACATCGTCTTCAAAGGTGGCCTGGTCGGCCATGTGCCCCCCGGGGCTGGCTGCCGTGCCGCCTCGGACACGGTGGAGCCGGAGCGGGGATTTGAACCCCGGACCTGCTCATTACGAGTGAGCTGCTCTACCCCTGAGCTACTCCGGCGTGAGGCGGGAATGGTAGACCGTTGCCCGTTGCCCGAAGAGAGGTATCGCCCGGGCCGCCCCCGACATCGGCGGTGTACCTCAGATCGATCGTCCGTACAGCCGACTCGCCCGTTGTCGGCTCCCCGGCTCAGGGGTGACTCGGGTCCCGGAAGATGCCGGCCGCCTGCTGCTCGGCACGCACGAAGGCGACGATGTCGGCGACGTCGTCACGCGTGAGACCCGGCACCGGATCCATGGAGCCGAAGTTCCAGTGATGCTGCACCACGCCGCGTGCCACCGCCTGCTGAAAGGCCTCATCGGAGTGATGGTTGGGTGCGTAGTAGCGATGCAGCAACGGCGGCCCGAAGCCCGTTCCCGTCAGGTCGACGCCATGACATGCCGCACAGTTGGCGAGGAACAGCTGCCGACCCTCGGCGAGGGCCGCAGGGTCGACCGGATCGGTAGCCGACTCCGGTGCCTCGTTTCCAGCCGTCACGACGACGAAGGCGATGAGAGTCGCCCCCAGGATGCCCCCCACGATCATCACCCAGCGCAACCTCCGGGGCTGGCGGGGACGTGCCCGTCGGTTCCTGGCGACCACTGGTTTCCCCTCGCGATCGAGCGGACTCAGCGTACCGTTGTCGCCATGACCGATCACCACGAGGCACACCACCACGAGGCAGGAGCCGACGACCGCCACGCCGGTCACAGCCCGGAGATGTTCCGCGATCGCCTCGCCGTCTCGACGGCGCTCGCCATTCCGATCCTCTACTTCAGCGAACGCATCCAGGAGTGGTTCGGTTTTGACGCGGTGGAGTTCCCCGGCGACGCGCTGGTGACCCCGGTGCTGGCGACCGTCCTCTTCGTCTACGGCGGCCGCGTCTTCATCATCGGAGCGTTCAGGGAGATGCGACGACGCGCCCCGGCCATGATGACCCTGATCACCCTGGCCATCTCGGTGGCCTACGGCTACAGCCTCGCGGTGTCGCTCGGCATCGACGGGGAGCCCTTCTACTGGGAGCTGGCCACCCTGATCGTGGTGATGCTTCTCGGTCACTGGGTGGAGATGCGGTCGATCCAACGGGCCGGGAGCGCCCTCGACCGCCTCGCGGAACTCATTCCGTCGACGGTCCACCGCATCGAAGGCGACGACCTGGTCGAGGTTTCGATCGACGATGTGGGTGTCGACGATCGGCTTCTGATTCGCCCCGGCGAGCAGGTCCCGGCGGACGGCATCATCGAAGAGGGCTCGTCCTCCATCGACGAGTCCTTCCTCACCGGCGAGTCGCTGCCGGTGCCCAGGTCGGAGGGCGACGAGGTGGTCGCCGGAGCCGTCAACGGCGACGGCGCGCTCACCGTCCGTGTGACCGCAACCGGGGACGAGTCGACCCTCAGCCAGATGATGCGGCTCGTACAGGAGGCCCAGGCGTCGCGAACCCGCTTCCAGGGCCTGGCCGATCGGGCCGCGTTCTGGCTGGTGATCGTCGCCATCGCCGCGAGCATCCCCACCTTTGCGGTCTGGCTCGCGTTCGGTGACGAGGGAGCCACCTTCGCGGTGGCCCGGGGCGTCACCGTCCTCGTGATCGCCTGTCCCCATGCCCTGGGTCTGGCGATCCCGTTGGTCATGGCGAATGCCACCGCGATGTCCGCGGGTCGCGGGATCCTCGTCAGGGACCGGGACGCCTTCGAGCGAGCCAACCGAATCAGCCTCGTGGCGCTCGACAAGACCGGGACGCTCACCGAAGGGGAGTTCGAAGTCGTGTCGGTCACAGCGGGAGACGGCATCGACGAGGCCAAAGCACTGCGCCTGGCCGCATCGCTCGAACGTTCGTCAGAGCACCCTCTCGCCGCAGCCATCGTGGGCGCAGCCGAACAACGGGGCCTGTCCCTACCGACGGCCACGGATGTCCGCGCTGAAGCCGGGATGGGCATCAGCGGATCTGTCGATGGAGGCTCATGGCGAGTCGGGCGGCCCGAGTGGGCAGTGGATCTCGAGATGCGCAGCGTCGCCGAGATCGACGCTGCCCTCGAGGCGGCTGCGGCCGACGGACGCGGCGCCGTGGTCCTCATGGACCGGGAGGCGGTTCGCGCCGTCATCACGCTCGCCGATCGCATCCGCCCGACCGCCCGCAAGGCGATGGATGACCTCCGTGACCTCGGGGTGACCCCGGTGATGATCACCGGGGATGCCGAAGCCGTCGCCCGAACCGTGGCCTCGGAACTCGGGATCGAACGGTTCCACGCCCGGGTCCTCCCGGGTGAGAAGGCCGAGATCGTCGACGAACGGAAGACAGAAGGGCGGGTGGCATTCGTCGGCGACGGCATCAACGACGCGCCGGCCCTCGTGGGGGCCGACCTCGGGATCGCCATCGGAGCCGGCACCAACGTCGCGATCGAGTCGGCCGACGTGGTGTTGGTCGAGAGCGATCCAGCCGCCATCGCCAGGACTCTGCGGCTCTCGGCGCTCACGCGCCGCAAGATGCTGCAGAACCTCGCCTGGGCGACGGGCTACAACGTGGTGGCGATCCCCCTCGCGGCAGGCGTCGCCGCCGGTGCCGGACTGGTGCTCTCCCCTGCAATTGGAGCGTTGCTCATGAGCGCCTCGACCGTGATCGTCGCCATCAACGCGGTGCTGTTGAGGCGGGCCCGGATCTGACGGCGGCTAGACCGCTCGCTCGGCGCGCCCGTCGGGGTAGACGACTCGCAGGCCGACGTCATAGTTGGCCGGCGGGGGCACGAAGCGCAGCTCCATGAACGTGAGCCCCGGGTAGTAGGGGTCCTCGTAGAGCTCGGCGATGACGTCGTCGGGCAGCAACTCGGCGATGCGCAGCATCTCGCGACGGTCGTCGAGGGAGGACCCGACGAATCGCAGTTCGCCCTCTTGATCGAGCCGCTCTACGAGCTGGTCGGCGACCTCGCGCCGCCATGCCCGTCGCGACCGCGTCTCGCGGAAAAATGGCATCCCGGTACTCCGCCCTGGAGAATCACAGCAATGTGATTCTGGATGATCTCAGGCAGATTCCGGGGATTTCGGAAGGAGAGCGATTGGCGACGCTACCTGGGCACTTCGCTCCAGGGGAGATCCTTGTCGACCCGGGGCTCGCCGGGGAGGCCGAGGACCCGCTCCCCCAGGATGTTCTTCATGATCTCGGAGGTTCCCCCCTCGATCGAGTTCGCCCGGGCCCGCAAGAACGCCTTGGTCGGCGGATGGCTGGTGAACTCGTCCGGGCGGGCCATCTCGTAGCTGTCGTAGAGCATCCCGTCGGGCCCCATCATCTCGAGGACGAACTCGTAGATCTTCTTGTTGATCTCCGCGTAGACGAGCTTCGACGTCGAGCCCTCGGGACCGGGCGTCCCTACGGTCCGCATGTCGGCGGCGCGCAGGTTGGTGAGCCGGGCAGCCTCTGCGTCGACCCACAGCGACATGAGCCGGTCGCGAGCTGCCGGATCGTCGTGCCCGTACTCCTTCCAGATGCGGACCGCCTCACCGATGGGCCCGCTGGCACGGGGGGCGATCGATCCCCCGATCGCCACCCGCTCGTTCATGAGCGTGGTGAGAGCGACCCGCCAGCCATCGCCCACCTCACCGATCAGGTTCTCGTTGGGAATGCGGGCATCGTCGAAGTAGACCTCGTTGAACTCGGCCTCCCCGGTGATCTGGCGGAGGGGACGCACCTCGACTCCTGGGGACTCCATGTCGACGATGAAATACGACATCCCCCGATGCTTGGGCACATCCGGGTCGGTGCGCACGAGGAGCATCCCCCACTTGGAGACGTGCGCCAGCGTGGTCCACACCTTCTGACCGTTGACGACCCACTCGTCGCCGTCCCGCACCGCCTTCATCGCGAGGGCGGCGACGTCGGAGCCGGCGCCGGGCTCCGAAAACATCTGACACCAGATCTCCTCTCCAGTGAACATCGGCCGCAGCCAGCGGTGCTGCTGCTCCTCGGTGCCGTGGGCCATCAGCACGTGGGCCCCCATCCCCACGCCCAACGCGTTGAACCGGGCCGGATGGGGAGCGCCGGCGTCGGCGAGGCGCTGCTCGACGACGGTCTGCAAGGAGCGGGGCGCCTCCATGCCACCGAGGCCCTCCGGATACCACACCCAGGCGAGGCCCATGTCGTATCGCGCACCGAGGAATTCGACCGGGTCGCCCTTCGGGTCGTGCTCGGACAGCAGCCGATCGATCGCCTCTTCGACGGTCTTGGTGGTGACGGTCATGAAGACATGTTGGCACATGGCCGTGGCCAGTTGGCCGTCCGGTGGTCATGGCTCGTCGCCCGTTGCCCGTTGCCCGATACCCGTGCATCGCTGGCCGGCCAAACGGGAAACGGGAAACGGATCTACCCGATCGCGTCCTTCATCGCCTCGTCGATGTCGGTGTCGGCGAACCGGAAGCCATCGGCCTCGAGGCGGGCAGGGATGGCACGCTGGCTCTGCAACACGACCGCCTCGGCGAGCTCGCCTCCGATGACGATCTTCACGGCGAACCCCGGGATCGGGATGACGGTGGGGCGGCCCAGGGCGCGTCCGACGGCCCGGATGAAACGCCTGTTGGTCACGGGTTCCGGAGCGGTCAGGTTCACCGGTCCCTCGATCTCAGACCGCAACAGCAGGTGGAGGATGGCGGCTATCTCGTCGTCGAACGAGATCCAGGGCCAGTAGGTGTCACCGCCGGCGACCGGGCCCCCGAGCCCCCACCGGTACGGGCTGAGCCACTTCGGGCCGAACGGAGCGAGCAGCCTGCCGAGGGCGGCGCCCTCCTCGCTGAGGATGATCCCGCTTCGGGTCATCGCCACCCGAATCCCGGCATCGGCGGCGGGCCTCGCGGCCTCCTCCCACGCCGCCACCAGGTCGGCGAGAAAACCCTCTCCCTTTGGTGACGTCTCGGTCAGCACCGCGTCGCCGCCGTCGCCGTAGTACCCGACGGCGGACGCGTTCACCAGGACGCGCGGCTTCGGGTCCGCGTGCGCGATGGCCTCGACGAGAACCCGGGTGGTGTCGACCCGGCTCTCCCAGACCAAACGTTTCTCCTCGTCGGACCAACGGCGCTCACCGATGGACCGGCCCGAGAAGTTGGCGACGCCGTCGAAGCCCCCCACCAGATCGGGATCGAGCGACTCGGGTGGGTTCCACCGGATCCCGTCCACCGCGGCGTCGGTCTGGGGGCGCACCAGCCGGACCGCCTCGTGGCCTTCTCCCCGGAGTCGCTCGACGAGTGCCGATCCGATGAGTCCTGTGGACCCTGCGATGAGGAATCTCATGTCGAGGAGGGTACGTGTCTCCCGGGCGTCGGCATCCGTCGCCCGTCGTCTGCCCGGAGAGCGCACGCACGCGTCGGGATTCCTGCCGGGCGACGGGCGTCGGGCGACCGGCGACCCTCCTCAGGAATTCCCGCCGTACACACCCTCCAACGCCTCCCCCACCCTCACGCGCCACTCCTCCGTCATCGCCCCCACCGGATCCTCGTGACCCTCATACTCGGTGGGAAGGATGGGACGGCACCTGACACCAACGACCGGGCTGCGGGAGATCCCGGTGGCTCCGCGTCCCATGACCAGATCGGTCCCCGCCACTGCGACGGGCACCAGGGGCACCCCGGCGCGTCGGGCCAGCCAGGCGGCCCCGCGCTTGGGATCGACCTCGCCCCACCGCCACACCCTCACCCCTTCCGGGAACAGGCCGACGGTTCCGCCCGAGGCGAGTTCGGCGAGCGCGAGTCGCAAGGCGCCCAGAGCGACACGACTTCGGGACATCGGGATGGCACCCAGCCACAGCGTGAGACCGTCGAAGAGCCGCGAGTTCCCGTACAGCTCATCCACGGCGAGGTAGCGGATCGGACGCCTGACTGTGAGACCAACCGCCACAGGGTCGACGTGTGAGTAGTGATTCGCGGCGACCACCGCAGGCCCCTCGGGAAGCGCAGGGCCACGATGGTCGAAATCGATCCACCAGCGGGCAAGAGCCGTGCCGAGCAGGATCCCCGCCCTCGAGGCGGCGACGGCCCCTCGTGGGAAGCCCGGCTTACGTCGCGGTTCCAAGATCGGCGAACAGCGCGCCAAAGGCGAGCTCCGGGCGCTGGTTGGCGTCGATTGCGTCGATTGCGTCGAGAACCCGGCCCGCCTTGGAGACGGCGTCCCGCGCCGCCACCTCGGCCAGATCCGCGCCGCTGACGTCGCGGTTCCGCACGGGGCCGCCGTACTGCGCGACGGCGGCATCCCGGTACCAGGAGGCGAGGATCTCGAGCCCACCGGTGTGGAGAGCGACGGTGGCCCGCTTGCGCTCCCGCTCGTGCCGCTCCTTGATCGAGCGAAGGTCCTGGCCCTGGTCCTCGCCCTCGGCGATCTCGACGGCATGGCGTTCGGCGAGCCCCTCCAGCAGGGGATCGACGGCCGCGGCGAGCTCGTCGGCAAGCCGGTACGCGTCACCCGGCCGGGGCGTCACCCGTCCCGGGACCGACAGCCACGCTGCCCGGAAGGCAGCGACCTCGGGCCGGGTGGCCAGGACGAGCGCGAGTCCGGGGCGGCCCCCCGAGGCCGTCGCCACCCGCTCCGCCTGATCGGGATCCAGGCCCCGCGCGACGAGAGCCTGAGCGATCTCGATCTCGGGGACCCGACCGAAGAAGACGGTCCGCGAGCGGCTGGCGACCGTGGCGGGCAGGTCGTCCTCCGACTCGGCGACAAGCACGAACATCGTCGTATCCGAAGGCTCCTCGAGGGTCTTGAGAAGCGCGTTGGCCGCCTCCTCGTTCATGGCACCGGCCTCCTCGAACACGAAGGCCTTACGAGCCGCCTCGACGGGGGTGAGCACCGCCCGGGCCACCGTCTCCCGGGCACGGTCGACCGTCAACGACGACCGCCCGTCGGGCTCCACCAGCACGAGATCCGGATGCTTGCCCTGAAGTGCCCTCCGCATCCCGGCCTCGTCCTGCCCGCAGAGGACGCGGGCGGCGAATCGACGCGCCACGGTGGCCTTTCCGACACTCCCCGGTCCGACGAACAAGTACGCATGGGCCGGCCTGGCGACATCGGCCGACAGCATGTCGAGCACCGGGCGATGGCCGATCACATCGCCGAACATCACGACCATCGCTCCCGGAGCGCTTCCGTGGCGGCCCGGATGACCTCGTCGACCGGCATGGATCCGTCGATCACCACGAACCGACCAGGTTCCGCCTCCGCCAGTTCGTCGTAGGCGCGGGCGACGCGATCGTGAAGCCGCGCCCCGGCAAGGGAGATGCGATCGGCCTCGTCCTCCCGCTGAAGACCGTGCTCGGGATCGAGCCGAAGGAGAATCACGGTGTCAGGCCATACATCGCCCAGCCCCGCACGGTTCACCTCCCGCACCGCGTCGATCGGAAGGCCGCGCCCCGCACCCTGGTAGGCGAGCGAGGAGTACACCGAGCGGTCCGAGACAACGACCTTCCCGGATTCGAGGGCCGGGCCGACGATGGCCGCTGCCAGTTGGGCGCGAGCCGCGGCAAACAAGAGAGCCTCGGTCCAGTCGGAGAGCTCGGAGTCGGTGGCGAGGAGGATGGCCCTGATGGCTTCACCGGCTGCAGTCCCACCGGGCTCGCGCACTCGCACCACGTCGTGGCCCCGCTCCTGGAGGGCGGCCGCCACCCCGGCCGCGACCGTGGACTTGCCGGCGCCGTCGACACCCTCGATGGCCGCGTACCGGCTCACCCGGGTTCTCCGTCGTCCTCACCGACGACTTCGTGCTCGTTCGTCTCGTCCATCCCTGTCACCCGTTTCCGATACGTGCGGAGTGCCTCCATCGCCGTGCCGACGGCCGGACGGTCGCCGATGTGGCCCAGGGCGATCAGGCTCCTCCGCACGCTCCACAGCGTCACAAGCCCGCTCGAGAGGATGGTGGCACCACCGACGAGCAACACCACTCTCGCCCCGCGCGACAGCACTCCGGGCAACACGCCATCGAAGAGCTCCGCGAGCGGGATGGCGATCATCATCGAGGTCAGGAGCCCGATGCGCATGAGGGAGAGCAGCGCCGCAAAGGTCCTCCCCCGGAGCTCGTCATCGGTCTGCTCATGGAGGTGGGCAAAGCCGAGCACGTAGGCGGAGCCGGCCCCCAATCCCATCACCGCGATCCAGCCCACGCCCCCGAACAGCGTCTTCACGAAGGCCGCGGCTCCGAGCGACACCCCGGCGACGATCAGGGCGATGGCGAAGAAGACGTCCTTGTTGACCAGCCGGGGGCCGAAGATCGTGACGTTCACGATCCCGAAGCCGGCACCGAGGCCGAAAGCGGTCAGAAGTGCGGGGAATCCGACGGTGCCCGCCTCGAGCACACCGGTGGCGAACGGCTTGCCCAACACGACGATGATCCCACCGCCGGCCAGGGCCACCGTCATCGCCAGGACCACCGAACGGATCCGGCGGTGACCGGCCACGAAGCGGATCCCCTCCCAGAGGTCGCGAAGCGGCTCCATCGGGTTGAAGCGCCGCGACTTCTTCGAACGAGCCGGTGGACGCCGCTTCTGTGTGGGGAGGGTCATGATCGTGAGCGCCGATGCCACATAGGTGACCGAGTCGAGAAGGAACGCAAGTCCCACGACCGTGCCGGGCAGCAGCCCCCACAGCGTCACGTTGTCGCTCCAGGGCGCGATGGCTGTGAAGATCGCCGCGCCGAGGGGGAAGGTCCCGTAGGCGGCGCTGAGCGAGAGGCTGTTCGCTCGCACGATCTCGCTCCGGCGCACGAGGGTGGGGACCATCGCCTCTTTGGCCGGCTGAAAGACGAGGGTGAGTGCCTCGAGCGCCAGGTTGATCAAGACCAGGGCCTGGATCGTCTCCACGAAGGCAAGGCTGAAGACCAGGGTGGCGCGCCCGAACTCCATCGTCATCATCACGTACTTGCGGGGCAGACGATCGGCGATGACCCCGCCCACCGCGGCGAAGAACAGGCCGGGCACGATCCGAGAACCGAGTGCCAGAACGATCCCCCCGCCACCGGCCAGATCGTCGGCCAACGAGAGCGTGGCGAGGATCGCCACCCAGTCCCCGGTGCTGGAGATCAGCCCGGCACGCCAGAGTCGCGAAAAGGGCCCGGACTTGATCAGCGCCCACGCCGATCGCGGCCCGGCCCCGGTGTGATCGATCACAGGCGGAGGCTAACCAGCCGCCGGTCTCCGGCCACCAGCCGGAAGGCCCTTCGTCTCCCGTCGCCCGTCACCCGTCTCCCGTCGTCACCCGTTCCCCGTTGCCCGGTCTGGCTCGCGGCTCATCAGGTCTCCTTCTTGCCGGAAGCCGGGGGCGGGGGGCTGACGGCCTCACCTTCTGTCTTGCTGGAGGCTGGGGGCTGGGGGCTGGGGGCTTTCTTGCCGGGTTTGACGGTCTTGCCCTCTGCCTCCAGCTTGGCGCGGCGCTCGGCGAGGAGCTCGGCGGCGCGCTCGAGGGTGATCTTCTCCACCGAGTCGTCGCGGCGCAGTGATGCATTGACACCACCATCGGTCACGTATGGCCCGAATCGACCGTCCCTGACCTCGACCTCGTACCCGGTTCCGGGTTCGACACCGAGTGCCTTGAGGGGCTTGGCGCTCCGGGCACCGCGGCGCTGCTTCGGCTGGGCGAAGAGCGCCAGCGCGCCCTCCAGATCGATCTCGAAGATCTGCCCCTCGGCCTCCAGGCTCCGGGTGTCGGAGCCCTTCTTGAGGTAGGGACCGTACCGGCCGTTCTGTGCGGTGATCTCCTCACCCGACTCCGGATCCTCGCCGACGACGCGGGGCAGCGAGAGAAGTCGCAGCGCCTCCTCCAGAGTGACGGTGTCGAGGCCCATCGACTTGAGGAGCGAGGCCGTCTTGGGCTTCCCCTTCTGGTCGTCGGATTCGCCCAGCTGGACATACGGGCCGAACCGACCGGACTTGGCGATCACGTCCAGACCGGTGTCCGGATCGGAGCCGAGCAGCCGTTCGCCGGACGGAGCCTCGAGCAACTCGGTCGCCTTCTCCAGGGTCAGCTCGTCGGGTGGCAGGTCCTCGGGTACGGACACCCGATCCTCGCCGCGCTCCAGGTACGGCCCGTAGCGCCCGCTGCGGAGCACCACGTCTTCGCCCCCATCGAAGGGGATGGTGTTGATCTCTTTGGCGTCCGCGGCGTCGAAGGTCCTCTCGACCAGTTCGACCAGGCCCGGATGACCGTTGCCGAAATAGAACGAGGCCAGGTAGGGGATGTGCTCCCGATCACCCCCGGCTATCTCATCCAGATCCTCCTCCATTCGGGCGGTGAATCCATAGTCCACGAGGTCGGTGAAATGCCGTTCGAGGAGCCGGACGGTCGCAAACGCGAGGAATGTCGGCACGAGTGCCGAGCCCTTCTTCCAGACGTACCCGCGCTCCTGGATCGTGGAGATGATCGAGGCGTACGTCGAGGGCCGGCCGATCCCCAGCTCCTCGAGCTTCTTCACGAGCGACGCCTCCGTATACCGGGCCGGGGGCTTGGTCTCGTGCCCGACCGCCTCCAGGCTCTCGGTGTCGAGCGCCTGGCCCTCCTGCAGCGGCGGAAGCCGGATCTCCTGGTCCTCGAGCTCGGCGTCGGGATCGTCGGAGCCCTCGACGTACGCCCGGAGGAATCCCGGGAAGGTGATGACCTTGCCCGAGGCGGAGAACTCGGCGTCCTTGCCCGACGACCCGATGGCGCCGAGACGGACCTGGACGCTCTCCCCCACCGCGTCCGCCATCTGGGAGGCGACGGTCCGCTTCCAGATCAGGTCGTAGAGCTTCGACTCGTCGGGGCCGACGTGGCGTGCCACCTCATCGGGAGTTCGAAACCGGTCGCCGGCAGGCCGGATGGCCTCATGCGCCTCCTGTGCATTCTTGACCTTCGAGGTGTAGATGCGGGGCGAAGCCGGCAGGTAGTCGCCACCGTACAACTCGGCAACCTGGGTCCTCGCCGCCGTCACCGCTGTCTCCGACAGCGAGATGCTGTCGGTGCGCATGTAGGTGATGTACCCGTTCTCATAGAGGCGCTGAGCGACCTGCATCGTCCGCTGCGATCCGAACCGGAGCTTGCGGCCCGCCTCCTGCTGGAGCGTCGACGTCCGGAACGGTGGATAGGGAGAGCGCTTGTACGGCTTGCTCTCCACACGCCGGACCGAGAAGTCGGAGTCGGACAGATCGTCCACGACGGCCTCGGCCGCCGTCCGATCCAGCAGAACCACGTCGCTGCGGGCGACGGCGCCCGCGCTGTCGAAGTCCTTTCCGGAGGCGACCCGCACGCCGTCGAGGTCGGCGAGGACCGCGGAGAACGACCCGTCCGCGGTGGCGAACACCCCGGCCACGTCCCAGTACTCGGCGGTGCGGAACGCCATGCGCTCCCGCTCACGCTCGACGATGATCCGGATCGCCGGACTCTGCACCCGTCCCGCCGACAGCTTGGGGCGAATCAGCTTCCACAGGACCGGCGACACCTCGTACCCGAACAGCCGATCGAGGATGCGGCGCGTCTCCTGGGCGTCCACCAGCCGGCGATCCAGGTCGCGGGGCTGCTCGATGGCGTGCCGGATCGCGTCCGGCGTGATCTCGTGGAAGACCATCCGCTTGACCGGCACCCGCGGGTTGAGCACCTCCGTCAGGTGCCAGGCGATCGACTCCCCTTCGCGGTCCTCGTCCGTCGCCAGGTAGAGCTCATCGGCCTCCTTGACGAGCTTCTTCAGCTTGGTTATCTGGGACGACTTCTCCTTGGGGACGATGTAGAGCGGCTTGAAGTCGTTCTCGGTGTCGACGCCGAGCCGTGCCCATGCCTCGTCCTTGTACGACTTGGGGATGTCGGCCGCGCTGCGCGGAAGGTCGCGCACATGACCGATGGAGGACTCGACGACGTAATCGCCGCCGAGAATCCCGGCGATGGTGCGCGCCTTGGCAGGCGACTCGACGATGACGAGTTTGGAGGACATGGTCTCCGCAGGGGAAGGGACGGGGTTGGTTTACGGCCAGACGGGCGGCATGTCAAGGAGCCGGGCCGGCGACGACGGCCTCCCTACCCGCCGATCGCCTCCCGCAATCCCGCCTCGAAACGCGCCGCGGTCGCCTCCCATGTGTAGTGCCGTCCCACCCACTCGAGACCGGCGCGGCCCATCGCAGCTGCGAGGGTCGGTGCGCCCACCAGGCGTCGCATCGCATCGAGGAGCGTCCGGTCGGTGTCGACGACGAAGCCGGTCACCCCCGGGTCGACCGTCTCCGGGGCGCCACCGGAATCCCCGGCGACGACGGGGAGCCCGGTGGCCGCCGACTCGAGAAACACGACGCCGAGGCCCTCGACCTCCAGTCCGAACCACCGCGTGCGGCATGGCATCGCGAAGATCTTCATCTCGCGGTACAGGCCGGGAAGGCGGTCGTAGGCGACATCGACCTCGAACCGCGTGGGTACTCCCAGCCGCTCAGCGAGTCGCCGGAGCGCCCCCTCGTCCCGCCCCTTCCCCACCAGCAGCACCTCCACGTCGTGCCCCTCCCCGCGGAGGGCATGCACCGCCCGAAGCACCCTGCGCTGGCCCTTGCGGGGGACGAACCGGCTCACGCAGCCGACGACCACGCCGTCGGGCCCGGGACCGGGGGCGAACCCGGGGTCGACCCCGACCCCGACGACGCGGACGGGGCGCCCTGTCAGGCGTTCGACGCGGCCTGCGGTGAATCTCGAGTTGGCCAGGACGGCATCGGCCCGCTTCAGGGGATGGCGCACCAACTGCCGGGCGATGGGGATGGCGGCGGGAACGGTTATCTCGGCGCCATGGCACAGGACGGCGTACGGCACCCCGGTCTCATCCCGCAGCCGGGGCCCCATGTGAGCCAGGGGGTGGGGGGCGCCGAACAGGACCACATCGGGCTGGAACTCCTCGACCTGCCGCGCGACCCAGCGACGGGTGCGACGCGTCGGCCACATGAATCGACGGCTGCCCCGAACCACCCGGTCGTCGGGGGGGGCGCCGTCGTGGCGGGGGGCGAGCACCCGCACCTTCCCCGGGAAGGCCGCGACGAGCCCCTTGAGGTACTGCTGGATCCCCCCCGCCCGGGGAGGGAAGTCGTTGGTGACGAGAAGAACGCGCACCCGCTCAGTCTCGCGCAACACGTCGGAGGGCCGACAACAGGCGGCTCCGAGCTGCCGACTCTCTGCCGTCTTCTGCAGATGTCGGCTCAGCCCGCAACGGCAGACATCCGACCCTGGCGGCGCAGGGCTCAGATGTTGTAGTCCACCAGCATTTGACGGCCCGACTCCATGCGGACGTGGCTGACGCTGGTGTTCCCCGGCATGGCGAGGTTGCGCCATTCCGACCAGGTGAGCCCGAGCACCCGGGCGGTCAGGGACCAGATCGCACCGCCATGGCTGAACAGGGCAACGCGCTCGCCGGGATGGTGGGCGTTCATCCGTTCGATGACCGCGGCCATCCGCTGCCCGACGGCCTCGAAGGTGTCACCTGTGCCTCCCCGGGGGATGTCCTCGCCGGATTCGAACACCCTTGCCCAGTCCTCGGGGTGCTGCTCGGCGATCTCGTGCGGCGTCAGGCCCTCCCAGGCCCCGAAGTCCACCTCGATGAGATCGCCCAGAAGGCCGACTGAAAGGCCGTGTACACCGGCGAAGGCCTCCGCGGTGGCGCGGGCTCGCTCGAGGGGTGACGAATAGACCCTGGTCACCCCGGCGTACCGCCGCCCCAGATTTTCGGCCTGGCGCCTGCCCTGCGTCGTGAGCGGCCCGTCGGTCACGCCGTGCCACCGGCCGGCGGCGTTGGCCTCCGACTCGGCATGTCGGATGAGCGCGATCCCATTGGTGTCGTCGTCGACGAAATGGGTCTGGTCGTTGAACGACCCGAGCCGGAAGGCGCCGTCCTCGACGGAGACCTCGGTGATCCCAGTGTTGCGCACCCGGTCGATCGGCCAAGGAGCGCTGCGATCGCGGAACCGCATCTGCCCCGCAATGACAGCGTGTACCACCCCTCCATGGGTCATCACCAATATCCGGGAGTCGGCGGGGGCTTCGTCGACCAGGACTTCAAAGGAGTCGTTGACCCGCCGGCCGAGGTCGTGCCACGACTCGCCGCCGCCCATCTTCACCGGCTCGCCGGCGCGGACGGCGGTGATCTCGTCGGGGAACCGGGCGTGCACCTCGTCGCGGGTCAGCCCTTCCCAGACGCCTATGTCGATCTCCCGCCAGGCCGGGTCGGGCTTGGGGTCGAGCCCGGCTGCCTCCGCCGTGTCGATGGCGCGGGGGAGGTCGGAGGACACGACGAAGTCGAACTCCTGCCCGGCTAGCCGCCGACCCAGCGCCTCGGCCTGCAGGCGTCCGCGAGCGCTGAGGCCGTGGCCCCCGTGCCCCTGCCAGATCCCCGACGCGTTGGCGTCGGTCTCGGCATGGCGGACGAAGGTGATGTGGACGGGCATCGCTGGGCGCACAGGCTAGGGCGTGTCGGGTCGACGGCAGACCGCGTCCGAGCGGCGCAGCCGACCCGAGACCGGTCAAGAGGAGGAACCGAGAATCCACTTACAGAGCGGCACCCCCGCAAGTAGATTGAATCGTGACTCTCGACACGACTGGAGGAGTCATGAGCACAACGGCATGGGTGATCTTGATCGTCGTCCTGCTGCTCGTCTTCGGCGGGTTCGGCTTCAGCAGGCGACGCCGCTAGGACCCCGCCAGGACCCATCGACAGACCGCCGTCGACCACGTAGCGGCGGTCTTGCCGGGCCTGGGAGCGACAACGAGGCGAACGGACGCCTCGATCCTCCGATGCCCGCTGAGGTGCCGCGACCCGGCGCTCCCTTACAATCCCCAGATGACCATCGTCTGGGGAGTCCTTGGAGCCGTGTTCGTGGCGATCTACATCCTCGTCCACCGCGCCAGGGTCAGGACGATGCGCCGTTTCATCGAGCGTGGCGGGCTCGACGGCGCCAACCGCGACGACGCCAGGTAGCCACGTCTCTGTCTGGCCAATCGCCAACAGCCAATCGACACTCGGCGCTCAAATGAAGGCAGACGCGAAGATCAGCGACACGATCGTCATCACCTTGATCACGATGTTCATCGCCGGCCCGGCGGTGTCCTTGAAGGGGTCACCGATGGTGTCGCCCACGACGGCGGCCTTGTGGGCGTCAGAGCCCTTCCCTCCGTAGGCACCGGCCTCGATGAACTTCTTGGCGTTGTCCCAGGCACCGCCGGCGTTCGCCATGAAGATGGCGAGCAGGAAGCCCGTGATCAGCGCCCCGGCGAGGAATCCTCCCAGGGCCTGGACATCTATGAACCCGATGACGAGCGGAAGCGCAACCGCGAGGGCGCCCGGGATCACCATCTCTCGAAGCGCCGACGCCGTCGAGATGTCGACGCAGCGGGCGTATTCGGGACGGGCGTCCTCACGACCCTCACGCAGCCCGGGGATCTCGCGGAATTGCCGCCGCACCTCTTCGATCATCTGGTTGGCAGCTCTGCCCACCGCCTTGATCGTCAGCGCGGCGAACAGGAAGGGGAACATCGCACCGAGGAAGAGCCCGATCGTGGTCTCGACCTGGATGATGTCGATGACCTCCAGCTGGACCGCCTCTCGGAACGCGAAGAAGAGGGCCAGGGCGGTGACGGCGGCCGACCCGATGGCGAAGCCCTTGGCCACCGCGGCGGTGGTGTTGCCCAGGGAGTCCAGGGCATCGGTGGCCTGCCGGACCTCCTTGGGGAGATGCGCCATCTCGGCGATGCCGCCGGCGTTGTCGGCGATCGGGCCGTAGGCGTCGACCGAGACGGTGATGCCCAGAGTGGACAGCACGCCGATGGCGGCGATGGCGATGCCATAGATGCCACCCTGATCGAACGCCAGATCCCCGGCCCAGTAGGCGCCTCCGATTCCCGCTGCTACCACGATCACGGAGAAGGCGGCCGAGCGCATGCCGTCGGCGATGCCGGCCAGCACCACGGTTGCCGGCCCCGTCTCCGCCTGCCTGGCGATCTCCTTCACCGGCCGCCAGTGGTCCGAGGTGAACATCTCAGAGAGCTGCCCGATGGCCAGACCGACCGCGAGGCCGACTACGACGGCGAGGAACAGGCCGATCGGGTTGTCGACGCCTTCGAGGTCGCCGAACAGCCCGTACACCAGGCCGAGCGTGCCGAGCACGGTGAGGATCGCTGCCGCGTAGGTGCCGCGATGCAGGGCGGCGGCGAGGTTGGTGCCCGTGGGGCGGACCAGGAAGGAGCCGAGGATGGAGGCTCCCATGCCGACCGCGGCCACGGCGAGCGGGAAGACCAGAGCCTGCGGTAGGAACGGCTGCCCGGCGAAGACGAAGGCGGCGAAGGCGATCGGGGCGACGAGCGACCCGACGTACGACTCGAACAGGTCGGCACCCATCCCGGCGACGTCGCCGACGTTGTCGCCCACGTTGTCGGCGATCACGGCCGGATTGCGCGGGTCGTCCTCGGGGATCCCCGCCTCGACCTTGCCCACCAGGTCGGCGCCGACATCGGCCGCCTTGGTGTAGATGCCGCCGCCCACCCTGGCGAACAGCGCGATCGAAGACCCCCCCAGACCGACCGCGGTGAGCACCTGGTACGGATCGTCCACCTCGAGCCAGCGGACGAAGACGAGGAAGGCGAGCCCCAGCCCGGCGAGGCCGAGCCCGGCGACGCTGAAGCCCATGACCGCACCGCCGCGGAAAGCCAATGGAAGCGCCTCGCGCACGCCGCCCCTCCGGGCCGCCTCGGCGGTACGGGAATTCGCGGCGGTGGCGATCCGCATTCCGATGAAGCCGGCGAAGGCCGAGAGGAGCGCCCCGAACACGTAGGCGAGGGCCCCCCAGGGCCGGCCGTAGTCGAGGAGGGCGAAGATCAGGCCCGCCATGAGCACGACGAAGACCGCCACCCAGGTGTACTCACGGCGGAGGAACGCCATTGCACCTTCACGGATGGCCGCCGAGATCTCCCTCATCCGGTCGTTTCCGGCGGGTGCGGCTAGCACCTGACGGGAGAACAGAACGGCCAGCAGCAGGCCCGCTGCGCCTGCGCCGACGGCGATGTACAACCAGACGTCCGGATCCACGGGATCTCCTCGGTGACGATGAACCGGCGCAAGGTTAGGCGGGTGGCAGACCGCCCTGGCCGTGAGTCATCCGTTCTCGCCCTGTCGGCGAATCGCGCTTCAGCGCCGCCACAGCTCTCTTGTGAACAGGAGGATGACCGGGAAGATCTCCAGCCTCCCGACGATCATCAGGAAACTCAGCAGCCACTTGCCCGCGGCCGGCACTACGAAGTAGTTGGCCGCCGGACCCACTTCCGAGAGACCCGGGCCTATGTTGCCGAGCGCGGATGCCACCGCGGAGACCGACGTCGGCAGGTCGAAACCCGCACCCGCGACGGACTCGATGGTGGCAAACGCGAACGTGCCTGTCATGAACAGGAACATGTAGAGCAGGAAGAACGACTGCACGCTCTCCGCCACCTCGTCGGGGACCGGCTGATCGCCCAACTTGGTCACGAACAGCCCCCGGGGATGGATCAGCCTCCTGAGGTCCGCCTGGGAGCCCTCGTAAAGAACGCCCAACCGGTAGATCTTCACGGATCCGCCCGTAGAGCCTGCCATCCCGCCCACGAACATGAGGCCGACGACGAGCACCTGCAGGGCGCTCGCCCACTGGCCGAAGTCGGCCGTCGCGTAACCCGTCGTGGTCACGAGAGAAACGGCAGTGAAGAGGCCGTCGCGAACCGTGTCCGCGATCTCCGTTCCCCACGTCCCTATCACGACGAACACCGACGCCGCGGCAAGGATCATCGCGTAGAGCCGGAACTCTGGATGCCGCAAATACGCGATTGGGTCACGGTCGCGAATAGCTCGATAGTGCAGGGCGAACGACGCCCCCGCGATCACCATGAACACGATCACGACCCACTGCGCATAGGCGTTGAACGCGTCGAGCGAGGCCGCCCTGGTACCGAACCCGCCGGTCGACATCGTGGTGAAGGAGTGGGTGATCGCGTCGAACAGGGACATGTCGCTGAACGCGAGGAGAGCCGCCTCGAGAGCCGTGAATGCCACGTAGACGAACCAGAGGCGCTTGGCCGTCTCCCGGAACCGGGGTGTGAGCCGATCGGGATGCGGGCCGGGCGATTCGGCTCTCGCCAGCTGGACGCCCCCGGTGCCGAGGAGCGGGAGGATCGCGATCGAGAGAATGATGATCCCCATCCCTCCCATCCATTGCGTGAGCGCTCGCCACCAAAGGATCGAAAATGGCAGGGTCGCCGGGTCCGGCACCACCGAGGCCCCGGTTGTGGTCAGACCGGACGCCGACTCGAAGAAGGCATTCGTCAGACCATTCATGGTCCCAGTGATCAAATAGGGAAGGGTCGCCGCGAACGTCATGGCGAACCAGGAGAGCCCGACGGCTGCAAAGCCTTCTCCCGTAGTCAGGACGCCGTTCGTCGCGAATACGCGACGACCGACATCGCCGACCACGATGACGATCGCTGCGGCGACCGAAATCTCAGCGGCCTCCGCCCATTCGCTGTAGATGACCGCAACCGCGGCTGCGGAGATCATTGCGGCACCAGTGGCCTCGACCACCGAGAACACGATGTGGGCGAGCCTTCGGAGGGACACGGCTCAACCGAACAGACGCTCGACCGCCCCGATCGCCGCGGGCAGTGCGATGGCTATCAGGCGGTCTCCGCTCTCGATCACGGTCGTTCCGTGAGGAATGAACGCTTCCTTCCCCCGCACGATCCCGCCGACGATCGCCGATTTGGGAAGCCCTATCTCTGTGAGGGACTTGCCGATCGATTCACTTCCTTCGGGTACCTGAAGCTCTATCGCCTCGGCGTCTGTGTCCTCGAAAGTCGCCACAGAGTGGATGGTTCCACGACGAACGAGACGGAGGATCTCGTTGGCAGCGGCGAGTCTCGTGGACACGCCTGCGTCCAGGCCGTGTCCGGCGAGCAGGGCCACGTACTCGATCCTCGAGAACCGGGCGACTGCAGTGGGGATGCCCAGAGCCTTGCCCACCAGACAGCCGAGGATATTCACCTCGTCCCAGCCCGAGAGCCCCAGGACGACATCAGCCTTCTCCACACCCTCCGTCTGCAACACCTTCGGGTCGGTGGGATCTCCCTGCACGACGACGAGGCGGTCGTACTTCGCCGCGAGGTCGAGCGCGCGGCTGGCCTCCGAATCCACCAACACCGTGTGGATTCCACTTCTTACGAACAGCTCTGCCGTCATGAGCGCCAGCCGGGTTGCTCCGAGAATGAACACCTTTCGGGCGGGGTGCTCTTCGACACCCATCAGTTTGAGTGCCTCGTTCGCCGACTTCCCACTCGAGACGACGAGTACGTGGTCCCCGGCAGCGACGCTCGAGTCCCCCCGGCCAATGATTGTCTCTCCCTCGCGGACCAAGGCGGCCACTATCCAATCCCAACCCGTGACCCTGCGCCGGAGTTCCGCCAGCGTGATCCCATCGAGTGGTGCACCCGGTTGAACGCGTCCTCCGAAGAGACTGATCTGTCCCCCGGCGAACTCCACGACCTCCGAGACTCCTCCCCGACGAACCAGAAGGAGCAGCTCCCGCGTCAGGGCCTCGACCGGATCGATGACGACGTCGACGCCGTGCAAGTCGAGGTCTTCTCTCAGGGTTGGGTCCTGCACCCGCGCCACACGTCGGGGGACCCCCAGACGTGCTGCCGCTTGACAGGCCAGGATGTTGACTGCGTCAGAGGATGTCACCGCGATCAGAAGAGCAGCGTCCTCCACACCAGCGGCCTCCAAGGCGTGCACACTCGCGCCGTTCTCGTTGATCACCAGGCAGTCGACCGAGTTCTGCAGCTCCTCCGCCTGGGCGGGATCGGACTCGATGACTACAACATCCTGCCCTTCGAAGGCGAGACGCTCGGCCAGGTGTGAACCGACCGCTCCGGCTCCGACGATCACGATGCGCATGGGAGGAGACGTTACCCGTTACCGGTCGCCCGTCACCCGAGCGTCGTCGGGTCTTCTGCCCACGAGTTGCCCGATCGTCGAGAGCCTCCCAAGGCCCCCGGCGAGACTCCTTGCCTCCGTCCCGGCATGACGGCGGCGGCCGGGTCGTTCACCGGACAGCAGGGGTGACGGGAGACGGGAAACGATTCGACTCCCGAGCCAACCGGAACCCCTCGAGAGACCGTTACCCTGCGGGGTCCCGTGGCCAAAGTCCCGCCGCCTGCCGCCGAGCACATCACCTGGCTCGAGTCGGAGCGAACCGTGCCCAGACGGTTCATCCGACCGCTCCTGCGATTCACCTACATCGAGTCGGCGGGAGGCGGCGTCCTCTTGCTGGCCGCGGTGGCCGCCCTCATCTGGGCCAACTCACCGGTGAGCGACTCCTACGAGTCGTTCTGGGCCACGCAATTCGAGCTGACCATCGGACCGCTCCACCTGGTGGAGAACCTGAGACACGTCGTGAACGACGGCCTCATGACGATCTTCTTCTTCGTCGTCGGCCTCGAGATCAAGCGCGAGCTCGTCAACGGGGATCTCCGCAACCCGAAGGCCGCCGCGCTCCCCGTCGTCGCCGCCCTCGGGGGGATGATCCTCCCCGCCGTCATCTATGTGGTGATCGCCGGGGGCACGGAGGGGGCCTTCCACGGCTGGGGGATCCCGATGGCGACCGACATCGCCTTCGCGGTCGGTGTGGTCGCCCTCCTCGGCAGCCGCGTCCCGGTCGGTGGAAAGCTGTTCCTGCTCGCCCTGGCGATAGTCGACGACATCGGCGCAATCTCCGTCATCGCGATCTTCTACACCGAGGATCTCGCCCTGGGTTACCTGCTGGCGACCCTCGGAATGCTCGCCGCGATGTGGGCGGCACAGCGTGTCCGGATCCGTTCCCTCGCCTTCTACGTCCCCATGGGATTTCTGGCGTGGTTCTTCCTCTTCGAGAGCGGGGTCCATGCCACCCTCGCCGGTGTAGCAATCGGGCTCCTCACCCCTGCTCGGTCGATGTACTCGGACCGTGAGTACCACGACCGCACGGTTCGGATCCTCGAGCGCTACGACTTCGACGTGGAGGCACCGCGGGGGGAGGAGAGGATCGATTTCGACGCACTCGAGGTGTCAGACGTCGCAAGGGAGTCGGTGGCTCCCCTCTATAGGATCGAGAACAAGCTCCACCCCTGGTCGTCGTTCCTCGTGGTGCCGATCTTCGCCCTCGCCAACGCCGGTGTGAGCTTCGCCGGCGTCGACCTCCTGGAGGCGGCGACCCATCCGGTCGCCCTCGGCGTCTCGATGGGCCTGCTCGTGGGCAAGACCGTCGGCATCGGCCTGTTCGCATGGCTGGCGGTCCGCCTCCGCCTCGGTGTGCTGCCCCGGAACATCACGTGGCGCCACATCATCGGCCTCGCCGCGGTGGCAGGGATCGGCTTCACCGTGTCCCTCTTCGTCTCGGACCTCGCCTTCCGCGCCAGCGATCTCGAAGACCTCTCCAAGACCGGCATCTTCATAGGATCGGCCCTGGCGGGGATCCTCGGGTACCTCATCCTCCGACCACGGGCGCCTCGAGACGCCGCCGTCCCCCAATCCCCGGAGGCCGGTAACGTCGCCGCTCGATGAGGCAGAGTCGGCCGCTCGGCCCGATCGTCGCGCTTCTCGTCACCGTCGCCGCGTGCGGTGGCGGTGAGGCGGCGACCACGACGACGACGGTGATGCCGACCACCACCACCAGCGCACCAACGACGACGACGACGCTCGGCCCGACGACGACGATGGCTCCGCAGTGGGTGAGCGTTCCGATCGAAATGTCCCTGGAGGGCGACGACGAGGCCGCCGAGGTCTTGGCCGACTTCTACGCATGGATCGGCGACCGCTCGCATCCGACCCCCGCTGCCGCAGCAGGACTGCTCGACCATCTCGCAGACGTCCACCCCGAATCGGGAAGCACCTTCGAAGCCGAGCTCCATGCGGCCGAGGTGGAGGGCGGTCGGGTGGCCGTCGTCACTGCCGGCGACGACGTCGTCCTCCTCGCCGACGAAGGATCGGGCTGGCGCGTGGTCGGAGCCGACCTTGCCCGCTTCGATCTGGATCCGTGGTTCGGCGAGGAGGTACGGCATGTCCTGGTCCTCGGGACCGATGCTCGCCCCGGGGAGTCTCAGCCCCTCTACCGGGCAGACAGCATCCACATTCTCTCCTCGAACTCGGCGCGCGGCGGCGGCTCGATCCTGGGGTTCCCCCGCGACACCTATGTGGAGGCGTCCTACGGTTTCGACAAGTTCACGCATGTGAACGCTCTGGCGGAGACCCACTCGTCCGAGATGGTGGACATCGCGGAACGAATCTCGGGTCTCCCGATCGAGGGCTACATCCTCACCGGCTTCACGAACTTCCGTCGGCTCGTCGATCAGTTCGGAGGCGTGGTCGTCGACGTTCCGTACTTCATAGATGACTGGCGCGCCGAGGCCTACATCCTCCGGGGAGTGCAGCGGTTGTTCGGCGACGATGCCCTCGGCTTCAGCCGCACTCGACGCATCACGGGCGGCGACTTCGCCCGCTCGGCCAACCAGGGAAAGGTGATCCTGGCAGCACTCGTCGAGACCCTCGGAAGGGACATCACTCAGCTCCCGACACTGATCGCCATTCTCATCGACAACACCTGGACCGATCTGTCGCCCGGCGATCTGCTCACGCTCGGCGCCACCGCGTTCCTCGTGGACCCGCAGCGGGTGACCAACGAGGTGCTGCCGGGCTCCGTCGAACTTCGTAACGGCTCGTCGGTGGTGATACTGGACGACGCAGGCGCCGACGCGATCTTCGACGATCTACGCGACGGGATCCTGGACGGCTGAGCGGCCCCGTCCGAACGCCGTATTCCGACGTCACGGCCGCGACGCCCCCGCTCTCGTTCGCTCGACGATCCACTGCACCAGTCCCGCGGCCGCCACCAGGGTGAGCGTGACGCCGAGGGCTGCGACCCCCAGGGGCTCGGTCTCGAACAACACCTGACCGAAGGGCGTGTAGACCACGGCCGCGTGGAGTGCGGTCGAACCGGCGAGAGACCAGAGCAGCAGACGATTGGGCGTGCCCTTCACCCTGGCCCGGACCTCGTAGGCATGCACCAGCTGGACGAGCACCAGAGTCGTGAAGATCATCGTCCGCACAACGGGCCACTCGCTGCTCAGGACGTAGTGGCCGAGGAGGAGCGCGCCGAGTGCGGCGCTCGCGAGGATGGCGCCCCTCGAGGCGAGGAGGCCCCATCGCTGCAACACCCCGTGCGCCGGCTCCGGAGGCCTGTCCATCACGCCCTCTGTCGCCGGGTCGACCCCGAGGGCCAGCGCCGGCAGCCCATCGGTGACGAGGTTCATCCACAGCAACTGCGTCGCCAGCAGGGGTTCGCCGAGGCCGCCCCAGACGAGAAACCCGACGAACATCACGAAGACCTCCGACGCGTTGCAGGCGAGGAGGTACCAGACGACCCGCTTCAGGTTCCCAAAGATCGTCCTGCCTTCGCGCACGGCGGCGACGATCGAGGCGAAGTTGTCGTCGGCGAGCACGATCGACGACGCCTCCTTCGCCACATCGGTGCCGCTTCCCATCGCCACGCCGATGTCGGCCGACCTCAGTGCCGGGGCGTCGTTGACCCCGTCGCCGGTCATGGCGACGATCTCGCCGCGCCGGCGCCACGCCTCGACGATCTTCACCTTGTCCAGGGGATCGATGCGAGAGAAGACCCGGTAGCGGTCGATGTCGGCTGCGAGCTCTTCGGCGTCCTGCTCGCGGAGCCGATCACCGCCCATCACTGCTCCGCCACTCTCGATGATTCCCACGTCCGTGGCCACGGCCTCGGCCGTCACGGCGTGGTCGCCCGTGACCATGACGACGCGGATCCCGGCCCGACGCGCCTCCTCGACCGCCGGCAACGCCTCCGGGCGGACCGCATCGCTCATTCCCACCATCGCCACGAGGACCAGGCCGCTCTCGGCGTCACCGGCCTCGGAGGGCATCTCATCCGAGTGGCGATAGGCCAGTGCCAGGGTGCGCCACCCCTTCTCGGCGAGACCGGTGGCGACATCCAGGTCGGCCTGGCGGCGATCGTCCGCGAGGGGCGCCGGGCCGCCGGCGGTCTCGATCCGATCGCATCGCTCGAGGACCACCTCGGGCGCCCCCTTGACTGCCACCAGGTACCCGTCGCCGACGTCGTGCACGGTCGACATCCGCTTGCGGCGCGAGTCGAACGCATGCTCGTCGACCCGGGGGGCGCGCTCCCTGATTCCATCCGGGTCGGCGCCACCGGCCACCGCGGCCCGGACCACGGCGAGTTCGGTGGGGTCGCCGATCCACCCCTCCTTGCCCTTCCGGGCGTCACTACAGAGGGCGGCGATCTCGAAGAACCGCGCCGACCGCCGATCGCCAGGATCGAGCTCCCGAGGGGCAAGGCGCAGGTCGGCCAGCAGCACCTCCTGCACTTCGAGGCGATTCTGCGTGAGGGTTCCCGTCTTGTCGGTGCAGATCACCGATGCGGAGCCCAACGCCTCGACCGCGGGGAGCCTCCGGACGATGGCATTCCGTTTGGCCATTCGCTGCACGCCCCGGGACAGCGTGATCGTCACGACCGCGGGGAGGCCCTCCGGGATGGCGGCGACTGCGAGAGCGACGGCGGTGAGGAACATCGCCTCGGCTGGATTCCCCCGCCACCATCCGGCCAGGAACACGATCCCGGCGGTGGCGACGGCGATCGCCGCCAGTCGCTTGCCCACACTGTCCAACTCGACCTGAAGAGGGGTTGGCGGCTCCTCCTCGGCCAGCGACTCGGCGATCCGCCCGAACTCGGTGGACGGGCCTGTCGCCACGACGATCGCGGCACCCCGTCCTGACGCGATGGTGGTTCCGGCGAACACCATCGATGTCCGGTCCCCGAGTGAGCCGGCGTGCTCCACCGGGTCGGCCGCCTTCGCCACGGGGAGGGACTCACCGGTCAGGGAGGCCTCATCCACTTCGAGATGGATCGCCTCGGCGACGCGGGCATCTGCGGCTACGAGAACCCCGGCCTCGAGGATGATCAAGTCGCCGGGTACGACCTCACGGGTGGGGACCGACACCTCACGCCCCTCCCGCACCAGGACCGCTTCCGGCGCAGCCATCTCCCGCAGGCGGGCGAGAGCCTGCTCGGCGCGCGCCTCCTGGAGGAAGCCGAGAACGGTGTTCAGCACCACGATCGCAGCGATGACGCCGGCATCGATCCACTCGTCGAGCAACGCCCCACTGATGACGGCGGCGACCAGCAAGAGCCAGACGAGCGCGCTCCTGAGCTGACGGGCCAGCAGCGTGAGCGTCCCCGGGCCCTCGTCCGACCTGATCTCGTTCGGTCCGTGCTCGCCGAGCCGCCGGGAAGCCTCTTCCTCACCGAGACCACGCCGCTTATCGGTGTCGAGACGATCTGATACCTCGTCGGCGGTAAGGGTGTGCCAGGAGGTCACGCGGCAAGGTTGGCAGGTCCGACGCCCGACGCCCGACGCCCGATGCCCGGCAACACGGACGGGAGACGGGCGACTGGAGACGATTCGTCCGACCCAACAACGTCCGGCGACCCGTTTACCGTCCACGCGATGCACCCCGCCGTCGCGTCATGGCTCGCCGATCCCGAGCGGGCCGACCGGATCGCCCACGTGGAGACGGTCGCCGAGCGCCGGGCCATCTTCGAGGACCTCGACCCGCCGATGCCGGACGACCTACGGGCCGCTCTCGCCGAACGAGGGATCGACCGCCTGTACCGCCACCAGGCGCAGGCGATCAAGCGCGCCCGGGCCGGGACGCACACGGTGGTCGTGGCCGGCACGGCTTCGGGAAAGTCCCTGGGCTATCAGGTGCCGATCCTGGAGGCGGCACTGGAGGACCGGGCCGCGACGGCCCTCCTCCTCTTCCCGACCAAGGCCCTCGCGCGCGATCAGTTCCGGGCGATGCATGCCTTCGGCATCCCCGAGGTGACACCGGTCGTCTATGACGGCGACACCGACTCGGAGACGAGATCATGGGCCCGCAAGCACGCCACGGTCGTCATGACCAACCCCGACATGCTGCACGTCGGGATCCTGCCCTCGCACGGCAAGTGGGCCACATTCTTCCGGAGGCTCCAGTACGTGGTGATCGACGAGGTCCACGTGCTCCGGGGCATCTTCGGAAGCCACGTCGGCAACGTGGTGCGGAGGCTGCGCCGGGTGGCCCGTCACTACGGCGCCGATCCCACATTCCTCGGGTCGTCGGCGACGATCGGCAACCCCGGGGAGCTGATGTCGGCGCTCACCGGCCTGCCCGTCGATGTCGTCGAACAGGACGCCTCGCCCGCGGGCGTGCGGCACTACGTCCTGTGGAATCCCGAGTTGGAGGAGGACGACACCCGGCGCAGCCCCCTCGCCGAGACCACGGATCTGTTTGTCGACCTGGTCGGTCGGGGCGAGCACACCATCGCCTTCGCCCGCAGCCGAAAGGGAGTGGAGCTGGTCTACCGGTGGGCTCGCGAGCGGCTCGACCTCGACCTCGCCGATCGCATCGCTCCGTACCGGGCGGGATACCTGCCGGAACAGCGTCGCGAGATCGAGGAGCGCCTGTTCTCCGGCGAGCTGCTCGGCGTCACTGCCACCAACGCATTGGAACTGGGGATCGACGTGGGCGGCCTCGACGCCGCCATCGTCGCCACATTCCCGGGGACGGTCGCCTCGTTCCGCCAGCAGACCGGACGAGCGGGGAGATCCACCGAGGAGTCGTTGTCGGTGCTGGTCGCCGGCCAGGACGCCCTCGATCAATGGTACGTGAACCACCCCGGAGACCTGTTCGGCCGACCCTCCGAGGCAGCGGTGGTGAACCCGGCCAATCCTCACATCCTCGCCGGCCACATGGGCTGCGCCGCCTACGAGATCCCGATGCTCTCCGAGGACGCAGTGGCCACCTTTGGACCGGAGGTCGAGTCGCTGGCTGCCGACCTCGTCTCCGAGGGCGCGCTGCGCATCCGGAACGGACGGCTCCTCTGGGCCGGGCGAGGCGCCCCGGCTCCTGCCATCGACATCCGGACTGCCGGAGGGCCGCCCTACACCATCGTCGACACCCGAGGTGAGGTGATGGGGACCGTCGACGAGAGCCGCGTGTTCTCACAGGCCCATCCCGGTGCGGTCTACCTCCACCAGGGCGACTCGTATGTGATCGAGAACCTGTCGGTGGAGGACCGGCTGGTGCGGGCCCGCCCCGGCGAGGTCGGGTACTACACGCAGCCGGAGGAGGACACCACCGTCGAGGTCCGCGTCGTGCTGCGTTCAGGCGCGGTCGGGCGCTTCGGGCACAGGCTGGGCGATGTCGAGGTCGAATCGCGCGTCACCGGGTTCAAGCGCAAGAAGATCTCGGACCGCAGCGTCATCTCGTACGAGCCTCTCGACCTGCCGCCACGGCGCTACGAGACCCAGGCGATCTGGTTCACGGTGGACGACGACCTGCTGCGCGATGCCGGGATCGCCACCGTCGACCTGCCGGGCACCCTCCACGCCGCCGAGCACACCGGGATCGCCATGCTCCCCCTCTTCGCCATCTGCGACCGGTGGGACATCGGCGGGCTGTCGACACCCTTCCACGCCGCGACCGGCATGCCCGTCTGGTTCATCTACGACGGCTACCCCGGCGGCGCCGGAATCGCCCCCCTCGCCTATCAGGCCGGCACGCGTCACCTCTCGGCGACGCTCGAGGCGCTGCGCACCTGCCCCTGTGACACCGGTTGTCCCTCATGCGTCCAGTCGCCCAAGTGCGGCAACTTCAACGAGCCCCTGGACAAGGCGGGGGCGATCCGGCTGCTCGAGGTGGGCCTGGGGTGACGGGCAGGGGGCGGCGGAGACAGCGGGCGAGCCCGCGGCGGCTCCTCAGCCCACGTACGCCCCGGGACCCTCACACACCCATGCCATCCTCTCCGCGACCTGCTCACCCTCCGGCCTCGGCCCACGGACGTACCGGGTCGGGCCGGCCTACTCGTACTCGAAGAGCCGCTGCCGGGCGCGTCGTGGGCCCTTGGCCCGGTCTACCGTTCTCAGACGACACCACCGAGGAGCGGCGGAAGTGCAACACATCGTCGACACGGTTCTCGACAAGCTGGGGCCGCACGGCCTGGACACCATCGCCGGGAAGCTCGGCCTCGACCGGGCGGACGCAAAGCGAGGCGTGACCACGGCCGTCACCGCGCTGACCGGCGCCCTCGCCCACAATGCCTCCAAGCCGGAGGGGGCCAGGTCGCTCGACTCGGCACTCGAGCGGGACCACGACGGAGGGATCTTCGACAACCTCGGCGACTACCTCGGCGACTTCGCCGCCGGCCCGGGCAAGGCGATCCTCGGGCACGTCTTCGGAAGCAAGGAGCCGACGGTCGAGAAGGCCGTGGCCGACAAGTCGGGCCTTCCGCTCGACAAGGTGGTACCTCTCCTCACGATGGTGGCCCCCCTGGTGCTGGGCGCTCTCGGCAGGAGGAAGAAGGAGGAGAATCTCGACGCCTCACAGATGGCAACGACTCTCGCCGAAGAGCGCGCGGCGGCTGCGGAGAAGGACGACGGGGGCATCCTCGACACGGTGATGGGTGCCCTGGGCGGCCTCACCGGATCGGGTCAGTCGTCCGGAGGAGGCAGCAAGGGCGGCCTGGGGGGACTCTTGAACGCAATCGGGGGACTGTTCGGAGGGAAGAAGAAGGGGCCTTAGGCTCCCCTCGGTACGCCCCCCGTCCTCGACGGGGGGAGACGCTGGCGACCGGTGGCCTCTTCATGGATCCAGCAGAAGTGCCGGCACGAACTCGGCCCTTCCTGTCGCCCGGACCGTGAACACTCCGAGCGGCCAGATCTCGACCGTACGCTCCGTCGTCACCTCCACCGTTCGAGGCTCCCACGACTGGTCACGCTCGCACATGCACAGCACCACCCGGGCGCCGTTGAGCCGGGCGAACCGGATCGCCTCATCCACCGGCGGCCCCTTCGATCCGAAAGGCAGGAAGGTGATCGGGGCGGCGGCCAGAGCCGCGGCGTCCGCCGCGGTGCTTGCCTCCACCCGGGCCCGCAGGTAGGCACCGACCGCGGCAAGCCCTACGGCGAGAACCAGTACCAGACCCATGACGCCGATGAGGGCCAGCGAGGCGCTTCCCCGATCGCTCACTGCTCGACCCGCATCACGGCCCGTGCCACCAGGGTCACATCGAATCCGCCGAAGAGCGGAGCCGCCACCCGGTGGCGAAGACGCACCACCACCTCTGCGGTGCCACCCACCCGGTGCTCACGTGCCACCGACACCCGCGCCCGGGATCCGGTCTCGCCGCCGAGCGCCCGACGCACCGCCGCCACCGCCCGCTCTGGCTCGGGGGACGTGGCCGCCTCCCGCGCCCCTTCCCTCGCCGCGCTGCTCACCTCCAGCTGGACCCGCGCCGCCACCGCCACTTCGACCGCTGCCAGGAGGACCAGCAGGACCACGGGGAGGACGAGGGCGAACTCCACGGCGGCGGAGCCCCGATCGCGGCTCACCCGCCACCCGTGGCGAAACCCCGCACCCTCTGAATCACCGCGTCGAAGAAGGAGGGCAGGACGTCCGAGCCTGCAGCCCATGAGATGAGAGCGAGCGCGACTATTGCGGCGGCGACGATCACGAGGGCGTACTCCGCGGTCGCCTGGCCGAGTTCCGATGTCATTGGAGGCACCTTTCCGTCAGGGAGTCGGACCGAGCCGCGCCAGGCCCTCCAGCACCGCAGGGCCCACCGCGAGGATCACGAACCCCGGAAGGATCAGCAGAGCCAGCGGGAGCAGCAGCCGCACCGGAAGCCGCCGTGCGGCCGCCATCCGGGCCGCGTGGTCCTCGTGACGACGGGTCCGGGCAAAGGCGGTGATGGCGGAACCGAGCGGGGCCCCGCTGACCGCGGCGCCGGCGGCGACACGCGCCAGCCCTTCGAGCCTTCCGCGCGCCGCGGCGAGGCCCGCTGCCATCCCTCGCCTGTCGATCGATGCGACGAGATCATCGAGTTCGGACCGCAGGTCGTGATGAACATGAGGCGCCCCGGCCGCGATGGCCGCGCGGAGGCTCAGGCCCGCCGTCAGACCGAGCACCAGGAGGTCGGCGAGCACCGCGACGTCGGCGTCCGCACGTTGCTCCTCGAGCCGGGCCAGTCGTGCCCTGCGCCACCTGACCCGGGCCACGGTCACAGCTCCCGCAGCGGCACCTGCGATCGGCTCGGCCACGACCGCACCGCCGATGATGCCGGCCAAGAATGGGCGGCCTCGCCCGAGCCGAGGCCAGACCCATCCCGTGGCGACCGCCGCCACCACGATGATCGTCACGACGCCCTCTGCAGCATCGCCCACACCACGCCCACACCGACGAGTTGGAACCCGACGCCAAGAGCGACGATGAGACCGAGCGCGGGATCGGATGCAGGCGAGAGTCGCCCGGTTGCGGCCATCCCGACGAGGACGAGCACCGGCAGTCCGGCAACCACCGCGGCCGAGGCCCGGGCCTGCGCGGTCAGCGCCCTTCTTTCCCTCCGGAGAGCCGCCTCGTCGGACGCCCGCACCGCGAGGATGTCGAACATCGTCGCCGTGGGTCCCCCCACGGTGGCCGCCATGTGCCAGGCGGCGGCAGAGAGGCGCCCGAAGGTGGGAAGTGCCTCCGCCAACCGGGGGGCAACCCGATCCGCGGACATCCCGGCAGCCGCCAGACGCGCCGCGGGCCGGAGGTCCAGGCGCGGGGCCCGGGATGCCGCCGCCACCAGCGCGAAGCGCGGCGGAGCGCCCGCGGCGAGCTCGGAGGCAAGGCCCCCGAGAAACGCCGCCTCGTCGTCGGGGGTCCGCACCGGGTGCCGTTCCCTCCGTCGGCGGAGCGCCCACACCGCCATCGCGACACCGGCGAGCGCTGGATGGGTGACAGCCGCCACTCCCAGGGCGACCGCAGCGAAGGGCACTCCCCCGAGGAGAGCAATCGCCGCCACCACCATTGCGGTCAGGGCCACTGTCGTCGCACCCCATCGGTCCCGACTTCACTCATGGCGACGATCTGGCGATGCCCATCGCGGCGCTCGAGTTGCACGATCAGGTCGATGGCCGAACGCAGCATCCGGCGGACCGCCTCGGCGGGAAGGTTGCGATCGGCGGTGAGTGCCAGCGTCTCCAGCCTCCACAATGCCTCCTCGGGCCCGTTGGCGTGGACCGTTCCCATCGACCCGGCATGACCCGTGCTCATCGCCTGGATCAAGTCGAATGCCTCCGACCCGCGGACCTCGCCGACCACTATCCGATCGGGCCGCATCCGCAGCGCGTGGCGGACCAGGGTCCGCAGCGTGATCTCCCCGGCACCCTCGGCGTTGGGCGGGCGGGCCTCCAGCCGGACCACGTGCCCCGAGAGCCGAAGCTCGGCGGCGTCCTCGATGGTGACCACGCGTTCGTCGTTCGCAATCGCCCGGGATAGGACGTTGAGCAGCGTCGTCTTCCCCGACCCCGTCCCGCCTGAGACGAGAAGATTCCGTCGCTCGATCACGGCACCTTCGAGGAGCGACGCCGCCTCCCGCGCGAGTGCCCCCTGCTCGACCAGGTCGTCGAGGGTCTCGACCACGGCGACGAAGCGGCGGATGGCGACCGCCGGTCCGTCGACGGCGGCCGGCGGGATGATCGCGTGGAGGCGGGACCCGTCGGGAAGACGGGCATCGACCGCCGGCGAGGCCCTGTCGAGGCGAAGCCCGAGCGGGGCGATCACCCTCTCGACGGCGGCGACCACGGCCTCTGGACCGGAGAAGCGCACGTCGGCGCGCTCGAGGGCGCCGCGCCTCTCGATCCACACCTCGTCGGGTGCGTTGACCAGCACGTCCGACACCTCGGGATCGGCGAGCAGTGGCTCGAGAACTCCTAGTCCCACCAGTTCCATGGCTGCGGAGATCGCTGCGTCGGGCTCGAGGGGTGCCTCCACCTGGGCGATTCGCCGGGAAGCCAGGATCACCTCTCGAGGACGAAGCGGCACCTCCGAATCGAGGAGGCGTTCGACGATCCGGTTCACTCCGGCCACGGAAGCCCCCACGCACTCCGCCAGGCCCGGACCCAACGATCCTTCGGCCCGGGTCTCCGACCATCGAGCAGCGACCGAACCGTTGCGGTGGAGGGGACCGGCAGGCGCACCCCGATCCCGGGGAGGCGGGCGAACGAGGGCGTGGCCTGGAAGACGGCCGGGCCTTCGTGCGGACCGAAGAGATCCGCCGGAAGATGAAGCCTCACCGGGACCACCGGCATCGACAGGCCCGCCGGAGCGGGACGCGGCGGAAGCCTCAGCACCACCCGCGGATGATGCGCGAGCAGAGCCTCGACCACCCTCCACGCGTCTCCCGGGCTGACACCGCCGTTGCGGAGGACGGCGACGCCGCGCCGGGGCGTGAGGTCGTCCTTGGTGACCCCGTCCTCGACGAGATCGGCGAGTGAGCGGGCTCCCGGGTACCGGGGGCCGAGGGGATCGAGATCGACGACCGCTGCATCGCCCGCCGCCAGGGCCAGCCCGAGTGGAGCGAGCGCGCCAAGCAGCCCGTCCTCCGGCGTCCACACGGCGAGCGCCGGATGCATGCGGGCAACCTATGTCGCTGGGGCCCTCTGCTCAAGGGGGCTGTGAGGGCCACTTCCGAGACATCGATGGCACACTGAGACCGCAATGGAGGCCGCATTCTTCGATCTCGACAAGACGGTGATCGCCCGATCGTCCACCCTGGCGTTCACCGGTCGGCTGTACAAGGCGGGGATGCTCCGCCGGCACACACTCATCCGCGCCGGCATGGGGCAGCTGATGTACATGCTGTTCGGAGCCGACGAGGACCAGCTGGCGAAGGCACGCGACGCCATGCTCCAGCTGACCAAGGGGTGGGACCGCGCCGAAATCGAGCGAATCGTCGAGGAGGCGCTCGAGGAGGTCGTCGCCCCCATCGTCTACGCCGAGGCCCTCTTCCTGATCGACGAGCACATGCGGGAGGGGCGCAAGGTGTTCATCGTCTCGGCCAGCCCCCACGAGGTGGTACATCCACTCTCGCGATACATCGGTGTCGAAGACGTGATCGCCACCCGGGCCAGGGTGGACGGGGAGGGTCGATACACCGGAGAGGTGGAACTCTATGCCTACGGGCCCGACAAGGCCAACGCTGTCCGGGCGGTGGCCGAGGAACAGGGTATCTCCCTCGAGAACTCGTACGCCTACTCGGACAGCGCCACCGACATCCCCCTGCTCGAACTGGTCGGACATCCCCATGCGGTGAACCCCGAAAAGGAACTCCGGGCCGTGGCCGAGGAGCGGGGCTGGCCGATCCTGGAGTTTCAGCGGCAGGTCAGCCTCACCGAGCGCCTCACCCGGCCGGTCCCCCTCATATCGGGTGCAACGGTCGCCGCCGTGATCGGAGCGGCGATCGCATGGGTGCTTCTGCGGAAGAAGCGCGGGTAGCCCGTCGCCCGTCGCCGGTCACCCGTCCCCCACAGCCGCGGGGAGCCGGGGCTGGGGACCGGGAACACCGCTCCCCCACCTACCGTTCTAGAAGCATGTTCCGATCCAAGTCAGAGATGATCTCCGCCTCCGACGCCCTCGAGGGGCGCTCCGAGGCGATCCCCACCACCGATACCCACTTCGTCAATGGCAATCCCATCCATCCGCCGTTCCCGGAAGGGATCGAGACCGCCGTCTTCGGGATGGGCTGTTTCTGGGGGGCCGAGAAGCTCTTCTGGGAGACCCCCGGCGTGTACAGCACGGCCGTCGGCTACGCCGGCGGCTTCACCCCCAATCCCACCTATGAGGAGGTGTGCTCCTCGCTGACCGGGCACACCGAGGTGGTGCTGGTCGCCTTCGACCCTGAGAAGGTCTCCTACGACCGGATCCTCGAGCTGTTCTGGGAGAACCACGACCCCACCCAGGGAATGCGCCAGGGCGCCGATCGGGGCACCCAGTACCGCTCGGCCATCTACACGCAGTCCGACGAGCAGGTCGATGCCGCCAAGCGCAGTCGCGACATGTTCCAGGGGGCGTTGAAGCAGTCCGGAATGGGCGAAATCACCACCGAGATCAAACCGCTCGGCGAGTTCTACTACGCCGAGGGCTACCACCAGCAGTACCTGGCGAAGAACCCGAACGGGTATTGCCCGGATCATTCGTGTGGAGTCCGGTTTCCGGGCGCCTGATCCCCGTCTACCCGGCCGCCCCCAGTCCATCACCCTCGCGATAGCCCTGAGCGGCTCGCTCGAGAACCTCGAGGGTGCGGCGGGCGATCCGGCGCCAGCCGAAGGTACGGCGGGCCCAACGGGCGCCGTCGATCTCGAGGCGTTCTCGCAGCCGCGGATAGCGGAGTGGCATGGACAGCATGACGCCGAACTCCTGGGGTCGCTTGGGGTCGGCGAAGAGCGCCTGGCCGCCGAAGTCGAACATCTCCTCGAGGCCGCCATGGACCGTGGCGACGCAGGCGGTGCCGGAGGCCATCGCTTCGATCGCCGTCATGCCGAACGGCTCATAACGGGAAGGCAGGGCGAACACGGTCGCGGCGCGGTAGTGGTCGGCCATCTGATCGTCGGGGATGTAGCCCCGCCAGTCGATGTGGTCCTCGACACCGAGATCGGCGGCGAGCTTCTGCCAGCGCTCGACGCGGCGCCTGTCGGTGTCGGAGTCGGCCCCGACCGCAAGCACGAGGCGGGCGTCGTCGACCGCCTCCCTGAGCGTGGGCAGAGCCCTGATGAGCAGGTCGTACCCCTTGTTGGCCGCCGCCCGGCCCACCGTGTAGACGTCGTGGCGCTCGAAGTCGAGGCGCTTCCTTATCGTCGAGAGCCGCTCCGCGGGCACGGGGGTGTAGGTTCGCTCGTCGATCCCCGGCGGGATCATGGCCAGATGGCGCGAGGGCACCTCGTAGCGCTTCTCGAGGATCGTCACCTGCTGCGGTGTGGTGGCGATCACGTGGTCCGATCGCCGGTACACCAGGAACTCCTTGTGGATGCGCTCTTCGAACCGGTAGTCCGACTCGATCTGCTGGGGATCGCCCTTCATGTCCTTGCGCTTCCACCAGCCCAGCGAGTGGGGAGTGTGCACATGGGGTAGGTCGCGCTCCTCGGCTATGTGCTGCCCGGCCCAGCCGGCGTCCCAGTAGTGCGAGGAGATCAGGGCGTACTCCCTCCCGAGATCCTCACGCCGCCGGAGGAACTCGGAGACGAAGCCATGGATGTGATCGTGCATGTCCTCCTTGCGGATGAACTCCGACCCGCCGAACGGGATCCGCCATACCCGGAGACGCGGGCCCATGTCGTCGAGCTCGGGCTGGTCCTCGAAGCGCCGGGTGACGATGTCGACGTCGTAGCCCATCTCGGAGAGTCGCTCGGCGAGTCGCAGCACGAACACCACCTGGCCTCCGGTATCCGGGAGCCCGAGCTCGGGCTCGGCGGCGACGTATCCGTGGAGCGAGAGCATCAGGATGCGTGACTCGAGGTTCATGCGAATGCTCCTGCCGCCGTCAGTCCTTCGAGCACTCCCAGCGCTTGACGGCCCCGGGCGAGGTGAACGGGAATGTCCTGGACCCTGCGCAGCAACTCGAAACGGGCATTGCCCACAGCAACGCCGAACCCCACGCGCAAGAGGTCCCAGTCGTTGGCCGAGTCGCCGGAGGTCACGACACGTGTCAGCGGGACACGGAGGCGGCGTGCCACATAGCGGGCTGCGGCGGCCTTGCCGGCGGCACGCGGCAGCACGTCGAAGTTCGAGGGCGCCGACTCGATCACCTGGATGGCGAGACGGGTGCCGAAGACGGCCCTGCGCGCCTCGTGCCATCGGTCCGGGGGAACGGTGAAGCTGACCTTGTGGCTGCCCTGGTACTCGTCGATGTGCGGCTCGAAGCCGTGACCGGCGAGCGCGTCATGGATCCGTTGTCGGTCCCAGTGACCGAAGCGTGACGCCCAGCCGAGGGCACGGCGACCGGCGATCTCGACCTCGGTGCCCAACGCCCCGATGAAGCCCCGCGGCCGGAAACCGGTGATCCCCTCGAAGGAGGCGGAGACGCTCTTCACGGGGCGGCTGGAGTTGACGACGACACCCACCTCGGGATGACCCGCGAGGTACCGCGTAAGCCGACGCAGCCCGTCGGGGTGCCCGAGCAGGGTGTCGTCGGCGTCAGAGACCAGAAGCCACGACGCCTCGGGGTCGTCACCTGGAGGTTCGCGAATGAGGCGCGGGCCGGTTGCCTAGGCCCATGAGGACCATACCCCGGGGGTGACCCGAGGCAAACCGGACAGTTCTAGGACCCCGCCTCGACCCGCGCCGACTCGATCTTCTCGGTCGTCAGCCTGGGGAAGGCGTAGACCAGCAGCAGGGCATTGATGATCGCCACCGCGAAGAAGGGCCAACGGAGGGCGTCGGCTCTGCCAACGAGGGGCGTGAAGGCGGCAACGATCACGCCGCCGAGCAGGGAGCCGATCGGCATCATCCCCCATCCGAAGAAGCGGTAGACGCTGTTGACCCTCCCCAGCAACTCGTCCGGGATGATCGTCTGGCGAAGCGACACCGTGATCACGTTCCACAGGATCGCCAGCAGCGTGCCCAGGGCGAACATCAGCCACACCACCCACCAGCGGCTGCTGATCCCGATGACCACGGCGGAAGCAGAGCCTCCCACGATCGCCAGATAGAGCGACGGCCCGCTGCCGAGGCGCTTGCTGATCCTGGCGGCGAACAGGCTTCCCACTATCCCGCCGACGGCCCCGGCCATCAGCAGGATCGAGAAGACGAAGGCGCCGACGCTGTCGGCCCCGAAGAACTCGGCGACCGGGCGCAGAACCCCGGTGAACAGGCCCGTCTGGAGGTCGAGGTCCTCCTGTGCGAAGAGGATGAAGGTGGAGAACATCATCATTCCGGCGGCGTTGAGGAATCCGAGGACGATCGCCATCGGACGCAGCAGTGGATGGCGCCACAGCCAGAGGAAGCCCTCCTTGATCTCCGCCCGCCACGCCACCTTCTTGGCAGGTGCGGTCCCGTCCGCCCGCCGGGCGCGGAACTGGCCGGAGATGAGGAAGACCAGGCCGGCGGCCACGGCGAAGGTGCCGGCGTCGATGAAGAACGGGAGTGCGAACCCGACGCCCAACAGGATGGAGCCGAGTGGAGGGCCCACGAACGAGTTGGCGACCATCTCGGCGCCCCACAGATTGCCGTTCGCCTTCTCCAGGTTCTCCGGCTCGACGATCGCGGGGAGGAAGGTCTGCGCCGAGTTGTCGCGGAGCACCTCGGCCATGCCCATGAGGAGTGCTGCGATCAGGAGCACGGAGTACACGGCCAGGTCGGTGGGGATGTCGACGCCGGTGGCGAGGTCGCCGGGGGTGGGGAGCGAAGAGGCCTCGCCGAGGATCACCACCGCGACGACCGCGGTGAGCGCGGCCCGGATCGTGTCCATCGCCAGAATGATCTTGCGGCGGTCGAGACGGTCGGTGATCACACCCGCAGGGAGGGTGAAGACCAGCCACGGGATCCTCTGGGCGACTGCGATCAGGGCGATGAGCACTGGATCGCGGGTCACCGCCGAGGCCAGCCACGGGTAGGCGATCGCGGAGATCCCGTCGCCGAGGTTGCTGATGACGCTGGCGGTCCACAGCCTCCAGTAGTTGCGGCTGAGCCGGGTCTTCTCCGGCTCGGCGGTCGTCGTCAAGCGCCCTCCTTGGAGTCCTCTCTCAGTGATGGTCGGTCGGTCGGGTAGACCCCGGCGATGAAGCCGTAGACGGTCCCGCCACCGCGGGGCATGCCGGCGAACTCCTCGGCGAGTGCCTGCAGCCGGTCGCGGAACTCGGCGATCCGGGCCGCGTCGAGGCGAGCGTGCCGCAGGGTGAAGAAGGCTTCCTCGCCCTCATCCGGCCGCCGCATCTCCCCCATCGCCTCGACCATGAAATCGGGCTTGTCGAGGTCGTCGACGTTGGGGAACAGGTAGGTGCGGGCGACCCGGCCGTAGTACTTCTCGGTCAGGGCGCGCACCTTGCGGGTGCGCACCACCTTGATGAGCCCCGCCGCCTCCATCGCCTTCAGGTGGTGGCCCACGGTCCCCTTGGGACGGTCCAGCGCCTCGGCGAGCTGAGCGGTCGTCGCCGGGCGCTCGGCCAGGAGGGTGATGATCTCCGAACGGGTCTCGTCGGCGAGCAGCCGCGCCTGGTCGATGTCGAGTTCGAAGAGCCCCGCGGGCGGCTGGTACCCCTCGGTCACGTCTCCCTCAATGGTCGGCGATCGCCGTATGGTCGATAATTCCCGACCATTTGTCAAGGGTCGGAGAGGGCAAGCGGCAGAAGGACTCGGGGATCACCCGGACGTCACGAAGACGTCGTCCCCCACGCGGATCCGGTGAGCCCCTTCCAAGGGTCGCAGGTCGAGGATGTAGCCGCGGGTACCGCCGTCGAGGAACTCGAGGTCGTCGGCGACCTCATCCCGGGGGGCCACTTCGTCTCGTCCCAACAGGAACGAGGCGAACTCGGCGCAGGGCGCCGCCACCCGGGCACCACCCAGTGGCACCTCGGCGTCGTCGGTGCGAACGACGACCACGCCCTCGAGGTCGCCCGGACCGATCCTTCGATCTGTGGCCACGATCAGGTTCTCCCCGGCGCATCCCAACGGAGCCGCGCCAAAGCGGGCCGCGATCCGGTCGTAGTGCTCGGAGAATCCGATCGACAGCGCCCGGCGGCCCCCGCCGCGCGACGTCGGATGACCGGCGTGATGGGCATCGATGATCCAGGACCCCTCGTGGCGACCCACCAGCCCTGGCGGACCGATCACTGCCTCGTCGACGGCCTGGACCGGCGCGGGGTCGTAGCCGATGCCCGGCTTCTTGAGCGGGTTCCGCTGAATCTGGATGCGGACGATCGGTCCAAGCAGCATTCCGGGAGCGTAGGCCGCCTACTCGACCCGCGGCTCCGTGCCCGTGGTCGTCAGGGCCGCCTTTGACCGAAGACGACCTCGTTCAAGAGGTCGGGACGATCCGTGATGATTCCATCGACCTCCATGTCGAGCAGCGTCCTCATCCGATCAGGATCGTTCACCGTCCACACGTGGACCTGCTTGCCCGCGGAGTGTGCCGAATCGACCAGGCGCCGTGAGGCGACGCGGCGCGGGATCTGAAGAGCGTCTGCACTCCCACCGATCGGAAGGCGCAACCTGCAGGCGGCGACCGCCCTGGTGATCTCCCTGGGTCCGGCCGACACGGCCACCCGCCCGTGGGTCAATCGGCGGAAGGCTCCGATGCGCCAGTCACGGAAAGAGCCGATGAGGACCCTCTCCTCCAGCCGCAGCCGCGCGATCAGAGATGCCACCGGCTCTTCGATCCCCCGCTGCTTGAGGTCGATGTTGAACATCGCGTCGGGGAAGGTCAGCGCCAGTTCCTCGAGAAGCGGCATCCGGATCCCGGTGCCCCTCAGCGGATGACCGCCATCCGGGTCGAAGTTGTGGGCAGCGTCGAGAGCCCTGAGTTCGGCCCACGTGTGGTCCCAGACCTTCCCCGTGCCATCGGTGAGCCGGTCGAGCCGGTCGTCGTGAAACACCACGATCGCCCCGTCCCGAGAGACGTGGACATCGAGCTCCAGGTAGCGATACCCGAGGTCGACCGCTCCCTGGAACGCCGGCATCGTGTTCTCCGGCCAAAGGATCGTGGATCCCCGGTGGGCGAACCGGATCGGGTGCTCGTGGGTCAAGAAGGGCTTCATCGGCGGCCCTGCCGCCGATGAAGCCCGCAATTGGCAATTGGCAATTGGCAAGAGGCCTCGCTGCGCTCGGCCCGCAATTCGCAATTCGCAATTCGCAATTCGAAGGAGTCGCGCTCGAGCTCCCGAACGCGTCCG
>DATHSA010000034.1:0-3664 GCA_035464675.1 Acidimicrobiia bacterium
CACGGGCTTCCGAGGGGGATGACCGATGGGCCTTTTCATGGACCGACACGACGTCGAGGGGGCAACGCCCGAGGACCTCGCCAAGGCCCACCTCCAGGATCTCGCCATCCAGGAGAAGTACGGCGTCAAGTACCTGACGTACTGGTTCGACACCCACGCGCAGACGGTCTTCTGCCTAGCCGAGGCTCCGAGCGCGGAGGCGGCGCAGAGGGTGCACGCCGAGTCTCACGGTCTCGTGGCAAACCGGATCATCGACGTCGATCCCACGACCCTGTCAGGATTCCTCGGAGCGATCACCGAGTCGAAGCCCGGCGACCTCATCGCCGAGACCGCTCTGCGCACGATCCTGTTCACCGACCTGGAGGGCTCCACGACCCTCACACAGACCCTGGGAGACAGCCGAGCCATGGAGGTCCTCCGGGGCCACGACGCGATCATCCGCGAAGCTCTACGCGCCACCGGAGGCTGGGAGATCAAGCACACCGGCGACGGGATCATGGCGTCGTTCTCATCGGTGGTCCGCGCCGCGGAGTGCGCCATCCGGATCCAGAAGGCGCTCGCCGACCACACCGTGGATGAGCTTCCCGACGGGGTCCGCGTGCGGATAGGGCTCGCTGCGGGTGAACCGGTCACCGAGAACGACGACCTCTTCGGAGCAGCCGTCCAGTTGGCAGCGCGTATCTGCGGGATGGCCGAACCGACGACCATCCTGGCTGCCAGCACGGTCCGCGAGCTGGCACTGGGCAAGCATTTCGACTGGGTCGAGCCTCGCGACGTCAGCCTGCGGGGATTCCCCGAGGCCGTACGCGTCTACGAGCTGCGATGGGAGGCCGGGACCGGGATCGGCCAAGGCTGAGATCCGATCTCGGGAGTCTGTCGACGGCGCGCTGCGTCGGCCCCGTGACGTCGACAGCGGGTCGTCCCACGGTCGATCGGCCCAACCGCCTCCCACTGTCCATTACTGGTCGCTCGAGCGTCCCGCATGCGTAGGCTCCCATTCGTGGGAGCTCGATCGGATTGACGACCATCGACGGTTCGCGGATCACGAGCCACACCTGGGCGGTCGTGGTGTTGTGGTTCGCCGCGCTCAACGTGCTCGACCTTGGCCTGACGCTCCACCTGATCAACCAGGGTGCGGTCGAGATGAACCCGATCATGTCGGCGCTGCTCGACACCGGATTCGAGTGGGCAGCGGGATTCAAGGTCTTCACAACCGCAGGGGTGGCCGCCGGGCTGTGGCTCGGGAGGCGCCATCTCATGGTGCGGCGCACCGGGATCGCCTTCGTGGCGTTCTTCGCCGTGCTGATCACCTATCAGGTGTTCGACGTGTGGGCGGCGGGATGAGCGGCCGACTCGAGGGCCGAACCCGGAGGTCCTAGAGCCCCTTCAGGAAGTCGTCCCCGCTCTCCTCGGGCTCCAGGCCCAATTCGTTGCGGATCCCCTCGTAGCCCACGGAGTCGAGGTGGTCGGCGAGATCGCGGCCGCCGCTACGGACGATCTTGCCGGCCATCATCACGTGCACCCGGTCGACATCCAGGTACCGGAGCACCCGGGCGTAGTGGGTGATCACCAGGACACCGAGATCGGGGCTGCGCATTCCCTCCACCGCGCCGGCCACGTCACGTACGGCGTCGACGTCGAGACCGGAGTCGATCTCGTCGAGGATCGCCGCCTTCGGGCTCAAGCCGAGCAGTTGCACGATCTCGGACTTCTTCTTCTCGCCGCCGGACAGCCCGACGTTGACGAAACGGTCGAGGAACGGCTCGAGGTCGAGATCGATAGCGGCCTGGACGGCCCGCTCCCCCACGTCGGGACCGCCGACCAGAGCCATCTCGGAGATCAATTCGCGCAGCGTCACCCCGGCGACTTCGACGGGGTATTGAAAGCCCTCGAACAGGCCCGCACGGGCGCGCTCCTCCACCGGTTGCCCGAGAACCTCGACGCCGTCCACCTTCACGGAACCCTCGGCCTCGTAACCGGGGCGTCCCATGGCGGCATGACATAGTGTCGACTTGCCCGAGCCGTTCGGTCCCATGAGCACGTGGAGCTCGCCGAACGGCACCTCGAGGTCGACCCCGTCGAGAATGGTCAGCTCCCCGAACCTGGCGCTCAGACCGGAGATGGCGAGAGCGCTCATTCGTCCTCCTCGATCGGCTCGACCTCGACGTAGAGGTCGCCACCGTTGCGGATGATCTCGTAGACCGGCACCGGCTGCGTCGCCGGAAGGCTGTGCGGCTTGCCGGTGGTCACGTCGAACTCCGATCCGTGGCGGGGGCACTCGACCATCTCGTCGAACATCTCGCCTTCCGACAGCGAGGCCTCGGCATGGCTGCATCGGTCGCCGATCCCGTAGACGTCGTCCCCGACGCGGAACAGCGCGATGCGGTGGCCGGCGACCTCCACTTTGAGGCCGGTGCCCACCGGCACCTCCTCGATGCGGGCGATGGCGAAGCGCTCCTTCATGCCATCACTCCGGCGTACTTGTCGAGCGCCGTGTCACGGAGGTGGGCGTCGAGCGATCGATGCGGGAAGCGCTGGATCGCCTCCTCGAAGAACCCCTTCACCTGAAGACGGTCGGCGCGGTCGCGATCGAGCCCCCGGCTCTGCAGGTAGTAGCGCTGGTCCTCGTCGAGCGGCCCCACGGCCGAACCGTGGCCACACCGGACGTCGTCGGCGAGGATCTCCAGATTGGGCACCGAGTGCGCCTCGGCGCCGTCGGAGAGCACCAGGTTCCGGTTGGTCTGGTGGGCGTTGCTCTTCTGGCCCTCCTTCTCGATCCGGATGAGGCCCGAGAAGACCGACTTGGCGTCGTCAGCGACGGCACCCTTCAGGAACATCTCTGAGGTCGTGCTCTGAGCCGCGTGGCGCATGAAGTAGCGGTAGTCGAGAGTCTGCTCGGCGTCGCCGAAGTAGGCGCCTGCGATCGTCGCCCCGGCGCCGGCACCGATGAGGTCCACGGCGAGCCGGAGACGGCTGTATCGACCGCCGAACCCGGCTTCGGCCAGGAAGAGAGCGCCGTCACGGCCGCTGCTCATCCGGTGGGTCGCGATCGCCACGGTGTCGTCGCCCCATTCCTGGATCACCGTCACGCTGACCCGAGCGGCGGCGCCGGCGGCGATCTCGTACGACGGGATGACGAGGGAGTGGACGTCGTCGGGCGAGCGTTGCATCACGACCACCGAGACCTCCGCCTGCTCCCCGGCAGCGATGACAATGCGCGGAAGGGCGATGGAGCCGTCGGTGACGCTCTGGAGATCGATCAGCACCGGGCCGTCGGGCCGGGCCTTCGCCGGCACCGACACGACGACGCCGTCCGAGGCAAACGCCTCGTGGAGGGCGGCGAATCGATCGGTGAGCGGTGGCAGGTCAGAGGCCCGGGCGGCGAGACCGGACCGGACGAACTCCCCGTCGGCCAAGACGGTGTGCCCGTCGATGTTGGTGGCCGCCCCGGAGGGCTGCAGGAGGCCGGCGATCGGGTGTCCATCGAGCGCATCGCCCGGGCCGGCCGGCACGGTGAAGTCGCCGAGATCGACATCGAGATCGACGTAGCGCCAGTCCTCATCCTTCTCGCTGGGGAGCGGCATCGCCTCGAACTCCTCGAAGGCGCGCGCGGCCCGTTCCTGGACGGCGGCGTCCAGGGCGTTGGTCACGCGTTCGTGCGTCG
>DATHSA010000035.1:0-33453 GCA_035464675.1 Acidimicrobiia bacterium
GGCCCGGGTGCAGCACGAAGGGAACATCCATCTCGGTGACGACCTCGGTGGTCAGATCGGGTTGAGGCTGCTTGGGATCGATGTAGGGGTACCGGTGGTTCTCGAAGACCCGGACGTAACGGTCGACCCGCACGTCGATGCTGGACGGCTGCACCATCGACGGGTCGAACGGATCGATCTCGATCCGCCCCACCTCGATTGCCGCCCTGATCGAGACATCCGACAGGATCATTGCGGGTCAGGTTACGGCGATGAGCCGCGCGGTGCGCCCAGCGGCTCTCACACTCCTCTCATCCGGTTCCCAGGTGCTTCCCATCTCGATCTCACACCCTTCGAACACGCCGGCCGCAAGGTTTCGAAGAGCGATCAGAACGGAGGTTCAGATGAAGCAGACGCTCAAGATCGGCATCACGATGGTGGTGGTGGCGGCACTCGCCATGTCGGGGATCGCCCTGGCACAGACCGACGACACCACCGTGGATGTGACCGAGACCCCGGCGTACGACCGGATCATCGACAAGCTCCAGCCGCTTGTCGACGATGGAACCCTGGATGACGATGAGGCTGCCGCGGTCGCCGAGTTGCTGGCCGGAGAGTTCCGCGGACGCCGCCATGGACCCGGAACATTCAGGGGTCTGGTTGCGGTGGCCGACTTCCTCGGCCTCGATGCGGAGGAGATGCGCGCCGCCCTGGAGGAGTACGACACGATTGCAGCGATCGCCGAAGCCAACGGCTCGAGCGCAGACGCGGTGATCGATCACCTCCTCTCGCTGTGCGAGGAGCGCCTCGACGAGGCTGTCGAGAACGGTCGGATCACGGAGGACGAGAGGGCGGATCTCCTGGCGAGTGCCGAGGAGCGGATCACCGAGATGGTGACCAACTCGCTTCCCGAGCCTGGTGACCGTCCAATTCATCGCCGCCGCGGTGGCTTCGGCCCCGGTCCGATCCACGACATCGACACCTGACGGCTCCCCTCCCAGGGACGCCTCTCCGGGGCCCTCACGGGCCCCGGAGGCGCGCAGCGGGGGAATACCCGGAGTGTCCTCCACCTTGTGTAACTCGATGACGACAGAGTTCGCCGACCGACAGATGCCCGTCGTGTATCTGAGCCACGGTGCGCCTCCGCTTGCGGACGATCCGGTATGGACCGATCAGCTCGCCGACTGGTCGAACGGCATGCCCCGGCCATCCTCGGTGCTCATGATCTCGGCGCACTGGGAGGCCTCGCCGGTCACACTCGGCGCAACCACGACCGTTCCTCTCGTGTACGACTTCTGGGGCTTTCCCGAGCACTACTACCGGGTGCAGTACCCCGCCCCTGGAGCACCGGCGCTCGCGGCAGAAGTGAGAGGGCTGCTGTCGGGGTCCGGACACGACGTCGCCGACGACTCCGAAAGGGGCCTCGATCACGGTGCCTATGTTCCGCTGGTGGAGATGTACCCCGACGCGGATGTCCCGGTGCTCCAGGTCTCGATGCCCACGCTCGACCCGAGGGCCCTGTTCGAGGTGGGCAAAGCACTCGCCCCCCTCCGGGATCGGGGGGTGTTGATCGTTGGCAGCGGGTTCGCCACGCACAACCTGAGGGCGATGAATTGGCACCTGGGCCCACATTCCGACCCGCCCGAGTGGTCCGCGGAATTCGATCACTGGCTGGACGAGGCCGTGTCCAGGGGGGATGTCGACGCAGTCCTCGACTTCGAGACGACGGCTCCTGCCGCCCGTCTCGCCCACCCGCGTACCGAGCACTTCGCTCCGCTCTTCGTCGCCCTGGGCGCGGCATCGGCGGCGCCCGAGGGCAGGACGACCGTGGACGGGTTCTGGTTCGGTCTGTCGAAGCGATCCATGCAGTTCGACTGAGAGCGTCGAGGCCCTTCGCTCAGGGCAGCGGAGCGGGCGAAGGGAATCGAACCCTCACTCCGAGCTTGGGAAGCTCGTGTTCTACCATTGAACTACGCCCGCACGGAGCGGGATGGTACCGCACCCCGCAATCCGGCACCCCGCCCCTCGGCCTCATGCGGCACGGGGCACGCGTGGACACCGGACGGCTCATCGGCCATCTCGTCCGCCGTGGGCCCGGCAGGAGACACGGCGTGCCGGTCATGGGAGTCGGCTGCCGTCTGCTCAGAGTCCCACGACGGCCGGAAGGCGGTCAGCCGGCGAGGAGGCTCGCTGCTCCCCAGGATGCGATCACGAGACCGACCCCCAGGAGGAACCAGGCGCGCCCGGGCCGGAACTCCCCCTCGACGTTCTTGGGCTTGACCCCGCGGCGCGCCATGAGGATCGCGTAGCCGTTGCCGATCACCAGCGCGGCACCGAGGGCGAGGACCAGCTGGGCGAAGAGCGAGTCGAGGTCGAAGATGTCCATCGGCGGGTCTCCAGTCTCCGGCCTCCGGTCCATGGCTGCAAACCGTGGCGGCCGGTGGCCGGCTCCCGCATGGCAGCGCCATCGTGTCCGGTAGCGTTACTGGATGCGCCACTGCTATGTGCTTCGCGTCTTCACCCGTGGGGACGAGGGCGGCAATCATCTCGGCGTGATCCCGGACATGACCGGGCTCTCCGCGCGGGCCATGCAGGAAATCGCCACCGAGAACGGCTTCTCCGAGACGATCTTCATCGACTGGCGGGAGGGCGGGATCCCTCATGTGCGGATCTTCACCCCCGCTCGCGAGCTCCCCTTCGCCGGGCACCCCCTTGTCGGGGCGGCCTGGGTGCTTGGAATGATCGGCCCGGGCACGGTCGATCGGATGACCTGCGAGGTGGGAGAGATCCCGTTCTGGATGGACGGTGACGAGATATGGGTCGATACGCCGATGGCCGACGAGATCTACGCCACCGCGGAGGCCGAGGCCGTCGCAGTCGCCGGGCGTCTGCCCGAGCCGGTGGACGCCTGGAAGGTGATGATGCCGCTCGAGTACCTGGTCGTCGACGTCGGCTCGAAGGAGGCGGTGGCGTCCGCGGATCCCGACTTCCCAGCCCTTCAGGAGAACGATGTCGACATGTGTTATCTGTTCGCGATGGAAGGTGACGCGGTGACCGCCCGGTTCTTCGCTCCGGGAGCCGGGGTTCCCGAAGACCCGGCGACGGGGAGCGCGGCTTCGGCCCTCGCCGCAATCCTTCACCACCGCGGCAAGTTGGAGGGCAGCTTTGTGGTGAGCCAGGGCGACGAAATGGGCCATCCGTCGACCATCAAGGTGTCGTGGAACGGCCCGGTGGTGGGACTCGGCGGCACCGTGCGTCGCGACGAGGTGCGGGTGATCGAGAAGTAGCCGTCACCCGTTGCCCGTTACCCGTTGCCCGTGCGCACGCCGCCACTCCGCCCGCGTCATCACCCAGATCCTCTCGACTCCCATCTCGCCCGGGGCCTCGGGATCCCGTGACTTCTCCTCGGCCAGGGTGAAGCCGAGCCTCTCGGGGACGCGTCCGCTGGAGATGTTCGCCTTGTCGTGGTGGATCTCCACTCGTTCGACGCCTTCGATCTCGAAGGCGACGTCGGTCAGGGCCCGGGTCAACTCGGTGGCGTAACCCTTCCCGGTGTGGTCGGCGTGGATCCAGTAGCCGATCTCGAGGGCATCCTCACCGACGCGGCTGTGGAGACCGGTACCCCCGATGGGCTCCCCTCCGAGAAAGACGCCCATGGTGAGGTCCTCTCCGTCCCCCCACGCCTTCCGCCAGCGGACCACTCTCTCGGTCTTCTGCTCCACCGTCTCGGGCTCCCCGGCGACCCAGGGCATCCAGGGCCGCAGGTGATCCAGGCTGGCGGCGACCGCCGCGATCATCCCCGGCACGTCCGCTTCGGTCCACAGCCGCAGCACGAGCCGCTCGGTCTCGATGCGTTCGGGGAATCGGGATTGCATCGCCCGAATTGTCGCCCGGATCGGGTCAGAGCGCGAGCCTGGTCACACCGCCCGTATCGTTGTCGAAGACGCCGATTGGAATCGAGGCGGGATGGCCTGGTGGATCGCCGGAGCCGTGGTCGTCGGATGGATCATCCTCGTGATCGCGACCTTCGTCCGCGGCCTCCGTGGCAAAGACCAGCAGAACTGACTGTTGACGACTGATGGGGCGCCTGCAACGCCCAACAGGCGAGCGGAGCGAGCCTCAGACCCCGATGTCCCTCCGCCGAAAGCCCGCCACCGCGGCGCCGGCGAACATCAGGGTGATCGCCAGCAAGAGCAAGGCGTTGCCCACCTGAAGCCCGTTGACGATCGGGAGCCCGGCGAGGCCCCAATAGAACGGGTTCAACCTGTCGAGTCCCTGGAGCGCGCTGACGAGCGGAGCCAGGCCCCACAGCACGTACATGGTGACCGCGAGCGCGGCCGTCACGCCGTAGGTCACGGCACGGCCACCGGTCGATCCTCCGATCGCCAACGCCAGAGTGGCGAAGACCATCGCAATGAGATAGACCGACACGGTCGCTCCGATGTAGCCCGTTATGGGCAGCGACATGTCGACGATGCGACCAGAGGCGATGAGCGTCAGCACCGCCACCGCGGCGAGGGCCAGACCGGCGAGGGCCATGGCGACGAACTTCTCCAGGATGAAGCGCTCCCGTCGCAGGGGGTGGGCGAGCGCCAGGTTCATCGTGCGGTCCCGCTCCTCACCGGCGGTCTCGCGGGCGGCGAAAGCAATGAGGAAGATCAGGAAGATGATCGGCAGCGTGTTGGCGAACAACTGGCTCTGCAGGTAGCCCTCGGGCGAGGTCGGGTCGAGGCCGCCCCCGAGTCCGAGGATCTGCTGGACGAAGTCCGGGTAGTCCTCGAGGAAGTCGCCGATGCTCGGCTGGTCGCGCACGGCCGGGTAGGCCAGGACGATCAAGAGCACTATCCCGAAGACCCCGAGCGCCCAGGCGAGGAGCGATTTGCGTCGCCCCATCAAGACACGGCGGAGAGTCTCGGTCCTCATCGGCGCCCGTTCTTGTAGAGCTGGAGAAAGATCTCCTCGAGAGGGGTGTCATGGGTGCGGATCACCAGCACCTCGTAGTCGGCGATCGCTTTGACCAGCGGATCCATCGATCCCTCCACCTTCAGGGTCGCGGTCTCGGCGGTGACGCTGACCTCGCTGACGCCATCGACGGAGGCCAGCCGGTCTTCCCCGGGCACCGGGTACCCGAACCGGACCTCGACGAGTCGGAGGGCGCGCTCCTTGAGGCTCTCCACGGAGGCGACCTCGACCAGCCGTCCCTTGCGGATGATCCCTACCCGCTGGGCGATCCGCTCCACTTCGGGGAGGACATGGGAGGAGAGGAAGACGGTCCTGCCGTCCCGTTGGGCCTCGTCGATCATCTCGTAGGTGACCTGTTGCATGAGCGGGTCGAGACCACTCGTCGGCTCGTCGAGGATGAGCAATTCCGGCCTGTGCATGAACGCTTGCACCAGCCCGATCTTCTGCTTGTTGCCGGTGGAGAGGTCGGCGACCTTGCGATCGGCCTCTACCTGAAAGCGCTCGATCAGCTCGTCGCGGTACGCGGTGTCGACGCCGCCTCGAAGCCGGCTGAGGTGGTCCAGCACCTGGCGAGGTGTCATCCAATCCCACAGGGGCAGCTCGTCGGGCAGATACCCGACCCGGCGGCGAATCTCCATCGAGTCCTCGACCGAGTCGAGGCCGAGCACCGTGGCGGTGCCCGACGACGGGCGGATCAAGTCGAGGAGGGTCCTGATCGTCGTCGTCTTGCCGGCGCCATTGGGTCCCAGAAACCCGAAGACCTCGCCCACCTGGACCTCGAGGTCGACGTCGACGATGCCTCGAGCCTTGCCGTAGAACTTCCTCAACCGCTCGGTTCGAATGGCGGCCATGGGCCGAGGCTAACGCTGATCGTGCGGGCTGGAGATCAGTCGAGGTCAAGGGTCCCCCCGGACTCGCCGTAGGCCGGGGTGCCCTGCCCTGCCGGGCGACGGGAGACGGTCGACGGTCTACGCAGCGGCGCCGGGCGCCGCTTCGTAGACTCTCCGCCCGAATGGCCTCCGGCAACCGTGCGATCGTCCTGGCGGCGCTCGTCGCCAACTCGCTCATCGCCGTGCTCAAGTTCGTCGCCGCTTCGATCACGGGGAGCACCGCGATGCTCGCCGAGGGGTTCCACTCGGTCGCCGACTCGGGGAACCAGCTCTTCCTGTTGCGCGGTCAGGCGGCGAGCCGGTTCGCCGCGTCGTCGCGGTTCCCCTTCGGGCGCGGGAAGGAGGCCTATTTCTGGGCGTTCATGGTGGCGGTGTTCCTCTTCGTCGGCGGCGGGGTGGTTGCCTTCATGGAGGGGCTGGACCGGCTCCGGCATCCTCATGACACCGACGTGGGGATCACCTTCAACCTGATCGTGCTCGGAGTCGCCGCGTTCTTCGAGATCTTCATCGCCTTCCGCCCCGCCCTGCGCGAGTTCAACAAGACGCGGGGAAGCCGGGGGGTTTGGCGCACCATCCGGGACACCAAGGACGTGACTCTGGTCGTGGTCCTGTTCGAGGACAGCGTGGCAACCCTCGGGCTCGCAGTCGCCGCCGCCGGCGTGGTGCTCACCCACACCACCGGTGACGCGATGTGGGACGGCCTGGCCTCGCTGGTGATCGGGGTCCTGCTCGCACTGACGGCATGGATCCTCGCCGTCGAGACCAAGGGCTTGCTGGTGGGCGAGTCGGCGACCCGGGCGGCGAGGGCCTCGATCCGCGCGGCCACGCTGTCGGTGCCCCGGGTCGAATCCATCGATCGCCTGCTGACCATGCACCTGGGGCCCGACGAGATCCTGGTGAACATGGACCTCGCGGTGGAAGAGGGCCTGACCGCGCACGACCTGGAGGAGATCACCGCAGAGGTCGAGGCCGAGGTCATGCGGCTGGTTCCCGGCGCCACGAGGGTGTTCATCGAGTACGGGCCTGAGCGATGACGACAGTCTCCGCTCCGGCATCGATCGCAAACCTGGGGCCGGGCTTCGATCTTCTCGCGGTGGCGGTGTCGCTCCGTCTCGAGGTGGAGGTCGAGCCGTCGGACCGCTGGATGATCACGAGCGACGGCCGACCCGTTGGCGAAGAGACGGCCTCGGTGGTGAGAGAGATCTCCGGCGACGATCCGCGCAACGTGTTCATCAGGTCGCGCATCCCCGTCGGCAAGGGCCTCGGTTCGAGCGCGGCCCTCCGCGTGGCGATCGCGGCGGCGATCGCCTCCGGGGAAGGCAGCCTGGATCCCGGTGAGGTGTTGCGAGCCGCCACCGCCGCCGAGGGGCATCCCGACAATGCCGCCGCCGCCGTCTTCGGGGGCCTGGTGGCAGTCCTGGGCGGAGGCACGATCCTCCGGTTGGGGGTCCATCCGTCGCTGCGTCTGATCGTCGGGGTGCCCGACGCGACGATGCCGACTCGCGAGGCACGCAAGGCGGTGCCCGGGAGCGTCACTCGATCGGTGGCGGTGCGCACCGCCGGCCGTGTTGCCGCCCTCATCGAAGGGCTGCGGACTGCCGACCCCCACGCGTTCGCCGCCGCGGCCGGCGACGAGATGCACGAGGCGCCGCGGGGCGATCTCTCCCCGGTGACCGGGAGGATGGTCGAGGCGGCCGGGGCGGCGGGGGCCCTCCACGCTGCGTGGAGTGGTGCCGGCCCGTCGTCGGTGGCGCTCGCCACCGACTCGACCGTGGACGCGGTTGCCGGGGCGCTCGCCGACGTCCTCGGTGACGAGGGTCACGTGCTTCGCCTCGATGTCGATCGAAAGGGATTGGAGGTCGCATGACGCACAGTGAGATCGCCCGACCCGACGGGTACGAACCAGGTGTGGGCGCCCTCCTGGCGATGATGGAGGACTGCCGGGAGAGGACGCTGCGGCTGGTGGAAGGCCTCGACCCTGCCCGCGTCGACGAGCCGACCCCCTGGCACGGCAACACTGCCGGGTCGCTCCTCTACCACGTCGCCGCCATCGAGCTCGACTGGCTCTACTCGGAGGTCATGTCCAAGGACTTCCCCGAGGAGGCCTGGTCATGGTTTCCGCACGACGTGCGCGAGGAGGACGGTCGCCTGACGCCGGTCCTCGGCGAAGCGCTGGAGCTGCACCTCGACCGGCTCGCCTGGGTGCGGGATCGGATGCGGGAGGAGCTGCGAGCCTTGACCGACGCCGATCTCCAGGCGGTCCGGAAGACCGACGGCGATCGCACCGTCACCCCGGAGTGGGTCTTCCACCACCTGATGCAGCACGAAGCCGAGCATCGGGGGCAGCTCGGCGAGATCATGGCCTCCAGGGGGACATGAACGCCGACACCCCCATCCCGTGGGCGTCGACACATCTCGATCGGCGCGAGGCGACCGTGCTCGAGGTCCTCCACGACTCGATCGGCTGTTATGCGACGCCGCCGGTCTCGTATCTCCAGCTGGCCGCCAGGGTCCCCGGCTTCGAGAAGCGGCATCTCGACGACCTGTACTCGAAGCGGGAGGTGGTCGGTCTGCGGACGCTTCGGGGAAGCGCATTCCTGATGCCGGTCGACCTGTTGCCGATCGTCGTACCGGCCACCCGGGAGCGGAACGAGCGCGCCTTCGGCAATTACGTGGAGAAGGTGTTGGAGGTGGACGACTACGACACGTGGGCCGCGCGGGTCGAGGATCTCCTGTCGGACGAGATCCCTCGCACTGTTCGCGAGATCAAGGACACGCTCGAACCGCCCGAGGAGGACTCCCGGGGCCTCAACGTCGTCATCAACCAGATGTCCACGGAATGCCGCCTGGTCGGGACCGGGGAGCCCAAGTCGTGGCGCTCGGGACGCAATGCCATGACGTTGTGGAGCAGCTGGCTCCCCGATGTCGACGTCTGGTCACCCGACGTCGACCACGCCCGGACCGAGGTGGCCCGGCTCTACCTGCGGTCCCATGGGCCCGCCACCGCCGGGGACCTGTCCTGGTGGGCCGGGCTGACGGCGACACAGGCGAAGGAGGCGATCGCCGATTGTGGGGCGGAGGACATCGGCGGGGGGCTGTTCACCGTGGACGGGATCGGCTCCGCCAAACCGCCCCCTCTGCGCCTGATTCCCAACTGGGACACGTTGCTCGTCACGTGGAAGGACCGGAGTCGCCTGCTCGACGATGACCTCGCGCCCTTCGTGTACGACCGGGATGGCAACGCCACCTCGGTGGTCCTGGACAAGGGAGAGATCACGGGTGTCTGGAGCCTGGGCTCGGACGACAAGAGGCTGGAGGTCCGCGCCGCGCCCTTCGATCGATTCACCCCATCCCGGTGGAAGGCAATCGAGACGGAGGCCGAGATCATCGGAAACCTGGCGGGGTCGGAGGAGGTCGTCGTCGAGAGGTGCACGGAGCCGCGTTCCCTGGTCGACGGGCCGCGCAACCTGTTCCTGAGGCCGCTGCGTGACCACGAGTGCGAGTAGGCCCGTCGCCCGTTGCCCGTTGCCCGTCGCCCGTTGCCCGTGGCGAACGCGTTCGAGGCGAAGGGGGATGCTCAGACCCGACCGTCAGGAGCCGGCACCACTCGTTTCCGTCCTGGCGATGGCGGGTAGCGTGCCGCAGGCCTGCGAGGAGGAGCGATGAAGAGCGGTTGCTTTGCGTGCGACGTGGTTGTCGAGGCCGACGATGCCGAAGCCATCGGCGACGCCTTCCTCGCGCACGCCGCCGATGCTCATGATTGGGACTACCCGGAGGCGGCGCCGGGCACGCTCGGCCCGGCACCTGCGCCGGGCCGAGCGTGCGGCGGCGCTACCCGGCGCAGGTGATGTCGAAGGTGACCTCGATCGGGTCGGTGTTGAGGTTGTCGAGGGTGACCGTGCCCGAGACCCGGTTGCCGTCGAAGGAGTAGGTCGGTGCCGGGTTGTCCTCCCGGTACCGGGCGTCGATGGTCAGCGGGTCGTATTCGACGGAGAACTCGAACTCCATCACGTCCGGTGCCGTTCCCTCGAACGGGATCAACGCCGTGAGGCCGCCGCCAAGGTTGCCGAGCTCGTCGGCTATCACCAGGTCGCCGTTGTCATCGACCGGGTAGCCGATGACCCAGAACCCCTGACCGAAGAAGCTCGGATCGCACCTTTCGAGCGTGATGTCGTCGACGCCTTCGACCTGCGAATAGGTGAGACCGGATGCGGCGAAGCGGACCGTGGTGCCGTCGAACGTGAGGTCGGCATACGAGTCGCCCATCGAATCGTCCATGTCGTCCATGTCATCGATGTCGCCGTTGGTCGTCGCGGCGGTCGTCGGCGTTCCGCCGTCGTCCCCGAGATCCGTGACGTCGTCGTCGCCACACGCCGCGGCGATCAGCATCAGTACCGCGACGAGTGCCGCGAGCTTGCTTCGCATCTGTCCCTCCGTGATGGTTGGTAGTCGAGCACCAGGGTACGGGGCCTCCCGTCGAATCAGGATTCAGGTGGTGTTCGGGGGGTGAGCGCTGCGGTCACTCGACGATCGCAAACGCCCTGACCGGAAAGGTTCCGACGCCCCGGAAGCGGGGCGGGACGGCGAAGAACCGAAAGCCTCCGTCCGGCAGGGCCTCGAGGTTCGTCAGGTGCTCGACCACCGGGATCTCGGCGTCGAGCAGGATCGTGTGGGCAGGCCGGGTGCCGTCGGAGGTGTCGTCGATGTTGACCGAGTCGATACCCACGACGATGGCTCCGCCGGCCGCCAGTGCGTCAGCGGTCCGCCGGGTGAGGTGAGGATGCCCGCCGTGGTTGTAGGCGCCGGTGCCCCAGTGCCGGCTCCACCCTGTCCGGAACAGCACGGCCGTGCCCTCGACGCCGCCCGGGTCGACATCGATCGCCGGGCCCGCTGCATCGATCACGATGCCGGGCACATCTGCCACTGCCTCCAGCGGCAGACCGGCGAGGTCGAAGCCGTCGCGAAATCGATGGGAAGGGGTGTCGAGATAGGTTCCGGTGTTGGCGATCATCTCGAATCCCTTTATGGAGAACTCCGTCCCGTCGTCATAGTGGTTGGCAGAGGCCTCGAACGACAGGTGAACCCGCACCACCGGCTCCGGCAAACCGGGGTATGCCCCTTCCCCGTGCCCGAACGAGTGGCTGAGATCGACGAGCCTCGAGCTCACGCCGCCGTCATTCCCCCGTCGACCACCACCACCTGCCCGGTCATGTATGAAGAGGCGTCGGAGAGGAGATAGACCGCCGCCCCCGCCATCTCGTCGGGCTGAGCGTGACGCCCCAACGGCGCACGGTCGACGAACCTGGAGCGGAGTTCCTCATTCTCCACGAGCGTGGCGGCGAACTTCGTCTCCACCAGCCCGGGGGCGATGGCGTTCACTCGAACCGCAGGCCCCAGCTCGGCGGCGAGTGTCTGCGTCATCGAGATGAGCGCCGCCTTGGTCATCCCGTAGACACCGCGCATCTGCGACGCCTGCATTCCGTCGACGCTGGCGATGTTGACGATCGAGCCGCTTCCCTTCAGCCCGGCGACGAAGGCACGCGTCGGATAGAACGCACCCTTCAGGTTCGTGTCGAAGATCTTGTCCCAGGCTCCGTCGTCGATGCCGAGCATCGGGCCGAAGTAGACGTTGGTGGCGGCGTTGTTGACGAGTCCATGGATCTCGCCGAGCTCCTGGCGAGCCTTCTCGAAGAGCGCGGCGACCTCGTCGGCGTGGGCAACGTGGGCGGCGACGGGGAGGGCCACACCGCCGTCCGCCTTGATCGATGCGGCGACCTCGTCGAGGGCGTCCTGCTTCCTGGAGGAGAGCACAACGGCTGCTCCGGCGTCGGCACAGGCTCGGGCGATCGCCGCGCCGATCCCCCGGCTGGCTCCGGTGACCACGACGACACGGTCGGTGAGGGTGAAGTCTGCTGGCATGTGCTCGAGACTATCGGGCGGCGTCGACAAGGGCTCTGAAGAGGCGCAGCGAGGGCGCGTCACCAGCACCCAGCAACTCGGGATGCCATTGCACCGCCCACATCGGCCACCGGGTGTCCGTGGGTTCCATCGCCTCGATCACACCGTCATGAGAGGTGCCCGTGACCACCAGTCCGTTGCCGGGCGACCGCACCGCCTGATGATGGATCGAGTTGACCAGGGCGTGGTCGGTGCCGAGCGCCTTGGCGATCATCGAGCCGGGCTCGATGGCCACCTCGTGCTGGACGTCCTGGGCCTCCTCCTCGCCGTCGACCCAGTGCTGCATCCGTTCGGGGTCATCGTCCTCCAGATCCTCGATGAGCGTGCCGCCGAGTGCGACGTTCATGACCTGCATCCCCCGGCAGATGCACAGCGTCGGGAATCTGGCCGACGCGGCCGCGAGAGCGAGGGCGATCTCGAACTCGTCGCGCACTTCATCGATCCCGTACACCCGGGGCCGGATCTCGCCTCCGTATCGGGACGGATCCACGTCGCCGCCGCCCGAGAAGAGGATCCCATCGAGACGTTCGAGCAGGTCAGGGGCCTCCGAGGTGTCGCCGGGAAGAAGGGAGACCGGGATGCCGCCCGCCGTGCGGACCATGTCGGCATAGGCGGGCCAGACCGTGTGTGCCGGCTCGAGGCCGATTCTCGATTTCACCTTACGCAGTCCGGCAGTGATGCCGATCAGGGGACGGGTCATGAGCAACGGAGCGTAGACAGGCGGCCCGTCGCCCGTTGCCCGCCGCCCGTCGCCCGTCGGGCCCCGGGGTCCGGCTTGGTCTGAGCGCTCCTTTCGTCTTTCGTTCGCTTCGGTTCGGAATCCTCACATGAGCGGAGATGCTCAAGTTGCGCTGGTTTCCGCGACCTGACAACCTACGTGCCCCACCGACACGAAAGAATCCATGGGTTCCCTCGTCAAGAAGCGGCGCAAGAAGATGAGCAAGCACAAGTACCGCAAGCGCTTGCGCGCCAATCGCCACAAGCGGAAGAAGTAGCCTTCGGCCGGTGGCCGACACCCTCCCGTCACAGCGTCATCTCTTCGACATCCCTGACGGGGTCGCCTACCTCAACTGCGCGTACTTCCCCCCGATGCCGCGTCCCGTACGCGAGGCGGGTCGGCGCGCGCTGGAGAACGCCGCATCCCCCTGGAACGTCGGGGCCGCCGACTTCTTCGAGCCGGGGGAACGGCTCCGTGAGTCCTTTGCCCGATTGATCAACGGCGATGCCGACGGGGTGGCTTTCGTCCCCTCGGTCTCGTACGGAGCCAGCGTGGCGGCTGCAAACCTCCCCGTCGGACCGGGCCGCACGGTGGTGATGGTCGAGGAGGAGTTCCCCTCCGACGTGTACCCGTGGCGGGAGAAGATCGCCGTCGAGGGTGGGGAGATCGTCGTGGTGCCCCGCTCTCGCGACCGGGGTTGGACCGACGGCTTCCTGGAGACGATCGACGATCGAACCGCAGTCGTCGTCGCTCCCGCATGTCATTGGACCGACGGGAGTGCCGTGGACCTGGATCGCGTGGGTGAGGCTGCACGGTCCGTGGGAGCGGCGTTCGTGATCGACGTGTCGCAGTCGCTCGGTGCCGCGCCCCTCGATGTCTCCCGCATCGAGCCCGACTTCCTGATCACCGTCGGGTACAAGTGGCAGATGGGGCCGTATGCCTTCGGCTACCTGTGGGCAGCCGAGCACCGCCGCTCGGGGCGGGGGATCGAGGCGACCTGGTCGGGTCGCAAGGGTTCCGAGGACTTCAATCGCCTGGTCGATTACACCGACGAGCTGCGCGCAGGGGCCCGTCGTTTCGATGCCGGTGAGTGGTCCAACTTCGTGCTCATGCCTATGGCCACCGCGGCGATCGACCTGCTCCACGAGTGGAAGCCCGAGAGGGTCGCGGCGACCATCGAGCCCCTCACCGGGCGGATCGAGCAGGGCACCCGTTCACTCGGCCTGGAGCCCATCCCGGCTGGTCACCGACTGCCGCACTTGATCGGCGTCCGGTTCCCGATGGGAGAGCCGCCCGGCCTGAGAGGCCGCCTCAGCGACGGGAAGGTGTTCGTCAGCCTCCGCGCCAATGCAGTGCGGGTCGCACCCCATCTCTACAACGACGAGGAGGATGTCGACCGGTTGCTGGAAGTGCTCGAGTCGGTGCTGTAGGGCGTCGCCGGTGTCGCGTTCGCCCGTCTCCCGACCGACGGCCGAATGGGCGACGGGTCAGAGGGCCACGGCAGCGGCCACGACGGCCAGGGCCAGTAGGAGCAGCGTGGCCTCCAGGGCCCCTCTCAGGGCAGGCGGGGCGCCGCGGGCGATCATCTGATGCAACCAGGCGATCGCCACAGCCAGCCCGACGAGTACGAGCTTGACCAGGAGCGCGGTGTTGCCGCGTGTGGGGTAGTCGAGGCGGACCAGCTGGATGATCCCGCTGGCGACCGACACGCCGATGGCCGTCCAGGCCACCACACCGAATCGACGAGCGGCCGCCCTGATCTGCTCGCTCGTCGCCCCCGCTCTGCGCAATGCCGGCACCAGAGCGGCGACGGTGATCTGGCCACCAACCCACACGGCGGCAGCCACGATGTGAATCCAGCGGATCAGTTCGTCGGCGGTCACAGGAGGAGTGTGGCAGGGACGATCCACCGACTCGCCGGATCGTGGCGCTCTCGCACAGCATCAGGCACCCAGGGTCGAGGGGCGCCTCGATGTGGTGGTCGCGGGGTCCGTTTCAGCGATCGACAGCGAACTCGCTGCTTCGATCAACTGCGGAAGTCGAACGAGTGGAAGATCTCGATCGCATAGGCGCGAAACTCCACATAGTCGTCCGTGTTGCTGAGCCCGGTGTACGTCAGGACATAGGCGCTGCCCTCGAAGAGAGCGATCTCTTGCACCCAGTTGAACTGGATGCCGTTCTGGGACCCCGTGTAGGTGATGATCCTGGATGGGACGCCGCCCATGATGTCGTCGATCTGGTCGTTCAGCTGGATGTCCGGAATCAGCGAGGGCAACTGGCTGAGCGCCACCTCCAAGTACTCGTCGAGCGTCACCTCGACGCCACCGAGATCCTCGACCACCACGTTGACGTTCTCGCGCAGGGGGTCGTCGGCGCTGGTCAGCGGCGACAGGAATGTCACCACGGCACCGAAGCTGTTCTCCTCGGTATCCCACGACTCGGGGTACTCGACGGAGAATGGATGCGTGATACTGACGAAGGTGGCGAACGGGCCGAGTCCGTCGTCGGGCGGTGCCGTCGTGACCGTGGTGGACGAGGTCGTTGTCGAGGCGCCTGTCGTGGTGGTGCTCGGGGCGGCCGTCGATGTGGTGGTGGTCGGGGCGGCGGTCGTAGTCGTGCCGGTGAGGATGCCTCCCCCGTCGTCGTCACCGCACGCGCTGGCGGTCAGCGCGATGGAGAGGGCGAGCGTCATCAGTCGCCGGATGTGCACAGGCGGTCCTCCCGGATCGTGTAGGGGCGGCATCCTAGGGGGGGGCTCCCCCGCTCACCGCTCTTTCAGGAAGTCCTCGATCTCGGAGATGAGGTGGTCACTCCGGGTCGGGTCGATGGGTGCGGTGTCCTGGCCTTGCTCCTCGAGGCGGTGCACGTAGTCGACGAAGTCGTCGTTGTCCGACATCGCATCATCGACGCGGTTCTCGAAGTCCTCCGACACCACCACCAACTCCGAGGTGTCGATGGGGATGTCCATCACCTCTGAGGCCTTGTCGAGGAGGGCGAGCATGGCCTTCGGGTTCGGGTTGGCGGCGAGGTAATGAGGGATGGCGGCCCAGATGCTCACGGCAGGGATGCCGATCTCACGGCACGCCTCCAGCATGACGCCGACGATCCCTGTCGGTCCCTCATAGCGCGAGGCGATCAGATCGTGTCGCTCGACGAGCTCGGGGTCCGTGGCGACGCCGATCAGTGGAACCGGCCGGGTGTGGGCCACCTGGCCGATGAACGCACCGAGGGTGACGATCAATTCGGCGTCGGAGTCGGCGAGCAGGCCGCAGATCGTACGGGTGTATGTCTTCCACCGAAGGTTGGGCTCTTCGCCCACCACCACGATGGCGTCGTGGTCGCCGCGATCCATCTCCAGCGCATAGGCACGTGTGGTCGGCCAGGCGAGCCGGCGGGTGCCGCCCTCGCTGACCTCCACCAGTGGACGCCGGACCTGGAAGTCGTAGAACTCCTCCGGCTCGATCGTCGCGAACGGGTCGGTCTCGTCGAACTGACCGAGCAGGAAGGCTGCCGCGCCCGATGCGGCATCGGCGGCGTCGTTCCATCCCTCCCAGGCGAGCAGCGCCCGCGGAGAGCGGAGCGACGGCCGATGGACGCGTCTCAAGGGGTCCATGGGCGGGACCATACAACGGGCGGGCTCGCTGCGCTCACCCCGGAGGCGATCGGCCAGACCGGCACGGGCAGCTCACGACGCGAACGCCACGCTCTCACAGGCGACGGCGACGGGCGACTGGCCACGGGCGATTCTCTCAGCCCACGACAGCACCGATCGGCGTCTTGCCGTTCACCAGTCGCAGCGTGTGGGCCGTCCATGCCTGGAGGTTGCGGAGGCGGCGGGGGTCGAGACGGTCGCACACCCAACCCCAGTGCGCGGCGACGACGTCGCCGGCCTCGGGCATCGCGATGGGCGAAGTGCCACCCGAGGCCCACGCAGCCCACTCGTCGCGGGGATCACCCATGGCGAGCCGGGTGCCATCCCAGGTGAGGGGGCGAGACGAGATCAGGGCCATGTCATCGTCGACGGCGACGACCGTCCCCCAGCGGATTCGGCACCGGTCGAGCACTTCCAGCGGTTCCTCGACCCGGCCGGACCTCAGGAGGCCGACCCAGGGATATACCCCGAAGACGTGATGGGAGTGGTGCGGCACCGCCCCGGCGGGGGCTGCGGACGCGATCGCCTCCCAGTGCCTTCCCGAGCGCATGCGGAACCGTTCGTCCAATGATCCGGCCATGTACCGCGCCCCCTCACCGAGGAGGTGGTTGCCGACCCAGTAGGCCTCCACCACCAGGTGATCCAGGGGGTCCGGGATGCCGTTGGCGCCGGCGATCAGTTCCAGGTAGGGCCACGCCCCCTCGAATCTCCGCGCCAGGGAGCCGATCTCCCGGTCGGCCCCGGCGGTCGACGCTTCGAACAGCTCGATCGAGTCGGAGGGCCCGCAGTACCCGAGGGCATTGGGCGGGAAGGCAAAGCGGGCGAAGAGCGACGGGCCGGTCGTCATCGGGGCGCCGGACGCAGCATCGCCGCGATCGCAGCGGCACCACCGACGGCAAGGAGCGCGAGCCCGACAGGACTCGGCAGGCCCGCTCCGGCGATCCCCGTCCGCAGTGCCGCGGTGATGAGGGCGCCGAGCACCAGCACCGCCGTGACGTCGACGGCCTGCGCCTTGCTGAGGGCCAGATACCAGGTGCCTACGTACGCGGTGAGCGCTCCGCCGGTCGCCGCGATCCAGCCCCACGCCGAGGCGGAGAGGCCGGTCAGTCCGCCGAAGCTCCCCGAGAGGAACGTCCACCCCACCAGTGCCACCGCGCCGACTCCCATCCGCGTGGCTCCGACCAGCGACGACGAAAGGTCACGGAGCAGTGTCTTGGCGATCACCACCTCGATGGCCCACAGGAGGGTGGCCCCGAGGATCATCAGCTCACCCGTGCCGACGGTGATCGAATCGATGCCCGCCACGACCGCTTCGCCACCGACCAGCAAGCCGATGGCGGTCAGATGGAGCCCCGAGAGTCGCTCACCGAGCAGGGGCACCGCGAGGAGAGCCACCCAGACGACGAGCGTCTTGTGGATGAAGGCGGCCTGCACCGACGAGGCGCGGGCGAGGCCCTCGAAGAAGAGCACGAACGGCACAGCCCCTCCGATGATTCCGACAGCGAAGAGTCGCGCCTTGTGTGAATTCGTGAGCCGACCGGTCTCACGGCGGCGGCGGGTGGCGCCAATTGCGATGGCGACCAGCGCGACCGCGGCGACCAGGTTCTTGGCGGTCGTATACGGAGTGGCGCCGACGCCGGCATCGGCCCAGGCCCGGACGCCGTACCCGTTCAGGAAGATTGCGAAGCCGCTGACGACGGCGGTGATGCACGCAATGGCGGGCCCACCGAGGCGGGCGAGTCTCTGTGTCATGACGATCACATCCTCTCAAGCACCACGTCGGATGGTCAGGGCCGTTGGGCGGGGTACCGGTGCCCTTCGACCCATGACACCGGCTGATCCCATTTCATACGCTGCGCCTGTCGATGAGTTCTTCGCAGACCGTGGTCATCGATCGCAGGGGGATCGATCGGCTCATCCAGGAACTGGGGCAACGCGGGTTCACCGTCATGGGCCCCACCGTGGAGAGCGGCGCCATCGTGCACCGGGAGATCTCGGGGATCGATGACCTTCCCAGCGGACTGCGTGACGAGCACGGCCCGGGAACCTACCGGCTCCTGGCTCGTGACGACGATGCGCTCTTCGGTTTCGTGGTCGGACCGACCTCGCCCAAGGCCACCTTCCATCCTGCCGAGGCGGTTCTCTGGTCGGGCACGGATGACTTCTCACGCACCGATGACGGCGGGGTTCCCCGCCGCCGTGCCTTCATCGGGGTTCGCGCGTGTGAGTTGGCCGCAATCGCCGTGCAGGACAAGGTTTTCGTCGACTCGCCGAACCCCGACCGAATCTATGGGAGCAATCGACAGGGGGCGTTCTTCGTAGCCGTCAACTGCGTCGAGCCGGGGGCGACGTGCTTCTGCGCCTCGATGGGCACCGGACCCCGTGCCACGAGAGGTTTCGACATCGCCATCACCGAGGTGATCGACGACGGTGCCCACCGGTTCGTGGCCGAGGCGGGCAGCGAGGAGGGTGCCGAGGTCCTGGCCGTCCTCGAGGGGTTGCCGGCCACAGAAGCCGAGGCGAGCCATGTCGACGGCTTGATGACGAGGGCGAGCGGGCTGATGGGCCGGTCGCTGGAGACCGGAGGATTGAAGGAGATGCTCTACAGGGCGGTCGAGAGCCCGAGGTGGGAGCAGATCGCCCGTCGGTGCCTGACCTGCGCCAACTGCACGATGGTGTGCCCCACCTGCTTCTGCAGCACGGTCGAAGATTCGGGCAATGTGCCCGATCACACCGGCCTCGACTCGGAGACTCAGCGGGTGCGCCGCTGGGACTCCTGCTTCACCTTCGAGTTCTCGCTGGTGCACGGCGGGCCCCACCGGGTGAGTACGGCGAGCCGATACCGGCAGTGGATGACCCACAAGCTCGCCTCGTGGCACGACCAGTTCGGCTCGTCGGGGTGCGTCGGCTGTGGACGGTGCATCACGTGGTGCCCGGTGGGGATCGACATCACCGCAGAAGCCGCGGCGTTCTGGGAGGAGGATCGTGCCGATGCCCAGCCTTGAAGAAGCCCTCGCCACCCATCCGTTCGTCCGGGGGTTCACCCCGGATCAACTCCGCATCCTTGCCGCATGCCTCGAAGGAGAGAGCAGTTGGGTCCCTGACGCGGCGATGGTGGCCGCGGATGGCGTCGCCGACCACTGCTACCTGCTCGTGGAGGGTTCGGCCGTCATCTCGGCGCACTCCCCGGGACGTGGTCGCCGCTCCGTCCAGACGATCCACTCCGGAGACCTGCTCGGCTGGTCCTGGCTCTTCCCCCCGCATCGGTGGGCCTTCGATGCGGTCGCCCTGACGCCCGCCCGGGCGATCGTCCTCGACGCCGCGAAGCTTCGCGCCGCCATCGACGACGACCCATCGTTCGGGCTCGAGGTGTTGCGCCGGGTGGGGGCGACCGTTGCGGACCGCCTCAACGCCACCCGACTCCAACTGCTGGACCTCTATGGAAACCGCGGCTGAACTCCCCGCTCTCGACCCGATGTCCCCGACACCGATGATGGTGCTGCAGCGGCGCGACGAGACCTACGACACGTTCACGCTCTCCCTCGAGCCTGCCGAGCCGTTCCCATTCGCCCCCGGGCAGTTCAACATGCTCTACGCGTTCGGCATCGGCGAGTCGGCGATATCCATCAGCGGCGACCCCGCAGCTCCCAGGCGACTGGTGCACACGATCCGGCGGGTGGGCAACGTGACCGAGGCCCTCTCGCGGCTCCGCCCGGGCGACCTGGTCGGCGTACGCGGCCCGTTCGGGCGGGGATGGCCCCTCCAGGAGGCTCGCGGTGGGGATCTGGTGATCATCGCCGGGGGCATCGGCCTGGCGCCGCTCCGGCCCGCCATCCACTGGGCCATCTCGCACCGCGACAGCTTCGCCAGGGTCGCCATCCTCATCGGCGCTCGCACGCCGGCAGACATCGTCTTCGTCGACGAGATCCAGGAGTGGCGCGGGCGCTTCGACCTCGACGTCGAGGTGACCGTCGACTCGGCGGATTCCTCATGGCGCGGGCCCGTCGGAGTCGTCACCCAGCTGCTGCCCAGGGTCGAGTTCGACCGTGCCGACGTGACCGCCCTCGTCTGCGGGCCCGAGATCATGATGCGGTTCGCCGCAGGGGACCTCATGAAGCGGGGAGTGCCCTCGAGCAGCATCCACGTCTCGATGGAACGGAACATGAAGTGCGGGGTCGGCGTCTGCGGCCACTGCCAGTTCGGCCCCTACTTCGTGTGCTTGGCCGGGCCGGTGTTCCGCCACGACCAGGTGGAGCGGCTCCTCACCGTGAAGGAGGTGTAGAAGCCATGCGCCAATCGGTCGCTGGCCCCATCGAGTCTCGCCTGGAGACCAGGCGAGACTCGATCCCGGGGCGAGCCGATTGCCGTATGGCTTGAGATATGGCGAAGCCCAAGCTCGGCGTCTTCAAGTTCGCGTCCTGTGACGGCTGCCAGTTGTCGCTCCTCGACGCCGAGGACGAGCTGCTCGCCGTGGCCGGGGCCATCGACATCGCCAACTTCCCCGAAGCGAGCCGCGAGGTCGTGGCCGGTCCCTACGACCTGAGTCTGGTCGAGGGCTCGGTCACCACGGCCCACGACGCCGAGCGCATCCGCGACGTGAGGGAGCAGTCGAATTACCTGGTGACCATCGGGGCCTGCGCCACCGCCGGGGGCATCCAGTCGCTTCGGAACTTCGCCGACGTGGAGGAGTTCACCTCGATCGTCTACGCGAACCCTGAATTCATCTCGACCCTGGCGACCTCGACGGCGATAGCCGACCACGTCCCGGTCGACTTCGAGTTGAGGGGCTGCCCGATCAACAAGCACCAGCTGATCGAACTGGTCGACGCCTTCCTCCATCGGAGGACGCCGGCGATCCCCACCTACAGCGTCTGTGTCGAATGCAAGCGCCGGGGCAGCCCCTGCATCATGGTTGCCGACGGCATCCCCTGCATGGGGCCCATCACGCAGGCCGGGTGCGGCGCCATCTGCCCTTCCTACGACCGGGGTTGCTACGGCTGCTTCGGGCCCATGGAGTCGCCGAACGTCGACGCCCTGGCGGCCTGGTGGGAGATGCTCGGTGTCGAGCGCCGTGACCTCGTCGACGCCCTGCGCACGTTCAACGCCAACGCCCCGGCCTTCCGGGAAGCCAGTGAGAGGTACGTGAATGTCTGAACCCACCACACGGACGATCGCCGTCGACTATCTGGCGCGTGTCGAGGGTGAGGGCGCCATGAAGGTGGTGGTGCGCGACGGCGCCATCCAGGACGTCGAGTTCCGGATCTTCGAACCGCCCCGGTACTTCGAGGCTTTCCTCCGGGGCCGCAGGTTCTCGGAGGCTCCGGACATCACCGCCAGGATCTGCGGAATCTGCCCCGTGGCCTATCAGATGTCATCGGTCCACGCCATGGAGCGCGCCTTCGGCGTGAGAGTCGACGGGCAGCTCAGGGCCCTTCGCCGGCTCTTGTACTGCGGCGAGTGGATCGAGAGCCACGTGCTCCACGTGTTCATGCTCCATGCTCCCGACTTCCTCGGGTACGAGAGCGCCATCCACATGGCGAGGGACCACCGCGATCTCGTCGAGATGGCGCTGCGGCTCAAGAAGATCGGGAACGAGATCATGATCGTGCTGGGTGGGCGAGAGATCCATCCGATCAACGTCAAGGTCGGAGGCTTCTACCGGGTCCCGGAGCGCCGCGAGCTGGACGCCCTGGTCGACGAGTTGCAGTGGGCGCTCGAGGCCTCGAAGGACGCCGTACGGGTGACGGCCGGTCTGGACTTCCCGGACCTCGAGATCCCGTTCGAGTTCGTGTCGGTACATCACCCCGACGAGTACCCATTCAACGAGGGCCGCATAGTCTCCAATCGCGGCCTCGACATCGACGTCTCGGAGTGGAACGATCACTTCGTCGAGGAGCACGTCCAGCGCTCCAACGCCCTCCACGCCCGCATCCGCGAACGGGGCAACTACCACGTGGGTCCCCTGGCCAGGTTCGCCCTCAACCGCGAGCTGCTCCATTCCGAGGCGATGGTGATGGCCGCGGAGGTGGGCCTCGGCGACTCGGTCACCAATCCCTTCAAGAGCATCGTGGTGCGGGCGGTGGAGACGGTGCACGCCGTGGCCGAGGCCCTCGACATCATCGACTCCTACGTTCGGCCTGAGGAGCCGGCGGTCCCGATCGTCCCCGTCGCCGGCACGGGCCACGGCGCCACCGAGGCACCGCGGGGCCTGCTCTATCACCGGTACGAGATCGATGACGACGAGCGGATCGCCGACGCCCAGATCGTGCCCCCGACGGCCCAGAACCAGTTGACGATCGAGCAGGACCTCCGTGCGGTGCTCGAGGACCACATCGCCCTCGACGACGCCGCCCTGCAGTGGCGGCTGGAGCAGACCATCCGCAACTACGACCCTTGCATCTCGTGTGCCACCCACTTCCTGAAGTTGGACGTCGATCGTGGCTGACTGCGCCGTGCTCGGGATCGGCAACCGCGATCGCGGCGACGACGCCATCGGGCTTCTGATCCTCGAGGCGCTCGAGAGGCGCGATCTCGACGGCGTGGACCTCCATCCGGGGGATGGCGATCCGGGCTGGATGATCGACACGCTGGACGGCCGTCGCTGTGCCGTCGTGGTCGATGCCATGCGCACCGGAGCCGCCGCGCCCGGGACGGTCGTCGTGATCGACGCGTCGGCGCACGAGGTGCCGGCGATGACCCGCCTGTCGTCGAGCCACGCGATGGGTGCCGCGGCCTCCCTGGAACTGGCCCGGGCCCTGGGAATGCTCCCGGACCGCGTCGTGGTGGTCGGCGTCGAGGCCGGTTCGATGAGGTTGGGGGACGAGGTGACGTCAGAAGTGGCGAACGCCGTCGAGATGGCGGCGGACGCCGTCATGGAGGCGCTGGCCGATGCATGAGCAGCGCGTCGTCGTGGATCTGATCCGCAAGGCGACAGAGGTCGCCGCCGGGCATCACGCGGAACGGCTGTCGGCGGTGACCATCCGCGTTGGCGCCCTCTCCCATGTTCCGCCCGCGTCGATCGCCGGGGGTATCAGGCAGCACGCCCGGGGAACTCCACTCGAGCTGGCTCGTATCGATGTGATCACCGGCCCCGGCGGCGCCGCGGCCCTTGCCGACGAGCACGCCACCGACGTGATCCTCCAGTCGGTCGAGATCGAGGGAGGCTGACGTGTGCCAGGCGATAGCCGGCCGCATCGACCGCATCGCCGGTGAGGGGATCGACCGGCGGGCGACCGTCCAGGTGGACGGGGTCGAGCGCGACGTCAGTCTCGCCCTCACACCCCAGGCCGAGCGCGGCGACTGGGTCATCTTCCACAGCGGATACTCGCTGCGGGTGGTATCCGAGGAGGATGTGATCGGACTGGCGGCGATCCTCGAAGGCGGCTGATCGCCCACGCCATTGCCGCCTCAGCAGGCCGAGCGGAGCAGCTCGGTCGCCCAAATCAGGGCAACCTCGGGGCCGCCGCCGGAGATGGTGGCGGTGTAGGTCCTCTGGTTGGCCTCGGAATACGCCTCCATGATGAAGGTGAATCCCCCGGGCTCGATCGAGTAGGCAGCGTCGCACACGTCTCGGTCTACGACCTCACCCGTGGCGGATGAGGCGGTGCGGCCTTGCTCGTAGTCGGCGAGGCTGCTGGTGCGCCACGCCAGTGCGACTCCCCCGGAGTCCCCCAGGTAGGTGCACGCCGAGGCGTCGGCGTTGGCGGCGACGAACCCGACGCTTGGCCCGACCACCTCCTGGACGAGGGACTCCGGCCAGATCTCGGCACAGTCGGTGGGTCCGCTGGGGGCCGCGGTGCTGGTCGTCGACGGTCCGGTGAGTGTCGTGGGGGCGATGCCCGTCGTGGTGATCGTCGTCGTGGGCGCAGTGGTCGAGGTGGCCGTGGCGGAGTCACCGCCGCACGCGGCAGCGAGAAGGGTCAGGGTGGCGGCCAGGGCAATGCGTCGCACGAGCGGAGTCTATGGCGACCCGGCGGGCAGTCGACCTACGCTGCGGGGTCGTGACCCTCCCCACCGCACCCGGGATCACCTGGCGCGCCGTCACCCCCGATGACGCCGAGGGGCTGGCCGCGCACACCAGGCGCATCCACGACGAGGAGAGGCTGCACTTCGTTCCCGGCCCCACCTTCTTCCGCTGGGTCATGAACCAGGCAGAGATGAATCCCGAGACGGATTGGCGTGTCGCCGTCGACGAAGAGGGGCGGATCGTCGCGGACGGCGGCGCGTGGATCCACATCACCGACGAAGGGGGCCGGGTCTTCATCTGGGCTGAGACCGGACCCGGCCATCATGAACTCGAGCGGGGACTCCTCGACTGGGCTCATCGGCGGGCTCTGACTGCGCTGGACGGGACCCCCACCGGGCTGTCTCGCACGATCCGGGTGCCCAGCGAGGAGCATCGATCGCGTCACCGAGCCGTGATCGAAGCCACCGGATTCGAGGTGGGCAGGTCGTTCGTGACGATGGAGCGGAGCCTCGATGGCTTGCCGGGAGCCCGTCCTCTGCCGGGGGGCGTGACGGCGGTCCCGTGGGGACCGGACCTCTCCGAGGGTGTCCGGCTGGCCAACAACGCCTCGTTCGCCGATCACTGGGGCAGCCTCCCCGTCGGTGAGGAACAGTGGCGGACCCACTACGTCGACTCGGAGGCATTCCGTCCCGACCTGTCGTTCCTGGCGCTCGCCGGGGGTGAGGTGGTCTCGATCTGCCTATGCGAGGTCGACGAGGAGGCGAATGCCGACAAGGGCGTGGCCGAGGTCTACATCGAGCGAGTGGGGACGATCCGGGAGCACCGCGGTGCCGGGATCGCCTCCCACCTGGTCGTCCGCTCGATGGAGGCGGCGGCCGCCGCCGGCCTGGAGCGGGCCGTCCTCGAGGTCGACGAGACCAGCCACACCGGAGCGACCGAGGTCTACCGAAAGCTGGGGTTCGAGGTGGAGTCGCGCACCCTGCACTACCTACGCGAGCTGTGAGGACTCTGCAGTCGGTCGCGACTCATGGCGAAGGGGCATCACCCTCACCGCGCCACCGTGCGGGACCGTCACCAGAACTCGACGGGTAGGTCGGCCCTGGCATCAGCCGGGCGGGCGGTGCATCGTCGAGTCTGAGCGTCGCCATGACGACTCTCCTGACCATTTCTTCGGGGGTGGGCAACGGTGAGTACGGCCTATGTCGTCCCGGTCGTAGGGCTGGTGCTCTCGGTGGTTCTCGCTGCTGTCGCCGCGTGGCTCAAGGGCACACTTCATCTCGCCGGATATGTCTTCCGCGAGACGGGCCGTCGAGTAGGGGAGCCATGGACCTCACCTGGGGGCGAGACCGCCGAGTCCGGTGATTACGCTCCCGTGAATCACCAGCCGAGGGGGTTACGTGGGTGCGAGGCACAGCTGGCGTGCGACCGCCCTCGTCGCCTGTGTCGCCGCGGCAGTTTCCGGATGTTCGACCGAGGAGACGCTGCCGCGCGCCGAGTACACCGCCGCAGTGAACCGGCTGTGCGCGGCTACCGCCGCGCAGATCGACGCCGCCCTCATTCCGGTGATCGAGACCTACATTGCCGGGCTCGGAGATATGGCGTCCGAGGAGAGTGGCCTGACCGACGAGCAGGTCATGGGGTTGTATCGCGCGACCAGGCCGGTGGCCGAGGACCTTTCCGCGGAGTTCTCGTCGATGCTTTCTGAGATTCGGGCGCTTCCCCCGCCGAACTCTGACGCAAGCACCTTCGCGGCCCATTGGGAGCGGGTCGAGACACTGTGGAATGAGGCCTACGAGTCAATCGTGGCCGCGTCCGCCGACCCAACCGCTGCCCGGTCACTACTCGCCGAACCCGATCCACGGATGTCACCCACCAACGAAGCGGCCCTGACCCTCGGCATCGAGGAGTGCGTCTTCGACTAGGGGCGAGCCGACCACACCCTCGGCCACTGCGCGGGAATCTCATCTGAGGGTCACAAGGCTGTCGGGCGCTTGGCCGGTGACATCGCCACCCCCTCGGCCGGCGTCTCGAATCGTCACATGGGACCACGGGCAGTGTCGGGTCGACTGGTTCAGGGCTTTCGAGTCACGAAGATGTACTCACCGCTCTCACTCGTGAGGGGCCCATGAGAGAAGGACCCGTAGAGCGCCTCCAAGTCCAACCCGGCCACGTCGATCAACCCGAGCATCTCGTTCTTGGTCGCCCACCAGAGCGAACTCTTCTCTCCCGACTCGAGGACGATGTCGAGCCGGTTGTCGGCGACGTCGTACTCCAGGGTGTGCGCGACCGGGTCGAGCTGCGGCTTTCCGTCGAGTCCGGCAGCGACGTTGTGGTCGAAGGCGAACACGTTCCACGCAAATCGGCCACCTGACTCCAGTGCCGCGCCCACCCGTTCGAAGGTTCGCCGGCGATCGCTCCAGGTCGGCAGGTGGAGTAGGGCCCGATAGGGGCAGTAGATCAATGCCGCCGGCGAGTCGAGTTCGAGGTCACGCATGTCCCCGAGGCGGAGATCGAGGGTCACGCCGGCTGCCTCGGCGGCCTCGGCGGCGTGGGCAAGCATCGCGGGCGAGGTGTCGATGCCGATGACGGTTTGGCGAGTGGCTTTGGCCACGGGAATCGCGACACGGCCATTGCCGACGGCCAACTCGACGATCGGGCCGGATGCGTCCTGCGCCAGTCCGACATAGAACGGGATGTCCTCGGTCATCCCCGAAGACCATTCGTCGTAGCGGTCGGCGAACGCCTCATCCATCGACACGACGCGATCGTACGCACCCTCGCCCATGGGTGACACGGTCCACGGGTGCCAACCCGGTGCGTCGCCGGGTCCCCAACCGTAGACTCGCCGGATGCCCGACCTGCGGGGGCTGGCGGAAGCCACGCCGGCGAGCCGAGACCGGTACGTCGACTTCCTTCGGGCCTTCAGCATTGTGACGGTTGTCGTGGGGCACTTCGTCATCGCCCTGATCCATTGGGAGGACGGGCGGATCTACGTCCACAACGCCGTGGGTCATCAGTCGGGTCTGTGGCTGGCGACTTGGGTCTTTCAGGTGATGCCGATCTTCTTCTTCGTCGGCGGGTTCGCGAACGCCGTCGGATGGCGGTCGACGCGCGCTCGAGGCGAAGGTTACGGGTCCTTTGTGCTCGGAAGGCTTCAGAGGTTGACGAGGCCCACCCTCGCGTTCGTCGCCGTGTGGATAGGCGTCGAAGTCCTTCTCCACCTCGGGCGCCTCGGAGCACCGGGTCTATTGCGCGGAACCTTCTTGCCCTTCGGACCCATGTGGTTCCTCTTCGTCTACATGGCTGTGATTGCGCTCGCTCCGATCATGTTGGCGCTTCACGATCGACACGGAATCACCGTCTTGGTGGTATTGGCCGCGCTCGCCGCTGTGATCGACGTCGCGAGGTTCGGCGGCATGGGCCGGGGCATCGGATGGGTGAACCTCGTCCTGGTGTGGGTGTTCATCCATCAACTCGGCTTCCTATACGCCGACGGCTCCTTGGTCAGTGGAGGGAAGAAGCTCTGGTGGGCTATGGCCCTCTCTGGTCTTCTTGTGCTGACGGTGCTCACGAACCTGGTGAGCTTCATCGACACGCTGTGGTATCCGCGCAGCATGGTCGGCGTCGACGTGGAGCCGGTATCGAACATGAGTCCGCCGTCATTCGCGATCGTCGCCCTCGCTGTCTGGCAGGTCGGGCTGGCAATGCTCGTGCGCGAGCGTGCGATCCGCTGGCTGGCCCGGCCGCGGGTTTGGATCGCGGTGATAGCCGTCAACACGGCCATCATGACCCTCTTCCTGTGGCACTTGACGGCGTATGTCATCACAATCGTTGCTCTTTACCCGCTGGGCTTGGGCCAGGCGGTGGAGCCGACGATCTCGTGGTGGATGCAGCGACCCGTGTGGGTTCTCGCGCCGCTTGTTGTGCTTGCCCTTCTCGTTGCGGTGTTCGCTCGATTTGAGCGGCCGCGGACCTGACCCCGCGTGGCGGCTCCGCCCGTGGGATTCGGGCGCTAACGGAAACGCCGCAGCCGGAGCGAGTTGCTGACCACCGAGACGCTCGAGAAGGCCATGGCACCGGCGGCGATCATCGGGTTCAACAGCCCGAAGGCGGCGAGGGGGATCGCGGCCACGTTGTAGCCGAACGCCCATCCGAGGTTCTGGCGGATCACCCGGAAGGTCGCCGCCGCAAGGGACAGCGCCGTCTCGGCCAGCGCAGGGTCGCCAGACATGAGGACGACATCCCCCGACTCGATGGCGACATCTGAGCCGGTGCCGATCGCGACGCCGAGGTCGGCCCGGGTGAGGGCGGGCGCATCGTTGACCCCGTCGCCGACGAACGCCACCTTGCGGCCCTCCGACTGGAGGCGGGCGACCTCGTCGGCCTTGTCACCCGGGAGCACCTCCGCGATCACGCGATCGATGCCGAGCTGCGAGGCGATGGCGTCGGCGGTGCGCCGGTTGTCGCCGGTGATCATCGCCACATCGATGCCGCGGTCACGGAGCCGCGACACGGTCTCCCGAGAGGTGGGCCGAACCGTGTCGGCGACGCCGAGGGCTGCGCGGACCTCGCCGTCCCACCCGGCGAGGAAGGCGGTGAGACCGCGTTGCTCCATGTCGGCGACGGCCTCCTCGTAACGGGAGGGCACGATCAGTCCCGCCTCGGACATCAGCTTCGCCTTGCCCACCGTCACGTCGACGCCGTCCACGGTGCCGCGTAGCCCCATCCCGGGGAGGCTCTCGAACGACGAGGGCCGAACGAGGGAGGCGCCGCGCTCTTCTGCGCCAAGCGCCACCGCCCGGGCGATGGGGTGCTCGCTCGCCGTCTCCACCGATCCGACGAGGTGGATGGCTCGGCTCTCGTCGCCTTCCGTCTCGAGTGCGGCAAGGGTCATGGCGCCACGGGTGAGGGTGCCGGTCTTGTCGAACACGACGGTGTCGATGGCCCTGGTGCGCTCGAACACGTCGGCGTTGCGGAACAGCACCCCCAGCTCTGCGCCGCGACCGCTGCCGACCATGATCGCCGTCGGCGTCGCCAGGCCGAGCGCGCACGGGCAGGCGATGATCAGCACGGCGACCGCGGCCTGCACCGCGGCGGCGATTTCGCCGTCGACGACCATCCACGTGGTGAAGGTGATGGCGGCGATTGCCATGACGACGGGGACGAAGATCCCGGAGACCTTGTCCGCCAGTTGCTGGATCGGCGCCTTGGTGGCCTGCGCATCCTCGACCAACTGGACGATTTGGGCGAGTGCGGTGTCGGAGCCGACCCGGGTGGCTTCGACGATCACGTTGCCCTGCTGGTTGATGGTCGCCCCGAACACCTCGTCGCCGACTCCCTTGTCGACCGGAACCGATTCGCCGGTGAGCATGCTCTCGTCGAAGGAGGAGCCGCCCTCGGCGATACGCCCGTCGGTGGGGACCTTCTCCCCGGGGCGGACCACCATCCGGTCGCCGGGCACGATCTGGTCGACCGGAATCGTCGTCTCCCGACCGTCCCGCAGAACCTTGGCCTCTTTCGCCCCCAATTCGAGGAGCCGGGTGATGGCACTCGACGCCCTGCCCTTGCTCCTCGCCTCGAAGTACCGGCCCAGGAGGATCAGAGTGATGATGACCGCGGCCGTCTCGAAGAAGAGGTGCTCGCCGGCGAAGAACGCCCACACCGAGTACCCGTAGGCGGCCAGGGTTCCCATGGAGACGAGCGTGTCCATGTTCGCCGAGAAGGTACGGAGCCGGATCGCAGCCGCCTTGTGGAACTGCCACCCGAACACGAACTCGATCGGCGTGGTCAGAACCCACGCCACGATCCCGATCCACCGTGCGTCGGGACCGAACATCGAGAGGAGGACCACCGGCACCGTGAGCAAGGCGGCTGCGATGGTGTTGCGGGCCTGGTAGCGGGTCTCGGCGTCGTAGCGATCGGCCAGGCTCTCGCGGTCGCCGGAGTCCTCGATCGGCGTCGCGGTGTATCCGATCTTCGACACGGCTTCGGAGAGCCCGGTGATGTCGACGGTCGGATCGATGCTCAGGCGAGCCTCCTGACCTGCGAGGGAGACGACGGCGGACTTCACGCCGGGCTGCTTGGAGAGGACGCGTTCCACCCTCACTGCGCAGGACGCGCAGGTCATGCCCTGGATGTCGAGCAGGAGGGACTCCGGCTCGGTGGTCTTGGCTTCTGCCACGCTTCTCCTCTGCCGTCGGCTGTCAGCCGTCAGGCCTGTGCCGGCACCTCGTAGCCTTGCCCCTCGATCGCGCCGACGATTTCATCGATCGTGGCCGGATCGTCGAACGCCACCGCGACGGTGGCCCCGTCGATGTCGACCGTGGCGCTCGTCACGCCGGGCACCGCGGAGACGGCGCCCTCGCTCGACATCTTGCAGTGGTTGCAGTGGATCTCGGGGACGGACAGGGTCTTCTCGGTCATCTCTGCTTCCTTGGGATGGCGGGCACCCCATGAAACCACGGTGGCGGCCAGTTCATGCCCGAGATCGGATCAGCCTTCGGATCGCGGCTCGACAAGGCCAAGTCCCTCGGCGAACGCTCGGATGGGTTCGATGTCGGCGGCAAGGAGGCCTGCACCGTTCTCCAGGCCCTCGATGACGAGTCGTGCCTCGCGCCTCAGAGGCTCGACGCGGTCGGGGAGCTCCTCCGACTCGAGGTGGTCGCGCAACGCGCCGAGGGCCTCGATGAGCGTCCGGGCGACCGCCGGCTGGCTGGCGGAGGCGATGCGGATCTCGGCGAAGGCGTGGCGGACCCAATCGCCTCGGGTCCAGGACTGGGGGAGGAAGAGCTTGCCTCCCGACTCCGTGTGGATCACCCGGGGCGGAAGGTCGCGTGCGAGGACTTCGCGGAGGATCGCCATGAGGTTGAGGATCACCTCGTTGGCGGTGGTGGGATCGTTGATTCCCGGTGAGAGGGCTCGCAGTGCCACATCGGCAAGCTGCCGGATCCCGAAGGTGGCATCGGTGCGCGCCCGGCGGCGCTCACCTATCGAGAAGAAGCCGCCGAGCCTGTCGGACGGTACGTCGCCTGAATCTGTCGGCGGCCAAACCGTGAGCATCGGCGACCCGACCGCCACGAAGCCTCCGACGGTCGTGTCGAGGCGAGCCACGGCCCGGTCGGGGAGCGTGGCAAGCAGGCGCTCCGTCTGGATCTCGAGCACCCATCCGTCGCTGGGGCTGGCGATCGTCACCGACTCCCCCTCCGGCATCGGAGAGGGCTCGGAGGCCAACTCCGTGGGCTCCCCGCGTTCGGGCATGTAGCTCTCGACACGGGCGAGCGTCGCATCGGTGGTGCGGCGGATGATCTCTCCGACCTGCATCACCTGAATGCTGCGGTCGATGAACGCCACGATCGCCAGGACCGATACGAGGGCGAGCGCCAGGGCGAGGGTGACTGAGAAGGAGCGGTAAGCCCCAATGGTCAGTGGCTCCGGGTCGATGCGGATCCGACTCAGCACGAGCAAGGTGTAGGTGAACGACCCGACGACGATGCCGATCACGGTCTGCTGAAAGCGTGTCCCGAAGACGGTGGGTACGACGCGCGGCGAGAACTGGCTAGAGGCGAGTTGGACGGCGACCACGGTGATCGAGATGACGATTCCGGCCACGGTGATGGTGGCCGCCGCCGAGGTGGTGAGGATCGCCCGGGCGCTGTCGACCGTGGTCCGGATCAGGAGGGGGACGTCGTCGATGGCGTCGCGGAAGGTGGTGTCGATCCACGATGTCACCACCGCCAGCATGATCGCCAGCAGGATCCCGAAGAGCGGTATGTAGAAGAGGCTGTCGCTGATTCGGTCGCGAAGTTGTTTCAGGCGTCGGGCCACCATGTGAGGCTAGGCCGGCCCTGCGGGGATGTCAGGGCTCGCTCTTGGCGATGAGGTAGCCCTCCGCTCGCTCCCCAAGCTCGTAGCGGCCCACCAGAGCCTGAAACCCTTCGCCGTGACCGGGGACCTCCAGGTGGGCCAACTCGTGGACGACCACCCAATCCAGCACCCAGCCGGGCATCGAGGCGAGCCGATCGGAGATCCGAATGCGGCCATCGGATGGAGTGCACGACCCCCACCTCGTGTTCTGGCGGCTCGACCACTCGATACTGGTAGGCCGCGGCAGCCCATGGCGCTCGGCCAGTTCAGTTGCGCGAGTCTCGAGGTCTACATCGAATGAGGACAGCTTGCGCTCGGCGCGGGCAACGAGGTTCTCGACGACTGCCGCTTCCTCCTGCGGGGAGAGGCCGGCGGGCACCAGGACCCGCAGCCGCCCCGCGACCACATGGGCCTGTGCCGTCCGCTTCCGCTTCTTGCTACGCACCACTTCGATCTGCAGATCTCTCATACCTCGATCGTAAGGGCCGGGTGCGACACGACTGACCCCCCTTGGCTCGATCACCACCGGCGCATCCGGTGGTGCACCACGACCTCGATCCATTCGACCTCACCAGCGGTCATAGAGGCGAGACCGGCCGCTCCCGCTCCTCGACGCGTACCGGTTCAAGATGATGATGATGGTGATGACGATGGGGATGGCCGCTGGAAGTCGACGAGGGTGGCGAAGACGATGACGTTGTCGACATAGCTGCGCTCGGAGCGGTCGAACGTTCCACCGCAGGTGATCAGGCGCAGGGCGGCGTGGTCGGTGTGGCCGTAGACAAGCTCGGTCGGGAAGTCGTCTTTCGGGTACCGGCGTACCGCCTCGACGGTGAAGATCGCCACCGTGCCGTCGCGGCGGGTGACCAGGACCTCGTCTCCCGGACGGAGGCTTCCGAGGTGGAAGAACACCGAAGCGCCACCGGTGGCGGAGTCGACGTGGCCCACGACGATGGCGGGACCGATTGCGCCTGGGGTAGATGAATACTTGTACCAGGCCGCGTGGTCATAGTGCGGGCCGGGAGCCGGCACCTCCACGGTGTTTTCGGCGGTCAGGCCGACCTGCTGCATCTCCGAATGCACTCCGATCGCCGGGATGTCGATTGCGACCGGCTCCGACGACGGGAGGAGGAGAGGATCGTAGACCGCCTCGGGCACCGGCGAGAAGGCGGTTCGCGGTATGAAGGAGTCGTTCTCGACGGGCTGTGGTTGCGGCGGGGTCTGGGCCGTAGCGGCCAATACGATCAGAGTCGTTCCGCTTGCCGCGAAAACCACGCCAGCCAGGGTGAGAAAGGCAAGAAGGGGGTGGCGTGCGGCCCCCATGCTGGGCCCAGCCCGGTTAGCCCGACCGACGGTCTTGGAGCCGTCGGCGGACCTCGAACACCCCTACAGCGGCGGCGAGGAGAGAGAAACCGACGAGGAGCAGGAACGTGCTCTGGGCGCCTGAGGTCGAGCCACCACCGGT
>DATHSA010000036.1:0-15687 GCA_035464675.1 Acidimicrobiia bacterium
CGCCGGGGCCCTTGGCGGGGGTGGCGCACGAGGCGCGGAAGGCGGCGCGTCTCGGGTTCGACGGCGTGATGGCCGCCGAGACCAGCCATGATCCGTTCCTGGCGCTGACTGCGGCGGCGGGTGCCGTGCCCGGGATGGAGCTGGGGACGGCAGTCGCGGTGGCCTTTGCCCGGTCGCCGATGACCGTGGCCCATGCCGCCTGGGACCTCGCCGATATGACCGGGGGCCGCTTCCTCCTCGGCCTCGGCACCCAGATTCGTGCCCACGTGGTCGGCCGATTCTCGATGCCGTGGTCGGCTCCGGTGCCGCGAATGCGGGAGTTCATCGCTGCGCTGAGGGCAATCTGGTCGTCCTGGCAGGGTGGGCAGCCGTTGCGGTTCCGGGGCGACCACTACCGGCTTTCGCTGATGACCCCCTTCTTCGACCCCGGCCCGATCGACCACCCCGACGTCCCGGTCCTCCTCGCCGCGGTCGGACCGGCCATGTGCCGTCTGGCTGGAGAGGTGGCGGACGGCATCCATCTCCACCCGTTCCACACCCGCCGCTACCTGGACGAGGTGATCGCTCCCGCGATCGTGGAAGGGGCAGGCCGAAGTGGTCGCCGCCCGGAGGCGGTCACGCGTGTCGCCACGCTGTTCGTCGTGACCGGGCACGACGAGGAAGAGATGAGGCGATCGAAGGCTGATGCGCGAAGGCGAATCGCCTTCTACGCCAGCACACCCGCCTATCGCAGCATCCTCGACCTCCACGGATGGGACGTTGGCGAAGACCTCAACGCGATGTCGAAGCAGGGCCGGTGGGAAGAGATGGCCGGGCTCGTCGACGACGAGATGCTGGCGACCGTCGCGGTCGTGGCGCCGCCAGAGCGGCTCGCGGAGGCCATCCGGCGGCGATGTGAGGATGTGGTCGACCGCCTCGGGCTCATGACCGGCGACGCGCTCGACGAAGAGGAGACCGCAGAACTGGTCGGTGGGCTGTCCGGCTAGCTCCGTCGTGCGCGACCCGGGACCTACGACCCTCCCGCGAGGGCGCTGGTCACCCGCGGGTCGGCGGCGGCGACGTGGGCGCCATGCTCGTCGATCGTGATCAGCGACACCGGACCCCAGCCTTGCGGGTGATCCGGACCCATCTCGACGAAGTGCCCCCTGCGCTCGAGACCATCGACGACCGTCCCGGGCATGCGCGACTCGACCGTGAGGGTCGACCCGGTCGGACCCGGGCCGTCGGCGTGCCAGCGGGGGAAGTCCTGTACGGCAGCGGCGTCGAGGCCTGCGTGAAGGAGCAGCGCCACCACCTGCGCGAGGTACTGCGGCTGCTGATGCCCCCCGCGGGTGCCGAGCACGATCGCGGCGTGGCCGCCGCGGGTCCACAGGGTCGGCGACAGCGTGTGCAGGGGTCGTTTGCCCGGCGCAGCCTCGTTGGGATGGCCGGGCACGAGGCTGAAGCCGCCTCCCCGGTTGTGGAGGAACACGCCCGTGGAGCCGGCGGAGATACCGCTGCCGATACCAGTGAAGTTCGACTGGATGGCCGAAACTGCCATGCCATCGGCATCCATGGCGCAGAAGTACGCGGTCCCCCCGGGAACCTCGCCCGGTTCGGGCCAGAGCGCCACCATGTCCGGGTCCAGGGACGGGAGGCGGTCGAGGATGCGTCGACGATCCAGAAGGAGATCCACGTCCATCGGTGCGAACCGGGGGTCGGCGACGAGGTCGTCGCGCTCCCATGCCATGGCGCGGTACGCCTCGATCACCGCGTGGTGGAATGCGGGGTCGTTCGGGTCGGTCGGCGGGTCCAGCGCCTCGACGAGGACCGCCGCGGCGAGCGTCAGATAGCCCTGGCTGTTCGGTGGGACCGTCCATCCGCGTAGTCCGAACACGTCCACACCGATCGGTTCCACCCAATCGGACGAATTCTCGGCGAGGTCGTCGTCGGTGAGGATGCCATGCGTCGCCGCGATGATCGACTCTGCGACTCGTCCCCGGTAGAAGGCGTCGCGACCGTCACGGGCGATCCCCTCGAGGGTGGCGGCGAGGCCGGGGCGCCGGAGCGTGTCGCCGGGTGAGGGAGGCTTTCGGTCGGGATAGAGAGCGTCCGCCGAGGGCTGACCGCCGATCATCGCCTCGATCCGGGTGAGATCCGCCGCCAGCTCGGGGGACGCCTCGAAGCCCTCCTGGCCGAATGCAATGGCCGGGGCGAGGAGACCCGCCAGCGGTCGTGTCCCGTGGCGTTCGAGAAGGGCAACCCACCCGTCGACACAGCCGGGGACCGTGATCGAGTCGGGTTCGCGCAGCGGCATCGTTGCGTGGCCCCGATCCCGGAGGCGATCCGCATCGAGGCCGGCCCCGCCGCGTCCCGAGGCGTTGAGCACCTCGGGCAGATCCTCGCCTGGCCGGTGGACGATGGCGAACAGGTCGCCCCCGACGCCGCAGGTGGTGGGGAGCACCATCCCCAGGACCGCGTTGGCGGCGACGATGGCATCCGCGGCGTTGCCGCCATTCTCCATGACCTCGACAGCGGCGCGGGTCGCGAGGTGATGGGGGGTCACCGCCACCGCGCCCGAACCGGCGTGGGTGGAGACCGGCCTCGACGTCATGGGGGAAAGCTACCCGGCTGCCCCACGCCTTCGGCGCCGCACCCCAACCGTCTACGGCTCCCCATCGACGATCGGGGAAGTGGGGAGCGGAGCCCGGCACTTCACTCGGGGCGTGTGATCCTGCGATTCAGGGCGTCGAGTACGGCGCGTACGACGGTCTCACTGTCGTCGCCGTAGCTGAGGGCCGAGCCCACCGAGACCTCCTCCCCGCGCTCGCCGGTGGAGACGACCACGACCACCATCACCGTTCGCATGCCGATGGTGGGAGCCCCGACCGCATCGAGGGCGAGTGCTTCTCCGGGGAGGAGATCCTCGATCGCCCGCAATGCGGCCTCGCCGACCAGGCGGTGGCGGGCCGACTGGGCGGCCGGCCCGGTGGCGGTGCCGACGTACTCCTCGCCGTGCCACCCGAGCGTGACCGCGACCGTCGTCCGGGCCCCTTCGGGGATCTCGTGGACGCCCTTGATGGCGGGGCGGTCCTCCCCGGGGTCGAGGCGCTCGGGTCCGATCTGCACGACCGAGATGGCGCGCCGGTCGACCGCTATCCCGAATCGGGCGAGTGCCAGCGACTGGACGTCCCTGACCACCTGCTTCGGGGCCTTGTCGGGCGCGGCGAGAACGTGCACCTCGCTGATGCCGTCCTTGTCGCCGACGATGCGGACCGCGTTGATCGAGGGCAGACGGGCGAGCGTCTCCTCGAGCTCTTGGATGTCCACTTCGACTCCCAGTCCCCGAAATCGACCCTTTCCACCACAAAGCGTAGCCAGACCGGTCACCGACTGTCATGAGAACGCGAAAACCGCTTCGCGGCCCTGCCCCGCCCGCTACGGTGGCTGCGGGCGGACGTCTCCCCGAATGGTCGGGGGCGTCCGTCGTTGCGCGTCGGGCGTTGGTCCGGCGCCTGGTAGCGGACACTTGACAAGTGAAGGTGAGCGCAGATCGTGCCGATGGTATTCGGACACGATCGGCGACACCGGGGTTGCCCGGGTCACTGTACGGCTAGCCCTCGACAACGAGCGAAGCGGAACACGCCGTCGCCGGACTAGGACCGGCGCCGAGCCTCCGAAGAAGGGAAGCGGTAGGTGACATGTGGTCGACCGTGGGAAACAGGCCAATGACCTGCCGATACGACAGCCACATGAGTTGGCGTATCGGGTGAGTGAACAACCCGGGCAACCCCGCTGCCAATGACACAGACTCCACACGAACACCGGACCGCCATCCTCGCCGGGGGCTTTGCCGTCGCTGGGGTCTTGGTGTTGGGCCTGCTCTTCATCACCCAGGACGACCCACAGCCGATGTGGCTATGGGCGACCTTTGCGGTTTCCTTCGTCGCTCTCGAGTTCTCGTCGGTCGAGGTCAACGATCGCCTCTTCATCTCATCTTCGATAATGGTGGCCTTCACCGCCGCGGTGGTGTTCGGTCGCGACAGCGCCGTCCTCGCGGTGGCGCTGATGGCCGCAGTAGCCGTGCTCCATCCCGACGATCTGCGGGAGCGGCGGTGGCGGCAGCCGGCGGGCAACTTCGGCCAGCTGGTGATCTCGGCCACCGTGGGCATCGGGGTCTTTCTGCCGTTCCTCCCCGCGGGCGAGGTGACCGTCGACGATCTGCCGCTCCTCGTCTCGGGAGCCGCCCTCGCCGCGGTCGTCTACGACTGGATCAACTTCAGGATGGTGGCCTTCTTCGTCGGCGTCGCCTACCCGGACCGCGACCTCCGGCCCTGGTCGAAGCTGAGGGCCAACCACATCGCCCTGTCGGTGCTCGGCGCCTTTGGGGGCATCCTGGGGGCGGCCTATGTGCTGGTGGGCCCGATCATCCTTCCGTTGATGTTCATGACGTTCCTCGTCGGCCACGTCGGCTTCGCCTCCTACAGCCGGCTCCGTGAGGCCCACGAGGACACCATCCGCGGGTTCGTCAAGGCGGTCGAGGCGCTCGATCCCTACACCCGGGGTCACACCGAGCGGGTCGCCCGCTTCGTCGGACTCATCGGAGAGCATCTCGAGCTCGGGCCGGAGCGCCTCGAGCGACTGCGATGGGCGGCGCTCATCCACGACGTTGGGAAGGTGGCGGTGCCGCCGGAGCTGCTGCACAAGCCGGGCATCCTCACCGACGACGAGTACCGGCGGACGGTGAGCCACATGCAGGGAGTCGAGGAACTGCTCGCCCGGGTCGACTTCCTACGTCCGATGGTGACGATCGTGTCGGGGCGGCACGCCCTGCTCGAAGCAGGCGGATCCGAGGACGTACCGCTGGAGAGCCGGATCCTCGCCGTGGCCGATGCGTTCGACTCGATGACAAGCACCCGCTCATACCGGGCGGCGGTGACTCAGGCGACCGCGTTCGATCAACTGCTGCTCCGCTCCGAGGTGTACGGGAGCGATGTGGTGTCGGCCCTGATCGCCGCGATCGAGGCCGAGGGGGAGGTCTACGGATCGCCCGACGCCGAGAGCGCCGCCCAGGTCGAGCGCCTCGTGAGGGAGCGCGCCATCCGTGCCTGACACGATGCTGCGGCGTGTGGCGCTCCTGGTCCTTCCGGCCGCTGGGGTGCTCGCGGCGCTGCATTGGTCGGCGGGCTGGTGGTTCGGAGTCACGGCAGCCGTGTTTGCCGCCGCTCACCTCCTGCTCATGCCGAACCCCTCGGGACGAAGCGTGCCGGCACTCGCCGCAGTCGCCGTTGCGACAGCCCTCGTCACCCACGGATCTCCGGTGTTCGTCCTCGGCTCTGCTGCCGTTGCGCTCCCGGTCGGATGGGCGGCCGTGCACATCCGTCAAGGGCGACGGGTCTCCGACCTCGTGTTTCCGGCCGAGCCGGCGGGGCTGGTGGTGTTCGGGTCGATCGTGGGCGGCGCCTCTGTTGCGCTCCCCGACGACGCGTTCCGAGGGATCATCGGGCTCCTCGTCCTGGGTGCAGCCGTGGTCGCCTGGTATCTGACCGTGGTCGCGGTGCGGGCCGTGTACTCCCGGCAGGCGCGCATCGTCCCGAGGAGGCTGGTCCTGGTGCAGGCCGTGGAGGACTGGCCGGCGTATCTGGCCCTGTTCTCCAGCGGGGCCCTCTACGGCATCACGGCCCCGGTGATGGGTCTGTGGGCGCTACCCCTGGCAGGGCTGCCGTATGCCTTCAGTCACGTGTCACTGCATCGTGTGCAGGCCACGCGGCGCACCTACCGTCAGACCATCCAGGCCCTCGGTGCGGTTCCCGAGGCAGGCGGGATGGTGGCCGCCGGTCATGCCGGCCGGGTCGCCGAACTGGCGATCGGCATCGGAGCCGAGATGGGCCTGTCGGTCTCCATGCTGCAGCGCCTCGAATTCGCCGCCCTGCTTCACGACGTGGGGCGGGTCGTCCTCGCCAATCCGGCCATAGCCGCCGGGTCGTACAGCAGTTCCGATGTGTCCGGATGGAGCTCGGCCATCATGTCGGAGGCTCGCTACCTCGAGAACGTCGCCGAAGTGGTCGCCGCCCAGCATCATCCGTACCGACGGCCCGGAGAAGAGCGCGACCCCGATCTCCCGCTGGCGTCGAAGATCCTCAGGGTGACGGCCGCCTACGACGGCGGCATGAACAACGGGCTCAGCTCGCTCGAGTCGATCGAGGCCCTTCATCGCGGCGCCGCCTACGACTACGACCCCGAGGTGGTGGCCTGCCTGAGGCGAGTGTTGGAGCGCCGCGCGGCATAGCCAGACCCGGCCGGGGCCCCAACCCCGGCCTCCTCCCGAGCGTGGGGGCCCCTGCCCCACGCCGGGCCGTGACGGCCAGACCCCTGCCCCACGCCGGGCCGTGCCGGCCAGACCCCTGCCCCACGCCGGGCCGTGCCGGCCAGACCCGGCCGGGGCCCGACCCCGGCCCTGTCGGCCTGCCTTCTGCTCTCTCTCGTAGACTCCCCGAGTGATGCTTCGCTACGACCTCGCGCCTCCCAGGGCCACCATCACCATCGACGACCCGGAGCGCCGGAATCCCCTCTCCAACGCGGCAATGGGGGAGATCGCCGATCTGATCGACCGGGCAGCAGGAGACGACTCGGTCAAGGTGATCGTCATCACCGGAGCCGGCAACCAGGCCTTTTCCGCCGGCGGCGACCTCAGCGGGGGCTTCGTGGAGAACCCCATCGCGGACCACGACGAGCGGGGCTCCCTGGCCCGCCTGCTGCGCACCCTCCGTTCGTGCGGGAAGCCGACCGTCGCCAGGGTCAATGGGCACGCTCTCGCCGGCGGCTTCGGGCTGGCTGCGGCGTGCGACATCGTTGTGGCGGTCAAGGACGCCACCTTCGGGACGCCGGAGATCAAGGTCGGCCTGTGGCCGATGATGATCACCGCGGTGCTTCAGCGGGTGATGCCTCACAAGGCGGCGCTCGAGCTGATGATGACCGGTCGCCGCATCACTGCGGAGGAGGCCCAGCGCCTCGGCGTCGTGTCCCGGGTGGTGCGGCGCTCAGAGCTCGACGAGGCCGTCGATCTCGTGGTCACCGGCCTCGCTTCGGTCAGCCCTGCGGTCCTGCGGCTGGGTCGGGACGCGTTCTACGCCGTGGAGGACCTCGACTTCGACACCGCCGTGGCCCACCTCCATCTCGGGCTGACGTCGGTGGCAGCCACCGAAGATGCTGCGGAGGGAGTGGCGGCGTTCCTCGAGAGGCGTCGACCGGACTGGCGCGGCAGGTGACCCAGGTCCCCAGCCGCCTTCGGCCGTCGGCGAAGGCCGTGGTCGTGAGGGAAGGCCGGGTGCTGGTCAACCACCATCACCCGGCCGGCCGGGACGAGTGGTTCGGGCTTCCCGGAGGGGGTCAGGAGCCGGGCGAGACCCTCGTCGACGCGCTGCGCCGCGAGGTGGCCGAGGAAACGGGATTGCTGGTCGAGCCGGTCCGTCTGCTCTGGGTTCGCGAGCTCATCGTCGCCCTGCGGCCCGAACTTCCCTTTGACCCGGAAGATCACGCCATCGAGTTCATGTTCGAGTCTCGAGTGATAGACGACGCCGGCATGCCGACCGAGACCGATACGGATCAGGTCGGAACCGTGTGGCTCACCGCAGAAGAAGTCGCGGACAGGAACTTCTATCCGCGTGATCTCGCCACGGCGATGGCAGCCTTTCTCAGGGGCGACCCGCCCGGGCCGGTGTATCGGGGTGATGTGGATTGACCGGTTCTCCCTCGTCGCCGAACCGGCTTCTCTATCCGAACAGTTCCGTGATGAGGCCCTCCACCTGCTCCTGGGTCACGGCCCCGAACACGACCTTGACGACCCGACGGTTCCGGTCGATGAAGAAGGTGGCGGGGAGGCCGGGGGAGGGGTAACGATCTCCGACGTCGTCGTCCTCGTCGATGGCCAGTGCATACGAAACTCCGACCTCTCCCGCGAATCGGCGCGCAGCGGATGCCTCGTCGTCCACCGCAACCCCCAGGAGATAGATCTCGGGGTTCGATGCGGCGACCGCGTCCAGGGCCGGCATCTCCTCCCGGCACGGACCACACCACGATGCCCACAGGTTGAGAATCACGGGCCGGCCATCCGTGGCGAGGTGGTCGCTGAGGCGGAACCGGGTGCCGTCCAGGAGGTCGATGGCGAAGTCCGGGGCCACATCCCCCGCCGGCGTGCTGACGTCGCTCAGGGTGGGGATGGTGACCCCGGGATCCTCGTCACCGCCGAACACGAGCACCCCGATCGCGACGAAGGCGACCACCAGGGCGGTCAGGGTGCCGAGGGGCCAGCGTCCCCGTCTTCGGGGCGGCGTCTCGCGGGTCGTCTGCAGATCGGGGGTGTCGTTCACCGCGCGAGGGTACCGGTCGACGGGGCGCAGGGACCACGGTCGTCGGGCTTGTACCATCCACCGGGTGACCTCGTTCTTCGAGAAGAACCGCGAGGAGTTGCAGGCTCGTGGCATCGACCCCGACCGCTTGCCGCCGGGGCAGTACCACACCGATCGATTCCCCGTTCTCCACGCAGGCGTCGTTCCCAAGGTCGACACGGCGACGTGGGACTTCACGGTCGGGGGGTTGGTCGGAAGCCCTCTGCGCCTCGACTTCGAGGAGTTCCGTTCCCAGGCGACCGAGCGGATCGTCGCCGACATCCATTGCGTCACCAAGTGGTCGAAGTTCGACACCGAGTGGGAGGGGGTCCCCACGAACGCGATCCTGGAGCGCGTTCAGCCGGACGCGTCGGCAACCCACGTCGTGGTGCGCGCCGAGCACGGTTTCACCGCCAATCTGCCTCTCGAGGACTTCACCCGCGACGGGAACCTCTTTGCGTGGCGCTACGGCGGTGAGGAGCTCGAGCCGGACCACGGCTGGCCGCTGCGACTCGTCGTGCCCCACCTGTACTTCTGGAAGTCTGTGAAGTGGGTGAGAGGGTTCGACCTTCTCGATCACGACGAGCCCGGGTTCTGGGAGCGCAACGGCTACCACATGTACGGCGACCCCTTCAAGGAGCAGCGCTACTGGGGGGACTAGGTGGTCGTGCGCGCCGGGCTATTCGGCCCAACCACACTCCACCAGGGAGTCGGGATCCCAGAAGACCTCCTCGGCGGTGATCGCATCGCCGTCGAGCTCGAACAGGACCGCCATCCTCAACGAGCACGACTCGTCGGGGCCAAGGCCGATCTCGAAGACCGATCCAACGCGCTCGCCGGGCCGGGCCGAGGTCTGCCTGCTGTCGGCGAAGGCGACTCCTGGCTGCAGGCTCGCCGCGGGGTAGGCCTCGAAGAACGCTGCGGCAAAGCGGGCGGCATCGTCGACGGATCCGCCGGTGCCCAGCAGCGTGTCGCGTCTCTCGGCGTCACTCGCATAGAGGCTCCGGACCGCTTCGACGTCGCCGCTCTCCCATGCCTCCTCGTAACTCCCGATGACCCGGAGCGCATCCTCCAGGCGGAATGGTGGGGATCGCCACACCTCCCAGGTTGCCAGGTCGTAGAAGATGGTCCAGCGTCCGATGGTTCCGTCGGCATCGACCTCGATCCGGTCGATCTCGCCCATCGCCTCGGCCTCGGTGAACTCGATGCCCTTGAGGGTCACGCCCCAGCCCGCGGTCACATCGATCGCGGCATCGCGGGACACGAACAGGTCCACGTGGTCCCAGCGGAAATCCGGGTAGTCGGCGTCGAAGCCGTCCGGCATCGCGAACAGGGCCTCGCCGGTCAGCAGCTGGTTGAAGCCGGTGTCCTCATGAATGGTCTCGTCGTCCCAGAACGCCAGGATCGCATCGACGTCGGCTCGGGCCCAGGCGTCGCCGTGACCGAGCACGACACCGGAAACGTGGGATGAGATCGTCTCCAGTTCGGCGGCGTCGATGGCCACCGGCGGAGTGGTCCGGGCTCCGTCGTCGCCCGAACATGCGGGAGTCAGGATCATCACGAGCACGACGATCGATCTCAGGCGTTCACGCATTACGTCTCCCCTGGCGCTTCAGCGCGCAGCATGCTCCCGAGCCGTCGGCACCGAATGGGGACCTTCGTCACATGTCCGAGATCCCGGGGCTCAACCGCCGATCGTGGTCCGCCTGATCTCCAGCGCAGCGAGGCGATCCTTGTCGGGGGCCGCGCCGATTCCGGGAGCCTCATCGGGGGTGACGCGTCCGGCGAGCAGGGGGGGATAGTCGGCGACGTCTTTGGCCAGGTACCCCGCGGGCGGGGCGATCTCCGCGTCGGTGACTCCGTCGAGCGTCGAGAACGCCAGGAGGAGCCTCCGGCCCATCGCGGTGTCGAAAGTCCCACCGACCTTCACCCCGGTGCCCGCAGCCTCGGCGAGCTCCAGGATCTTGCGCGCCGCGTTCAGGCCGAGCCGGTTCACCTTGACCGACAGAACGTCCGCCGCGCCTGCCTCGAGGATGTGTCGGGCATCCCCGGCCGAGCGGATCGACTCGTCGAGGCCGACACGGAGCACGCCACGGCGGCGAAGAGCGGCGTGGGCGGCGAGGTCGCCGGCGGCGAACGGCTGCTCCACGAGCGACACGCCACGCTCGGCGAGCGCGTCGAATACCGGGTCGTCCGGATCGCGATAGGTTGCGTTGGCGTCCACCGACACGTCCAGGGACGGGAACGCCGTGCTCACGGCCGTGATCTGGCCGAGATCCCACCCGGGTCGAATCTTGATCTTGACCGCAGCGATGCCGTCGCGGACGAGTACGCCGACGCGGGCGACCAGGCTGTCGGGGTCCTCCGTCAAGCCGACCGTGTGGCGGGCGCGGACCGGCCGGGTGGAACCTCCGAGCCTGAGGTGGAGCGGCTCACCCGCGAGGCGGGCGGCTAGGTCGGCACGGGCTGCCTGGAGCGCGGCGGCCGCGATCGGTGGGAGTGGCTCGGCGCCATCGAGGACCGGCGCCGTCGCCAGCGCCTCCCATGCGGCGTCCGCGGTGCCCCAACGACGGGACGGGAAGGCCGGCGCTTCTCCCCATCCGATCGTGCCCGACGCCTCGACGCCGACGAGGACCGAGCGCCGCGTCGGGAAGGTGCCATCGGGGGTCACGAGCGGCTCGGTGAACTCGACCTCGATCTCGTGGAGGTGGATCCGCTCGATCATGGAGCCGACACTACGCACCCGGCCGCGGTCTCAGGCGCGGTGCTCCTCGGCCATCTCGCGAAGCACCATGTGGAGGATTCCGCCGTGGCGGAGGTATTCGATCTCGATCGGCGTGTCCGCCCTGGCGGTCGCCACGAATTCCACCGTCGAGCCGTCGCTGCGAATGGCGCGTACCGGTACGTCGCCGCGCGGCTGGAGGTCGTCGTCCACGTCGATCTCATAGGTCTCGGTCCCGTCGAGGCCGTATGACTCGGCGCTCATGCCCGGTGGGAAGGTGAGGGGGAGCACGCCCATCATCACGAGGTTGGATCGATGGATCCGCTCGAACGACACCGCGATCACGGCCTTGACGCCGAGCAGGAACGTTCCCTTCGATGCCCAGTCACGGGACGATCCCATCCCGTAGTCGGCGCCGCCGAGCACGACGAGGGGAATCCCCGCTTCCCGGTAGGACAGGCTGGCCTCGTACACCGACTTGACCTTGCCGTCGGTGAAGTCGGTGGTGTATCCGCCCTCGGTGCCGGGGGCGAGGTGGTTGTGGATGCGGATGTTGGCGAAGGTGCCGCGGGTCATGACTCGGTCGTTGCCGCGCCGCGATCCGTAGGAGTTGAAATCCTTCGGCTCCACACCGCGCGACATCAGGTAGGCGGCAGCCGGGGACTCGCGGTCGATGGAGCCTGCCGGGCTGATGTGATCGGTTGTGATCGAGTCGCCGAGCAATAGGAGGGCTCGCGCCCCGCGAACCGGGCTCAGCGGCGTCGGCTCCGGGTCGAGGTTCACGAAGAACGGCGGCTCCTGGATGTAGGTGCTCTCCTCGCTCCAGGAGTACAGGTGGCCTTCGGGTACCTCGATGGCGCGCCACTCGTCGGCCCCCGTGAAGACCTCGGCGTACTCGCGATGGAACTGCTCCTTGGACACCCGGGCCGCCACCACCTCGGCGATCTCCGCCTGCGTCGGCCAGATGTCTCTCAGATGGATCGGCTCGCCATCGGGGCGATGGCCGATGGGGTCATGGGTCAGGTCGATGTCGACCGTGCCGGCGATGGCGTAGGCGACGACGAGCGGAGGAGAGGCGAGGAAGTTGGCGCGCGCGTCCGGTGATATCCGCCCTTCGAAGTTCCGGTTGCCCGACAGCACCGAGGCGACGACGAGGTCGTTCTCGTGGACGGCCTCGCTGATCGGCTCGGGGAGGGGCCCTGAGTTCCCGATGCACGTGGTGCAGCCGTAGCCCACCAGGTAGAAGCCGAGGGCCTCGAGATCGTCCATGAGCCCGGCCTCGGTCATGTACTCGGTGACCACTTTCGAGCCCGGGGCGAAGGAGGTCTTCACCCACGGCTTGCGCTCGAGACCCAGCTCGCGGGCCTTCCGTGCCACGAGGCCCGCACCGATCATCACGTCGGGATTCGACGTGTTGGTGCAGGACGTTATGGCGGCGATCACGACGTCCCCGTGATCGAGTTCGAAGCGCTCACCGTCGTAGACCACCTGGACCCCGTTGGGGTCGTCGATCGGGGGTGTCTCCGCCACCGGCCCGCCCTCGTCCTCCCAATCGAGCAATGTCCCTGGGCCGGCGGGAGCCGACTTTCCGAACACGTTGACCAGGTCTTGATGCCACTGCTCCTTCATGGCGCTGAGGTCCACGCGATCCTGGGGCCGCCGCGGCCCGGCGAGCGACGGCGTCACGGTGCCCATGTCGAGGGAAAGCTCCGACGAGTACACGGTCTCGCGGTCGTCGTCGCGCCACAGGCCCTGGAGCCGGTAGTACTGCTCGACCGCTTCGATGAGGGACTCGTCGCGGCCGGTCAGGCGGAGGTAGGTGGTGGTCTGGCCGTCGACGGGGAAGAATCCGACGGTCGCCCCGTACTCGGGCGCCATGTTGGCGATGGTGGCCCGGTTGGCGATCGGCATGTCGGCGAGACCAGGGCCGTGGAACTCGACGAACTTGCCCACCACCCCGTGCTCCCGAAGCATCTGTGTCACGCGCAGCACCAGGTCGGTGGCTGTCGAGCCGTCGGGGAGGCGACCGGTCAGCTCGAAGCCGACCACCTCGGGGAGGAGCATGTAGATCGGCTGGCCCACCATCGCCGCCTCCGCTTCGATGCCGCCAACACCCCAGCCGAGGACGCCGAGCCCGTTGATCATCGTCGTGTGCGAGTCGGTCCCCACGAGGGTGTCGGGGTACACGGCGTCGCCGTCGTCCCACAGCACCTTGGCGAGGTACTCCAGGTTCACCTGGTGGACGATGCCCGTCGCCGGCGGAACCACGCGGACGTTGTCGAAGGCCGATCGGCCCCACTTCAGGAACTCGTAGCGCTCCCGGTTCCGCTCGAACTCCCGCTCGCTGTTGATGCCCAGCGCCAGAGGGCTGTTGAACGCATCGACCTGAACCGAGTGATCGATGACGAGGTCGGCCGGGACCAGTGGATTGACTCGCTTCGCCGCTTCGGGGTCCCCGGTCATGCGGACGATCGCCGATCGCATCGCTGCCAGGTCGACGACCGCGGGCACGCCGGTGAAGTCCTGAAGCACGACGCGTGCCGGCCGGAAGGCTATCTCGGTGTCCTCGACCTTCGACGCGTCGTACTGGGCGATGGCCTGCACGTCGTCGTCGCGAACGACGATCCCGTCGTGGGTGCGCAGCACCGCCTCGAGCAACACCTTGATCGAGTAAGGCATCGTGTCGAGGTCGGCGATGGAGGAGAGAGCACCGAGCCGGAACACCTCGCGCGAGCCCAGGGGGGTCTCGATCGTCTCGCGTGAACCGAACGGATCGTGGCTCATGAGCGTGAGTTTACGGGGTCGGTGGGGCTCGCTCTTCGGAGCGACCAGCGACCAGCAAGAGCGAGCAACCGGCGACCGGCGATCGGCGACCGGCAAGAGCCGGGACTGCGCGCCGGCTGTCTCCGTCGCTTTGCCCCGCGGCGAAGGGCGAAAGGCGATGGGCGATGGGCGAAGGGCGAAGGGTGAAAGGCGATGGGCGAAACCGCGTCGGCGCGTGGAGACTGGAGACTGGAGACTGGAGACTGGAGACGGGCAGCGGGAGGCGGGAAGGCGGGTATGGAGCTTCGGAGGGCTGTAGCCTCCTCGGCATGACCCTCATCATTCTCTTGGCGGTTCTTGGCCTCTTGATCCTGGCTTTGATCGTCATCTACAACCGTCTGGTCAGGCTGCGCAACCGCACCGACAACGCCTTGTCCCAGGTGGACGTCCAGTTGAAGCGCCGGTACGACCTGATCCCCAACATCGTCGAGACGGTGAAGGGCTACGCCGCCCACGAGCGCCAGACCTTCGAGGACGTCGTCAAGGCGCGCGGGGCCGCTCAAGACGCCACCACGGTCGAGGAGCAAGCGCAGGCCGAGAACATGCTCACCGGGGCTTTGCGCCGTCTCTTCGCCCTGGCGGAGGCGTACCCGGAGCTGCGTGCGAGTGAGAACTTTCAGCGTCTGCAGCAGGAGCTTGCCGACACCGAGAACAAGATCTCGGTGTCGCGCCAGATCTACAACGATGCGACGCTGACCTTCAACAATGCGGTGCAGACGGTCCCGTCCAACCTGGTGGCAGCGATGTTCGGGTTCAACACACGGGCCTACTTCGAGATCGAAGACGATGCCAGGAGTGCGCCGGACGTGAGCTTCTAAGTCAGCGACCAGCGACCGGCGACCGGCGACCGGCCGGACCCCCGCCAGACCTGTGGAGGTGTGAGATCGGATCCCTAGCCAGGCGCATCGCAGCGGCCGCGTTCACGGCGATGGTCGTGGTCGTTCTGGGGGCTGCGCCGGCGTTGGCCAAGTCGTATCGGGTGGTCGAGGCGGACGTCACCATCGCCGTCAACGCCGACGGCTCGATCACGGTGCGCGAGGACCTCACCTTCTCGTTCGACGGGTCGTTCTCGGGGGCGTATCGAGACATCCCGGTGCGGCCCGGGGAGGAGATCACGAGCGTCGTGGTCTCCGAGAACGCCGTGGACTACGCGCCGGGAGCGCCCACCGGCCTCGGCTCGTCTGGCGATCCGGGGAGCTTCGGGGTGACCGACCTCGGCTCCATCGTCCGCGTCGTATGGCATTACCGGGCGAGCGACGAGCGCCGAACCTTCAGCATCACCTACCGGATGGAAGGCCTCGCGGTCGCGTACGACGACGTCGTCGACGTGAACTTCAAGGTCTGGGGGCAGGAATGGGCGTTCGAACTCGATCGGCTCTCGGCCGCGATGATCGTGCCGTCCGGCGCCCAGCCCGGCGAGGTGCTCGTCTGGGGGCACGCCGCATCCGCCCCCGGCTCGACTTCACTCGGCCCCGACGGGCTGTCTCCCACCCTCGAGGCCACGAATGTCCCTTCCCATCAGTGGGTGGAGATGCGAGTGGTGTTCCCGCGTGCCCTGCTCTCGTCGGTCGACGGTGCCCAGGTCGAGGCGGGTGACGGCCTCGAGGGGATCCTCGCGGATGAGGCCGACTTCGCCGGCGATCTCGAGTTGAACGCCGAGCGCCGGGCCCAGGAGACACGCCGCCTCCGGGCGACCCTGGCGGCCGTTGGGCTCTTCCTGATCCCGATCCCCTTCGGGATCCTCTGGGCCTTCCGACGCTATGGGTCGGAGCCGAA
>DATHSA010000037.1:0-2407 GCA_035464675.1 Acidimicrobiia bacterium
CTCTCCGGGGTCTCGGTCTCGATTCCGGGTGCGGGTTCGACCACGACGAATGCGGGGGGCGGGTATTCGGTGCCGGTCAGCCCGAACTCCACCTACCAGGTGAGCGTCAGCGGCGCCGGGGTGAGCGCATCTGCGTCCGCCGTCGTCGGCACCGACAACGTCGGCCTCGACTTCATCAAGGGCGAGGTCACGGCCGTCCCGCCGGGGTGCGTGGAGCGCTGGTGGGGCAGCAACCGGTACGAGACCGCCGTCGCGGTTTCCAAGGCCACCTATCCGTCCGGAGCCGAGGTCGTCTATGTGGCGTCGGGCTGGAACTTCCCGGATGCCCTCGCCGCGGGCGCGGCCGCCGCCGCCGAGAACGCGCCCATCCTGCTCGTGCACAAGAACTTGATCCCGCCGGAAACGGAGACGGAGCTCCAGCGTCTCGGTCCGTCAACGGTGGTGATCCTCGGCGGAACGGCGGCCATCGACCAGTCGGTCGCCACCCAGATCGGCAACCTGACCGGGGCCACCATCGACCGTCGCTGGGGCCCCACCCGCTACGAGACCGCCGCCGAGATCTCCGAGCGGGCCTTCGCCCAGGGGGCGAACACGGTGTTCGTCGCCACCGGTACGGACTTCCCAGACGCCCTGGCCGCGGCGCCGGGCGCCGTTGCCGCCGGCAGTCCGCTGCTCCTGGTGCCGACGACGGGGATACCGCCGGCGGTCCAGGTGGAGCTGGTCCGGCTGAACCCGAAGAAGATCGAGGTCATCGGCAGCCCATCGGCGATCCCAGACTGGCTCCTCGGCGCCCTGGCCGGCTACGCCACCCAGGGCGCCGACCGCACCTACGGATCCGACCGGTACGCCACCTCCGTGGAGGTGTCGAAGATGACATTCCCCAACGGTGCCAACACGGTGCTCATCGCCGTCGGAGCCAAGTTCCCCGACGCCCTCGCCGGCGGCCCCGCCACGGGCGTCTTCCCCGGGCCGATTCTCCTCGTCCAGGAGAACGCCATCCCCTGGGTGGTGTCGGCGGAACTCGATCGGCTCGGACCCGACCGCATCGTCGTGCTCGGAGGACCGGCGGCGGTCTCCAGCCTGGTGGCCTCCCAGCTGGCGATCTACCTCGACTGAGATCAGGCCCCGACGACCCTCTCGAACCCCGGCCCGTCGGGCCTCTCCAACTGGTCCAGGGTGCACTGCCCGGCATCCTTGTCCGGCCGCCAGCGTTCGAACCGGGTGGCGTGTCTGAACCGATCCCCGGTGAGCTGGTCGTAGGAGACCTCGACGACGACCCCCGGCTCGACCGGCACCCATGAGAGGTCCTTGCCCGCCGACCAGCGGCTCTCGCCGCCGGGGCGACGCACCTCCCCCTCCGGACCGAACGAGTCGTCTGATCTCAATTCCTCGAATCGGGCCAGGAGCTCCGCCCGGTCGTGGTCCGGGAACCCGGAGCAGTGCCCGATGAAGTGCAGCTCGTCGCCGTCATACAGGCCGAGGAGGATCGACCCGATCCCCTTTCCGTCCTTGTGGACCCGGTACCCGCCCACGACGCAGTCGACGGTTCGCCGGTGCTTGACCTTGATCATGTCCCGCTTGCCCTCGACGTAGGGGCCATCGAGCCGCTTGGCGACGATCCCGTCGCATCCGGCCGCCTCGAACTCCCGGAACCATCGTGATGCCTCTTCCCGGTCCGTCGTGGACGGCGTCAGGCTCCATGGGCCGGGCAGGCCCGGAATCAGCGACTCGAGGGCGTCACGCCGCTCGGAAAAGGGACGCTGCCGGAGGTCGTCGCCCAGATGCGCCAGGAGATCGAATGCCACGAGCCGCGCCGGGGTCTCCTCGGCAAGCATGTTCACCCGCGACTCGGCAGGGTGCAGCCGATTCTGGAGCGCGTCGAAGTCGAGCCGATCTCCGGTGACGACGACCACCTCGCCGTCGACGACGGTGCCGGCCGGCAGGGCCTCCAGTGAACCGGCCAGCTCGGGGAAGTAGCGGAGCAGCGGCTTCTGGTTGCGGCTGTCGAGTCGGATCGGATCACTCCACGCAAGGGACCGGAATCCGTCCCATTTGGGCTCGTACGCCCACTCGCCCTCGGGAAGGCTTTCGCGGACCTTGGCCTCCATCGGGCTGATCGGCGGATCGAAGGGCCAATCGGTCATGGTCTGAGGCTAGAAGGTCGCCGCAGCCTGCAGGTTCCGACGCGTAGGGTCGCCGGAATCTGAACGGAGGAGGACCCATGTCGGTGATCACGTCACGTCGTAGGAAGATCGCAGGGATCGCCGCGCTGGCTCTGGCCCTGAGCACACTCTGGGCGGTAACGAGAGACGAGGCCGGTGCCGGGGAGATCGAGGTCCAGGGGAACATCGATCTCGTGTACATCGCCGTCGCCACGAACTTCCCGGACTCCCTGGGGGTGGGTCCC
>DATHSA010000038.1:0-29099 GCA_035464675.1 Acidimicrobiia bacterium
CGACTACGTGGCCTGGCTCACCGACCGCAAGTGGGCGTACATCCGGCTCGAGGGCAAGTCCTTCGGCGACGTGCCCCTCAACGCCGAGGTGAAGCTCGAGGTATGGGACTCGCCCAACTCGGCGGGCGTGATCATCGATGCGGTCCGGTGCGCCAAGGTGGCGCTCGACCGGGGCATCGGCGGCCCGTTGCTGGCCCCCTCCTCATACTTCATGAAGAGCCCTCCGGTCCAATTCCGCGATGCCGACGCCCACGAGTTCGTGGAACGCTTCGCCAACGGCGAGGACCCGACGGCCAAGGAACTCGAGGAGTACCTGGCGAGCTAGTCGCCGACCGTCCAACCTCTGTGCTTCGGCCGCCCTCGAGGCGGCCGAAGCACGTCGGACCGAGGGCGACGGGTCCTCACACCGGCCGAGCCGCCTGGAGCCGCTCTCTGAGCCAGGCTATGTCGGCCTTCTGACCCCCGTCCTCATCGGGGGTCTCGACGACCGCAGGAACGCCCGCCTCGCGCACGACGGCGACGAGCAGGTCCGGCGGAATCTCGCCCCCACCGAGGTTGGCGTGGCGGTCCCGGTTCGAGCCGAAGGGGTCGCGTGAGTCGTTGCAGTGGACCAGGTCGAGCCGGCCGGTCAGCGACTTCAGTCGCCCGACCACTCCTCCCAGTTCGGTGCCCGAAGCCCACGCGTGGCACGTGTCGAGCACGACACCGACCTCGTAGTCGCCGATCTCCTCCCAGAGCGCACCGAACGCCTCGATGTCCTTGAGCACGGCGTTGCCGCCGCCGGCGGTGTTCTCGATCAGCACCGGCACCGTGATGTCCACCGCATCCAGGGCCTTGCGCCAGCGCTCGAACCCGACCGCAGTCTCCTCGTCGTCACCCACATGCCCGCCATGGACCACGACTCCGGCCGCGCCTATAGCCTCGGCGCCCGCAAGGGTGTCGGCGAGGATCTTCCGGCTCGGGATCCGGATGCGGTTGTTCGGTGAGGCCACGTTGATCAGATACGGCGAATGGACGTAGACGGGGAGTTCGGCTGCCCGCAATTCACCGGCGTCGTCACGCGGCAACGGCGCCTTCCAGGACTGGGGGTTGGAGAGGAAGATCTGGACGAGGTCGGCATCGCGCTCGACGGCTGCGGTCAGCGGATCGGCGGTACCGACGTGCGCCCCGATCACTCGTCGTGACCCCCGGGCCGCGGACGAGACGCCCATTGGTCGAGCAGCGGGGCGACCTGATGCGCCGGCCGGTCCCACTCGTCGGCCAGCAGATGCAGCCATGGCGGATCGGCCTCGGCGCCGGCCGGGTCGGTGGGCACCCTCCCCGGGTCGCGCAGGCGCAGCGACAACACCGCCACCTCGGCGCCTTCGCTCTCGAGCATCCCCGACCGCACCTCGATGACGTCCTCCCAGGGGAAGAGCTGCGGCGGGTTGCCGGGACCGTCCACCCGGGCGGAGATGCCGTCCCCATCGGCGCGGATCAGCACCGCCGGTCTGACGAGTTCCTTGAGCCCCCACCCCATGGCCGCCGCGCCCCCGATCAGCAGTGCAGACCCGAGGACGAGATCGCGGCGCCGCTGCGCCTTGCCCTCGTCCGTGTACTCCTGGCGCACGACATCACTCGTCTGACCGTCCTGGTCCACCGTCGTGCCGACCACCCGGTCGAACGTGGGTGGCTCGGGGTACCAGCGATAGGCGAAGAGCATGTCGACGGCCAGCAGGATCGCCGGCACGGCGAAGACCGCATAGCCGAGCAGCCGGAGGGGCGAACGGGAGATGGAGATCTGCACCGACATCCTGTCGCGGGAGAGTAACGCCGTCCTGGAGGTGGTCACTGCTCGCCCGTGCCGCTTGGCGCGATCCCGCCCGGGTGGGAGGCAACGGGTGACGGGCAATGGTGAGCCCGCGGGCGCTCACTTCCCGAACCGACGCTCCCTCATGGTGTAGTCGCGGAGGGCACGGAGGAAGTCGACGCGGCGGAAGCCCGGCCAGTAGACGTCGACGAACGAGTACTCGGCGTACGCGGCCTGCCAGAGCAGGAATCCGGACAGCCGTGACTCCCCGCTGGTGCGGATGACGAGGTCAGGGTCCGGTAGATCGGCCGTATACAGGTGGGCGGCGATCGAGTTGGCGTCGATCGCATCGGCGATCTGCTCGGACTCCAGGCCGCCGGCAGCGAGCTTGGCCACCAGATCTCGGACCGCGTCGACGATCTCCTGGCGACCCGCATAGGCCACGGCGAGGTTGAGGCGCCGCGGTCCCGACGACGAGGAGGCGACCAGCCGATTGGCCGCGTCGCGCAGGCGGTCCGGCACCATCTGCAGGCTTCCGATCACCCCGATCTGGAGGTCTCCGGCGATCGCCGGCAGGCGCTCGAACAGGTCGACGAGAACGTCGAAATAGGGGTCCAGCTCCTCACGGGGCCGCTCCAGGTTCTCCTGCGAAAGCACCCAGCAGGTCAGCACCGGCACCTCGAGTTGATCACACCAGCCGAGGAAGTCGGTGAGCTTGTCCATCCCGGCGCGGTACGACGAGGCGTAGTCCGGAAGACCGGCCCTCCGGGCGAAACGGCGATGACCGTCGAGGATCACGCCGATGTGGCGGGGCAGCCTGTCGCGGTCCAGAGACCGCAGGAGACGCTCCTCGTAGAGCCGGTAGAGCGGACGGGTCAGGCCCACTTGCGTGCTTCCTCTGGTCCCCCAGGCATCAGGGGAGCCCACAGACGGAGATCCCGTTCAGGAACCCGTTCTTGAACGACTCGAACCGCCCGAACGCCGACGCGTGCCCCTCGGTGCCCGCCGGCGCCGACGTCACCAGGAATCCGGAGATCCCCTCATCGAGGTCACCGGCGGTGAGGATGATCTCCGTCGGATTGTCCTCGATGGTCAGGGCGGCGGTCCACACCCCGGTGAGGCAATCCCGCTGCAGCGTTGCCGCCTCGCCCTCGGTCTCCAGACCCGCTCTGTGCTGTACCGCCTCATGCCAATGAGTGGCGAGCACCAGGCCGAGGGCGAAGTCACCGATCTCCGTGTACAGGGCCGGGAAGAGCTGTTCCTCGTCCCAGGCCACGTAGTCGTCGGGCGGGCAATAGAAGGAATTGCCCTCGAAGAACTCGCGTTCCAGGGCGAAGCCGCCGCAGGTCGGGTATTCGCCCGATGACGGGAACACCGGGATCGTGGCGTCCACCGGATCCCACTCGGTCCCGAACTGGTCCGGGTAGACGATCTCCCAGAATGCCTCCAGCGCCCCGGTCAGGAAGGTGGCGGCTTCGGCATACGGCAGGTCGACGACACCGTCGACGCCGAGCGGAATGTGAAAGAACGGTGGAGGTGAGTCCTCGAAGGTGGCACAGTGGCCTGCACCGAGCGAGTAGCCATCGTAGAAGGCGCTGAGCCGGGCAAACGAATTGCCGTGGGCGTTGGGGCCACTCGGTGCGCTTCCGAGCTGGTCACCGATGAGGATGAAGCCCGCCATGCCCTCCTCGAGATCGCCGGCGTCGAGTCGGAGGATGTCGCTCTCTTCACGATCGACGTGCCCGGTCCATGCGCCTGCAAGGCAGTCGGCCTGAAGCTCCGAGATGATGGTCGGAAGCGAGTCGTCGAACCCGAACCTCGCCTGCACGGCATGGCCCCACTCGTGGGCCATGACGAGGGCCACGGTGAAGTCGCCGTACTCGGTCCACAACGGCACCATCAGGGTCTCGAGGTCCCACTGGATGGTGTCGTTGAGGCTGCAGTAGAAGGCGTTGCCCGTGTACTGCTCGCGCTCCAGTGGTCCACCGCACACCGGGACGTCGCCCTCTGAGATCAGGTACGGCCCATAGGCGGACACGGGCGTGTAGTCGACATCCCATACGTCGGGCATCTCCTGCGACCAGAAGAGTTCCAGGTCGGCGATGGACAGCTCGATCGCGGTCCCAGGATCGGTGATCGGCTCGAAGCCTCCTGCCTCGGTGGTCGTTGTCGTGCCACCCACCCGGCGCTGGCAGATGTCGATTATCTCGTTGACGACCGCGTTGGACTCGATGTCGTCGCTCTGCTCCAGGTCGAGAAAGTCCTCGAGCGACATCCGCAGCTGAAACTCGTCGATCGTGCAGCGGCAGAACTCCTCGGTGCCATCGACCGAGCATCCCTCCACGTAGGCGTCCACGATCTGAGTCGGATACTCGAACCCGGTGTCAGCGGTGGATGACGTCGAACCGCCCGTCGTGGTGGTGAAGATGCCCCCGCTGTCGTCACCGCACGCCGCGGCCACGAGTCCGATGGCGAGCACCAACACCAACATCCTCCTCATGTCCGCCACCCTTTCCATGGCCCCGGGCGGGGCGCGGTGTCCAATGTGACCTCGGATGACAGCGGGGGACCGTGCAGATCCTCCACCCGCTCCATCAACCAGACATCGAAGGCGTCGTTCGACTCCGCCAGGGCCTGCAGCGCGGCCACCGGATCCTTGCCCTCGGTGTACACGACCGCCAGGTCGGTTCCGCCTTCATGGACAAGGGCGACGACCTGACGGGTGATCCCCCGCCGCCGCTGGGACTGCGCCCACTCGATCCGGCGCGAGCCCATGAGCGCGGCATGAAACTCGCGCCACTCGTCGAGCTTTCCCTCGCTGATTGGCCGGACGATGATGCTCGCGGCCACTAGACCTCCAACGGGCTTGTCGCGCGGGCACAGTAGCCATTCGGCCGGAGAACCTCTCGACTCCAGATAACCGGAAGCGTCACGGCCGAGAGCCCCTGACGGACGACGGCCGACGGCTGGCCGCAGGGCCGATCACGGCCACCGCCGGGTCGGTCGGTCATCCAGGCCAGCCACCCCTCCCCAGAGTCTGGTTCGAGGGGACTACGGCGGCGCACGACATCCGCGAGACCACTCTTGCTGGAGGCTGGCCGCCTGGACGCCGGCCCGGCCCATAGCCGGCCAGTTCCCCTAGCCTCGCGCGACTCATGCGGATCCTCGTCACGGGCGCCACTGGCTATATCGGAGGCCGGCTCGTGCCGCGCCTCTTGGATGCCGGACACCAGGTGCGTTGCATGGTCCGGTCGCCCGCCAAGCTGGCACAGCATCCGTGGCGACGCGACGTCCAGGTGGTCCGGGGGGACGTGCTCGACGCCCGCTCCGTCAAGGAGTCCCTGTCGGGGTGCGATGTCGCGTTCTACCTCGTCCACTCCCAGGCCGCCGGCAAGTCGTACCTGGAGGCCGACCGCATCGGGGCCGCCAACTTCCGCGGCGCCGCCGAAGATTCCGGGCTTCGACGCATCATCTACCTCGGAGCGGTGGGCAACCCGCAAGGCCGACACTCCCATTTCACCCAGAGTCGCCAGGAGATCGGCGCGATCCTCGCCGAGGGGCCGGTGCCGGTGACCGAATTCCGGGCAGGTCCGATCATCGGATCGGGTTCGCGTTCGTTCGAGATGATCCGCTCGCTGACCGAGAAGAACCCGATCATGGTGACCCCGCGTTGGGTACGGAACCGGTGCCGCCCCATCGGTGTTCGTGACGTGATCGAGGTGCTCAGCCGAGCGGTCGACGACGAAGCGACCCTGGGCCGGATCGTGGAACTCGGAGGACCCGACGTCCTCACGTACCGCGAGATGATGAGCATCTACGCCGACGAGGCAGGGCTGCGCAAGCGTCGGGCCATCCCGGTCCCGTTCGTCGCGGGGCGTCTGTCCGCGCTGTGGGCGGGCCTGGTGACGCCCCTCTCCCCCAACCTGGCCCGGCCCATCATCGAGGACCTGCGTCGCGGCCTGGTTCCTGACGCCCCCGAGATCCTGGTCGACGAGCCCACCCCGTATCGGATGGCGGTCCGACGCGCCCTGTCGCGCCTACCCGGAGGTGTGATCACCCGCTGGTCGGATGCCGAGTCGCATCCCCCGGCGCCTCCGCCGGTTCGCGACAAGCGCAGCCAGGTGGTCTACATGGACCGCCAGATCGTCCCCACCGATGCCGAGGCGTCCCACATCTTCTGGGCGTTCAGCCGGATCGGTGGAGACGCCGGCTACTACGGGATGGACTGGGCATGGCGCATCCGCGGGCTGCTGGACCAGATGGTGGGCGGAGTCGGCCTTCGGCGCGGGCGACGGCACCCGCACGAGCTTCGCGTCGGCGACGTCGTCGACTGCTGGCGCGTCGAGGAGGTCGACCCCGGCGAGCGGCTCCGTCTGCGCGGTGAACTGAAGATCCCGGGTGAGGCCTGGGTCGAGTGGGAAACCACGTCCACCGAATTCGGTGCCGACCTCATACAGACGGCCTGGTTCCGGCCGCGGCGATGGTGGGGCAGGGTCTACTGGTACGCGATGCTGATTCCCCACCGCTTGGTGTTCCCCCGCATGGCACGAAGGATCGCCGCCGCCGCCGAGGAGCGCGGCTACTCGACCCGATGAACCTGCCCGACCTCCTGCTGGTCACGGGCGCTGTGATCGCGGCAGCCATGGTCCTGCTCTGGATCGTCAGCGTCCTCCTGCGCGACGCCTCGATCGTCGACCCGTTCTGGGGCACGGCGTTCGTCGTCGTCGCATGGACGGCGGCGCTCGTCGTCGGAGCGTGGGACGCCCACGACCTGATACTTGCGGCGATGGTCACCGTCTGGGGTGCCCGACTCTCGGGCTACCTGCTGTGGCGCAACCTGGGCAAGGGCGAGGACTATCGCTACCAGGCCATGCGCCGGCGATGGGGATCACGATTCTGGATCATCAGCCTGGGGACCGTCTTCCTCCTCCAGGGGGTGCTGGTCTGGGTCGTGTCGCTCCCCGTGCAGGTTGCGATCCTCGCTCCCGGCGACCTCGGCCTGATCACGGCGGCGGGCCTCGCCATTTGGAGCATCGGCCTGATCTTCGAGACCGTTGGAGACGCCCAGCTCGCCCGGTTCAAGGCCGATCCCGCCAACGACGGGAAAGTGATGGACCGGGGCCTGTGGCGGTACACCCGGCATCCCAACTACTTCGGAGACTTCTGCGTGTGGTGGGGGATCTATGTGGTCGCCCTCGACGCCTCGGGAACCGCTTGGACCGTGATCGGCCCCCTGGTCATGTCGTTCCTCCTGCTCCGGGTGAGCGGGGTGGCGATGCTGGAGAAGACCATCTCAAAGCGCCGTCCCGGGTACGACGAGTACGCCAGCCGCACCAACGCCTTCTTCCCGGGACCAGTGAAGAGCGCCTAGGGCTCCTCCCAGCGGACGGTCACCTCGTCGACATCAGGGAGAGGGAGGGTCACCGCCTCCGTCTCGACGGCCTCCCGCTCCGAGCCTGCGAGCCGTCGCCACAGGTGAACCGTGAGGGTCCCCTGCCGTCGGCGCCAGATCCCGGCGACCTCTCCGCCGACCAGGAGTGCACCCGGCCACACCCGGGACGTCCACAGCTCGGAGCGACGCTGCTCGTCGCGGACGAGCAGCTCCCGATCGTCGTCCCAGTAGAGGAAGAAGGTGTCCCCGCTCGGGAGGAAGCGGGCAGGGGCAGTAGGGCCGGGACCGATCCGGAACGACTCCTCGTCCTCGGAAAGGACGAAGGCCTCGCCGACGGGGGTGTCCACCGAAGTCAACTCTGCCGCGAGCCCGTCGAAGATCGCCGGGGAGCGTCGCGACCTGATCCCGGCCCACTGGGAGAAGCCGTTGGGGGTCCCTGGCCCTAGGACGTGCAGGTACCGGCGCGCCAATTCGAGTCGGGCCTCGGCAGGATCCGTGTCGGGCGCCGGCACCGACCGGATCGTGGGCTGCCGGGCGCCTTCCCATCGGATCAGAACGGTTCCGGTGGTGGCGGCATAGCGAATTGCGTTGCCGACACCCAGGGCCCTGCCTGCCTCGCTGTGGGTCATCGACCCGTCGCCGAGAAGATCTGCGAGCCGCTCCGCCAGGCCCTCGGCGCGCGCTCGAGCCTTCTCCCCCTCCGGGTGCCTCCCGAGGGTGAAGACCGCGAGGTCCTCCCTCGGAACGGCGTACGTGCTGAACCGCGGACCCCAGGTCTGGACGAGCGCCGGATCCTCCCAGGTGTGCGGCTGCGTGCCCTCGACCCGGGCGTGGGCCGAGAGAAGAGCTGCCCGGGGCGTGCTGTCGGTGAGTCCCGCCCAGGCCGCCTTGCGGAGGGAGGTACCGCCCGCGGGCAGTCGCTCGTCGAGCGAGCCCACCCGTCGGCGGTGAGCGAGGATCTGGTCACGGGACAATCCCAGCAACGTCATCGAGTCTCCCGGGTCGACTCACCTGCTCCGATCGAACGAGAGTCCGGCGATCATCCGCTCTGCGATGGGGATCACCGCATCGAACACGGCGGGACCAGCCGTGCCGGCGATGATCGTGATGGTGGAGCCGGAGACATCGACGAACCACACCCGGGCGGCGCTGCAGGCAGACAGGCCGAAGGTCGTCGGGGCGTCGCCGCTCGCCCGTTGAAGGATGACACCGGGCCCGAAGAAGTAGCTCCATCCGAGGGGAAAGCCGGCCGCACCGCACTCGACGGCCTGCCCCTCGTCGGTGACTTCGACGTCGAGTCTCACCGCCATGTGGCCGGCGACCTGGGCCTCGTCGGGTCCGGCCACGACCACGACCGGCTGCGACATCATCAAGTCCTCTGCGGCTGCCTCCGGAGCGAGCTGGACATCTGCGACGAAGACGCTCAGGTCGAGTTCGTTCTCGCGCGCCTCATCCCCGGCGTACTTCAGATGGATGCCGATGTCGGTCGCCTCGTAGGAGATCCATCCCTCATCGACCGGGACGATCGAGACCGGCTCCCAGAAGTCCGGGGAGTCGTAGGCGGTGCCTGCGGCCAGTCTCGATGGACCGGACGCGGGAATCGGCTGTGGCCCGGTTGGGGCGATGGTGGTCGAGGTCGCCGGCGCAAGGGTCGTCGGGGCGGCGGTCGTCGGAGTCGGATCCCGACCGGAGTCGTCGGCGCACCCACCGAGCAGCGTCAGCGCGGCGAGCAACGGCGCGATCGACCTCGTCGCACGATTCATCCGGATCACCCTACGGAGATTCGGCTCCGTGGGACTCCCAGATCAGGTCTCGATCGTGCCTTCCATCGGCTCGCCGAAGGTCTCCCGCTCCTTCTTCTTGCGCTTGAACATCGCCACGAGGAACGCACCGAGAGCCGCCAGGCCGAACCACTTCTTCTTGGATGCCATGGCAGAAGGCTACGCCACTCTGGAGCGGCAAGCGGTCGCCTAGCCTCGATCTCATGCTGACCGTCGGCTGGTGCGAGATCGTGGGGCTCCCCGGGCTGGGGATCGACCTCATCGCGGCCAAGATCGACACCGGCGCCTCGTCCTCGTCGATCGACGTCAGCCGCATCAACGAGTACGAGCACAAGGGCGAGCGATTCGTCCGCTTCCGGGTGCACCTCTCCCGCACCGACACCGTCGAGGCGTCTGCCCCCGTCGTCGATGTGCGCACCGTCCGCAACCCCGGGCGGGGAGGGCGCGAGGAGGAGCGCTACGTGATCCGCACGGACCTCGCACTCGGTGGCGAGCGCTGGCCGATCGATCTCAACCTCGCCCGGCGCACCCGCATGCAGTACCGGATGCTCATCGGACGCGAGGCCATCAGCGGCAGAGCCGTCGTTGACCCTTCCGCCGAATACCTGCTGGGCGAGAAGTGATGCGGATCGGAGTCCTCAGCCGCCGTCCCGGCCTGTACTCGACCTCGCGCCTCGTCGAGGCGGCCGAGACCCGCGGCCACGAGGTCTCGGTCGTCGATTACCTCCGCTGCTACATGGACATCACGTCGCGGCGGCCAAAGGTCCTGTTCGCCGGAAGAGAATTGAAGCTCGATGCGGTGATCCCGAGGATCGGCGCCAGCTACACGTTCTACGGCACCGCGGTGGTGAGGCAGTTCGAGATGATGCACGTGCTGACCGCCAACGAGTCCCAGGCGATCTCCCGGGCGCGCGACAAGCTGCGATCCCTGCAGCTCCTCTCCCGGGCCGGGATCGGGCTTCCGGTCACCTCGTTCGCGCACTCGATCAAGGACATTTCCGGGCTGCTCGAGGTCGTGGGCAAGCCCCCGTATGTCATCAAACTCCTCGAGGGCACCCAGGGAGTCGGGGTGGTGCTCGCCCCGACTCTCAAGGCGGCGGAGTCGGTGATCGCCGCCTTCCGGCAGTTGGACGCCAACATCCTGGTCCAACGGTTCGTCGCCGAGGCCCACAATCGGGATGTGAGGGCTTTCGTCGTCGGTGGGAAGGTCGTCGCGGCAATGGAGCGGGTCGCCGCCGAGGGCGAGTTCCGGGCCAACCTCCACCGCGGGGCCACCGCCCGCCACGTCGATCTCTCCGAGGTCGAGACCGAGACAGCCATCACCGCGGCGGCGACGCTGGGACTCGACGTATCGGGTGTCGACATGCTCCGCAGTGACGAGGGACCCCTGGTGATCGAGGTCAACGCCTCCCCGGGCCTGGAGGGCATCGAGGCCGCCAGTGGCGTCGATGTCGCCGGATCGATCGTCGAGTATCTGGAGCGCCGGTTCCACAAGAGTGACGAGGAGGAGTGAGAGGAGCCAGCCGCCGATCTCCAGCAGCCGGCGAGGACGATCTCGCCGCCCGGGCATCACGCCTGCTGATGGCCGAGTCGCCTCGGCTGCCAGAATCACCCCCATGCCCCATGTCGACCGGATCCACCCCGACGACGCCGACGGCCTTCTGAAGAGGATCTACGAGCAGCGGATGGCTCGGGCCGGGCGGCTCTGGGAGATAGTGGCGGTCCAGGGGCAGAACGCCGAGTCGCTTCGAGAGAGCATGAGGCTGTACGGGCAGGTGATGTTCGGGGAGTCCCCCCTCACGAGAGCCCAGCGGGAGATGATCGCGGTGGTCACCTCGAAGACCAACGGCTGCCACTACTGAATCAAGGCGCATCTGCACGACCTCCGGTCGGAGGTCACGGATCAGGAGATCGTGGACCGGTTTGCCGACGATTGGCGAACCGCCGGGCTCGACGATCCAACCATGGCCATGCTCGAGTTCGCCGAGCGGCTGACCCGCGAGCCCTCAGCGGTGGGGCAGGCGGATGTCGAACGCCTCCGCGGCGCCGGGCTCGACGATCGGTCGATCAACGACCTGGTCCAGGTATGCGCCTACTTCAACTACATCAACCGGATCGCCGAAGGTCTCGGCGTCGACGACGAGCTCTGGCTGGGCGACGACGGCAGGCCGGTCGAATAGGGCAGCCAGCCACCAGCCGCCGATCGGCTTCGTCACGGGTCGAAGACTTCTCCCGGCTGCCGGGGGCTGCCTGGTCGCTGCCCTTCCACTTATCCACAGGGTCTCGAGCGCGAAAACTTCCCGAGAAACCCCATAACCCCCCGCAACCATGCGCGCGCGCCTCGGGTCTAAGAGGGTGTAAGGGGAAGTCCACTAACGGGAGGAAGACCTGTGGACGTAGCACTTGTAGTCATTGGCGCGACCCTGGCGACGTACGGCTGGTATTGGGGCGGGGTGACCGAGGCCCGCACCACCGCCTACGCACTGGGAGCATTCGCGTTCATGCTCGGGCTCTGGTTTGCATTCAGCGGTGGAGCAGGCGGGGACGCGGTACTCGGCGGCACGGTCTCGTTCGCTGCGGTGTTCGGGTTCCTGGCCTCTGCCAACGCATGGAACGAGTCGGCTCAGGACCGGACATTCGGCATGTTCGCCCTCCTGTTCGCGATCGTGAGCCTCTTCGGCTTCATGTATTTCAGTGACGCCGAAGCTGCCGGCCAGTACACGTTCTCGGCCTTGATCCTGGGCGTCGTGTTCGCCCTGATCTTCATCTCGGCGGCACTCGTCCACCACAACCGCGGGTTCAAGAACCTCGTCGGATGGGTGACGCTGATCGCCGGGATCGTGCTCGTGTACTTCGGCTTTGCCGAGGCGCTGGGCAACGGGCTCGAGCCGTTCTAGCGGCTGACGAGGAACCATTCCCGGCCACGCGCCGGGATGAGCGAATACGAGAGCGGGAGACCTGGAGGTCTCCCGCTCTCTACGCTCTGGGGTGAAGACGACAGATCTACGGCGGCGCCCTTCGAACTAGTGACGGCCGCGGGACCGGCTGCGGAGGAGGTATGTTCGCCGCCGACGCCGGCTGAGTCTGCCCGGGCAATGAATAGAGGACTGGCATGGAACCGAAAGAACTCCTCGAGAAGATCAAGGCCGAAGTCGCCGCACCGGTGGAGGAGTTCACCTTCGCCCGGTACCTCGAGATGGTGCGCGACGACCCCCGTCTGGCGCGCCTCTCCCACGCCCTCATCGCCGACATGCTCGAGGCCGCAGGCACCTCGACCGGACCCGAGGGTGAGGAACGCTTCGACCTCTTCGAGGGAGAGCTGTTCGGACAGCAGTGGGTGCTGCAGCAGGTGGTCGACTACTTCCGAGCCGCTGGACGCAGGCTCGACGTCCGCAAGCGCATCCTGCTGCTCGTCGGACCGCCGGGGTCCGGAAAGTCGACGCTGATCAACACGATCAAGGAGGGGCTGGAGGCCTACACCCACACCGACGACGGCCGGGTCTACGCGGTCAAGGGCTCTCAGATGCACGAGGACCCGCTGCGCCTCGTACCGAAGGACCTCCGCGACGAGACCGGCGTGTACATCGAGGGTGACCTGAACCCCGAGGTCCGCTGGATCGTCGACAACGTCCACAAGGGCGACATCACCAAGGTCCCCATCGAGCGCATCTACTACAGCATCTCGAATGGGACCGGGTTCGGAACCTTCGTCGCCACCGACCCCCGGTCCGAGGATCTCTCCCGCCTCGTCGGTGAGGTCGAGTTGAGCCTGCTCGATCCGGGCGACCCCACGTCGGCACGGCGGGCGTTCCGCTTCGACGGCGAGCTGAACGCCGCCCACCGCGGGATGGCCGACCTGCTCGAGGTGTTCAAGATGGACGAGCGATTCCTCGCCGTGCTCCTCAGCCTCAGCCAGGAGCAGATCATCAAGACGAGTGGGCCGGGGACCATGTATGCCGACGAAGCCCTGATCGCCCAGAGCAACCTGGCCGAGTACCAGGAACTCGTCGAGAACCCGCGCGCCGCGGCGATGCTCGACAGGCTGGTCGTCGTCAAGGTGCCGTTCGTGCTCTCGGTGAGGGACGAGATCCGCATCTACGAGAAGATGCTCTCCGGCGCCGACCTCGGCCGCCGCGACGTGTCACCGCTGGCGCTTCACACCGCGGCCACGTTCGCCGTGCTCACCCGGCTCGAACATCCCGGCGGCGGGGTGTCCGGGCTCATCCGCAAACTCCGCCTCTACGACGGCCGCTACGGCTCCCACGGCGGCGCCGACGATGCCCGGAAACTGCGGGAACGCGCCACGGACGAGGGCATGACCGGACTCAGCCCGCGGTACGTCATCAACCGTCTCTCCCAAGTGGCCGGCAACACCAAGGGCTGCCTCGACGGACTCGCCGTCCTCGAAGCCCTGTGGGAGGGCCTTCCCCAGCGGGCCGGGTTCAGCGAGGAGGAGCGGGAGCGATGGGGATCGCTGCTGGCGGCCACCCAGTCGGAGTACGACGAGATGGTCCAGCTCGAGATGCGCAAGGCCTCGGTGCTCGGATTCTCCGACGCGGCGGAGAAGATGGCGAGGACCGTCCGTGAGGAGCTCGACGAGTGGCGGTCCGAGGGCGAGTCGGCCAACACCCCTGCCCTCCGCCGCCTGGAACGCCTCATCGACGTGCCCCAGTACGGGCGGGAGCGATTCCGCAACGCCCTGGTGGCGGCATTCGACCTGAAGGGCCAGCGGGGACGCCCGCTCCACACCCGCCACCCCCTCCTGGAGGAGGCGATCCAGCGGGCCCTGCTCCCGTCGTGGAACGACGTCGCCAAGACCCTCGACGATCGTGGAGAAGGGGTAGTCGAGGGCCTCCGTGCGATGGGCTGGCGCAAGTCGTGCTCCGAACAGCTCGTCGAATACGCCCACAAGTTCTCGGCGTCGCGCCGCGAACGGCGCCAGGAGGAGGCCGAGCGGCCCACCTGGTACTCGTGAGAGCGCCGGGAACCAACAGCCAGCCACCAGCGTCCGGTAAGAACCGCCAGCAGGCACCAGGGAGACTCACGCGCGGCCTTGGCGCTGACTCCTGAGTCCGGGCGTCGCGACTAGGTCATTCGCCGCGCGAGGCGCGTAGCGGCGCGGTGGGCGATCGTGGAGATCGAGATCATGGGGTTGACGCCGCTCGCCGTCGGGAACGCCGAACCGTCCATCACATAGAGGTCGCGTACGTGGTGTGACTGGTTGTCGCCGTCGATCGCCGACGACCTCCGGTGGGCCCCCATCGCCGCCGATCCCATCTGGTGGAAGGACAAGTAGACGGTCCTGTTGGGGCCGAGGCCGAAACGGCGCACATCGTCGGCGAACTGATCCGGGGAGCCTCCGTCCGCGGGCCGCCACCGGATCGGGGCCAGGGTCGATGCCATGATCTCCTCGGCGCCTGCGGCGGCGAGGACCTCCGCAGCCCTCGCGATCCCGATCCCGACTGCATCGAGGTCGCGTCGATCGAACCGGTAGTTCCAGGACGCCGAGCCGTCGGACCTCGCCTTGACCCGACCCGATCCACGGTCGTGGAGAAGGATGCCGATCGGGCTCCAGTGACCGAGGTCGGCGAAGTCGGCGGCGAACCGCTCGCCGCCATCCCAGCCCCACAGGAGCGGGACGAGCGTCGGGTGCACCGGCGCCGTCTCGAAACGGAACCCATACCCGGTGCCGTCCAGGTCGGCGAACTGGTCCGAGTACCGGGACTGCATGACTCCCGTCCACGGGTCGACGCGATCGGTGAAGCGGCCCCATACGACCGTGGCCGGATGCAGCCGGAGACCGGAGCCCACGGTGGGACCGTTCAGGCCGCTCCGTTGGAGGAGAACGGGAGTCATCAGGGCGCCGGCGGCGGCCACGATCGCCCTGGCCGACACGGTGAGCCGGTGAGCGCCGACCGAAGCGATCACCCCGCGGGCACGCGCACTCGAGATGATGATGCGCTCGACGTCGGCTTCGGCAACGATCCGGGCCCCTTCGGCGTGGGCGTCCTCCAGCCAGGTGACGAGTGTCGACTGCTTGGCACCGATACGGCACCCCAGACCACACCAACCACAGGCCCGCTCGTCGCACCCCGAGACATTGCGCGGCATCGCCGCCGAATGCCACCCGAGAGCTCGCAGGCCGGTCTCCATGATCCGGTCGCGCGTGGCCGGATGCCCGTACTCGGTGTTGACGCCATACCGCTGTTGGACGACGCGCGAGGACTCCTCGTACTCGGCGCCGGTGAAGACCCCGGGCAGGCCGCCGACCCGATCCCACTCCTGCCGGACCCGATCCGGCGTCGCGAACGACGTCGTGTAGTTGACCACCGTGCCCCCGCCGAGAGCAGAGCCGGCGATGAGGGCGATGCCGCCGTCGGAGGTGGATGCGAGACCGCCCTGCAGGTAGAGGTCACCCAATGCCTCGTACTCGCGGTGGCCGAACTCGCCCGGCGTGCGGTAGGGCCCGCGGTCGAGAACCACCACATCGAGGCCGGCTCCGGCCAGGACCGCTGCGGCGACCCCGCCGCCGGCACCCGATCCCACGACCACGACATCGCATTCCCACTCCTCGTCGCCCTCGATCGTGATCGGCCGGACCGTCCCGGGCGATGCCGGCTCGGGGAGGTGCGGGCCCGGGTAGCCCATGGCCTCCCACAGTGGCCAGGTGTCCCACCCCGGGGCTGGGTTGGCGTGGAGGATCCCGGCCAGGGCCTTGAGGGCCTGGAATCCCTGGCGAACCTTCCGCACCGGCGAGCGGGACATTCGCCGCAGCGCATCCTCTCGGACATCCGGTGGCATCGAGGCCAACGTCCCAGGCATACCGAACAGCAGGATCGACCCGAGGCCCGAATCCATGAGCCGGAGGACCTGTTCCAGGTCGCGTCGTGCCCGATCGTCGGGAAGCCGATCGAAGATCTCCGCGCCAAGGCGCCGTCCAGCGTCGAGGTCCGAAGCCGAGCGGACGCCGTCGATCGCGGGGAAGATCGTCCCGGCGAAAGCGTCGAACGCGTCAAGCAGTCGCGGGGCGAGCATGTCTCCGACGCTAGTCATCGCCACCCGGCTCACGCCTCCGGCTGTCGACCCGCCGTTGGAGGATCGGAGCTGAGGAGGGTCAAGAACTCGCCAAACCCCGCTCCGTCGCCCACTGATCCAACAGGCGAAGCGCCTCATCCTCGTCATACGGGCCCTCGTCGAGCCGGTGCTCCAGGAGCATGTCCATCGCCTCCCCGACCAGGGGCCCCGGCTCGAGGCCTAGATGCTCCATGACCCGGTTGCCGTCGATGGGCGGGCGGATGAGGTCGATCTCCTCTCGGGCGCGCAGGTCGGCGATGCGATCCTCCAACTCCGAAATGGCGCGCTGGATCTGCCGTTCCCGCTTCTCATTGCGGGTGGTCACGTCGCAGCGCACCAGCGTGTTGAGCCGATCGAGGAGCGGGCCGGCGTCACGGACGTAACGCCGTACGGCCCGGTCGCTCCACCCGAGCTTGAAGGTGTGTGGCCTCATGTGGAGGTACACGAGGTTCGACACGGCCTCCACGTCGTCTTTGGGATATCGGAGTTCTCGCATCCGTGCCCGGGTCATTCGGGCACCGACGACCTCGTGGTGATGGAAGCTGACGCCGCCCTCTCCGAAGGCGCGGGTGTCGGGCTTGCCGATGTCGTGAAACAGGGCCGCGAGCCGCACGATGCGATCGTCGGCCGGGCACTTCCCCACCACCGCGATCGTGTGGGCGAGCACGTCTTTGTGCTGGTGGTGCGGGTCCTGCTCGACGGCGAGAGCCGGCACCTCGGGGATGAAGTGCTCGGCGAGGCCGCTCTCGACCACCCCCCAGAGGGCCGTCTCGGCATGCTCGCCGGTGATCAGCCGATCGAACTCGTCGCGGATGCGCTCGGCGCTCACGATCTCGAGCCTGGCCGCCATCCCCCGGACGGCCGCGAGCGTCGTCCCCTCCACGTCGAAGCCGAGGGTCGCCACGAAACGGAAGAGGCGCAGCATTCGCAGGGGATCGTCCCCGAATGACACCTCCGGATCGATCGGTGTGCGGAGGCTCCCGGCGCCGAGGTCGACCAGCCCGCCGTGCGGATCGATCATCTCGGGCTCGGGCACCAGGCGGAGGGCTATGGCGTTGATCGCGAAGTCGCGACGGGAGAGATCGGTCTCCAGGTCGTCCGAGAACTCGACCACCGGCTTGCGGCTCTCCTCCCGGTAGACGTCGCTGCGAAAGGTGGTGATCTCCACCGAATGCTCGTCGACCATCGCCCCCACGGTCCCGAATTCCTTGCCGATCGTCACCACCGACCGGGCCCATCCCGTGAGCAGCGCCTCGATCTCATCCGGTGATGCATCGGTGGCGAAGTCGTACTCGTCGGGCACGCCGCGATCGAGCAGGGCGTCGCGAACCCCTCCGCCGACCAGGTAGATGTCGTGTCCCGCATCACGGAAGCGTTCGGCGACCCTCACCGGCACGCCGTCGGCGCGCAGCAACGGTTCGAGGCGGGGGGGAATGGGCATCACGGCATGGTACGTCGCGCGATCGAAGCGGTCGCGCGACGGTTCCCGTCGACCGCTCGCAGGTGCCGCCCCTCGTTCTCGAGGTGACGACCACGCGAAGAGGCATGGGGGACGGGTGCCGGTCTGCCTCTCGCCAGCGCGGCCGCCGCCCGCGGTTCAGTGTCGCCCATCGAGCTCCCTAGGGAGCTCGAACGCCCTTCCAATACTCCGACTGGGCCTCGGCGACCAGGTCGATCATCTGGAGGGCACGGCGCGGCGACCCGGTCCCCGACTCTGCCCCGACGCCCGCCGCCCCGCGGAGTGTCGCCGCCACCGAGGCCTCGATCGCCGGGAGGTCGTATCCACCCTCGAGGAAGTAGACCACCGGGATCCCGAACCCGGCGAGGGCGGCGGCCATCCACTGGTAGTCCTCCGCCTCGAGCATCAGAGCAGCCAGTGGATCGTCGCGATGCGCGTCATACCCGGCACTCACGAGGATGCGCGACGGTGCGAACTCACCGATCGCGGGCAGGATCACCCGGTCGAACGCCTCGCGATAGGCATCGCCGGCGGTCCTCGCCGGCACGGGGACGTTGATGGTGGTCCCCCGGGCCGCACCGTGGCCCGCTTCGTCGAGCCAGCCCGTCCCCGGGTAGAAGGGGAACTCGTGGAGCGAGATGTAGAGAACATCGGCATCGCCGTAGAAGATCTCCTGTGTGCCGTTGCCGTGGTGGACGTCCCAGTCGACGATCGCCACCCGCTCATCACGGGATCGGAGGCGGTCCGCTGCGACTGCGATGTTGTTGAAGAGGCAGAACCCCATGGCCCGTGCGGAGAGGGCATGGTGGCCCGGCGGGCGGATGGCGAGGAACGCAGCATCGGTCTCACCCGAGTCCACGGCATCGAGGGCTGCCAGGCCCGCCCCCGCGGCCCGCAGCGCCGCCATCCACGAGTCCGCCACGGCGGCCGTGTCGGCATCGAGGGAGCCGCCGCCTGACTCGCAGAAGTCACGAATCGCCGACACATATGCGGGATCGTGCACGCCGTAGAGATCCTCGATCTCGGCAAGCGGAGCCGGCCGCTCCTCGATCTCTCCTCCCCACGCGAGCGCCCCGAGGCGCGCTGCAGTCAGCCGCTCGGGACGCTCCGGGTGCCCACGCCCGGCGTCGTGCTCGAGGCAATCCTCGTGGAAGAAGAGGAAAGGCTTCACAGGATCACTCTTGTCCGGCAATCAGCAACCAGCAAGATCCGCGGGGGCGTCTCCTGCCGGTCCCGGCGCCGAGCGCCGGCCGCAGGCGACTGCCGTCACTGATTCGGGAGACTCTCGTGACACAGATACCATCGACCGCGTGACCGCACGCGTTCGCGTCGAAGGGAACTGGCCAGAGCCCATCACCCTCCGCAAGGGCTGGGCGCGCGCCGAGTCGCGTCCCTGGAACGAGGTCATCCCGATGGCCCACCTCCGCCTGGTGCGCGGCGGGGGGGCCCCCTTCATCACGGATTGCGTCGAGACGCTGCGCGGCGTCGGAGCGACTGCGGTCCTGTCACCCCCTCTCACCCGGTCCGCCCAGAAGACCTGGTGCGAGGCCGCGTTCGAGCACCACGCGGACCTGGCGCTGCTGCGGAGGAACCTCGACCAGATCCCTCCGCCCGGCCACCTGGTCCTCGTCGGCGGCGAGGAAGACCTCGAGGAGGCACTCCGGATCGATGCCGAAGCGTTCGAGGACTTCTGGCGATTCGACCGCCGCGCCATGGAGGAGGCGATCGCCGCCACTCCTCACTCCGTCCTCCACGTCGTGCGCAGCAGCGGCGGTGGCCTCGCCGGCTTCGCGGTGAGTGGGGCGGGGAGCTCGATCGCCTACCTGCAACGCCTTGCAGTTGATCCGTCGAGCCAGGGGCGGGGTATCGGCCGTTCATTGGTCCGCTCCTCGGCCCGGTGGGCCAGGCGAATGGGATCGCGTGTCCTCATGCTCAACACGCAGGTGGACAACGAGAGCGCGATCGCCCTCTACGAATCCGAAGGCTTCGTCACCCTCGACGAGCCGCTGGCGGTGCTGAAGTCGGCCGGCTGATGCCGGCCGACTCGTCGCCCGGTGCCCGGTGCCCGGTGCCCGTCGGCGGGCGCCGGAAGACCGACGACGGCTCTAGGACTTGAGCCGGTAGCAGACGCCGATCACCCCGGGGCCGGCATGGGTGCCGACGACGGGGCCCAGGCGGGCCAGCATCGTCGGACCCGGATAGACCCCGGCGAGCGCCTCTCGGAAGTCGGTGAGGTCGTCGGGGTCGGAGTGGATGACGCTCAGCGCCTCGATCTGGTCGGACATCCCGGTCACACGCTCCAGGATCGCCGCCACCGCCTTCTTGCGTGTTCGTACCCGGCCCGCCGGCGACACGGCTCCATCGGAGAAGGAGATGAGGGGCTTCACGTCGAGCAGGTTGCCGAAGAAGGCGGCCGCGGTGCCGATCCTTCCTCCCCGCTTGAGGAACTCCAGCGTGTCCAGGGTCGCCAGCAGGTTGCTGCGTGCCGCCGCGGACGCGGCGACGGCCTCCGATTCGTGGATCGTGGCCCCTGCCGTCGCCGCCTCCGCTGCCTCGATGACCGTCAGGCCGAGTGCCGCGGACACGAGCCGGCTGTCGACCACGCGGATGGGGATGCCTCCGCCGTAGCCCTGGGCGGCGAGTACCGCGGACTGATGGGTGGCGCTGATCTCTGACGACAGGCAGATGACCACGACGCCGTCCGCCCCCTCCGAGGAGAGCCTGCTGAATGCCTCCTGAAAACGCCCGACCGACGGCGCCGCGGTCTCCGGAAGCGTCTGGTCCGAGGTCAGCCGTTCCCAGAAGGCATCGACCGACAGTTCCTCCCGATCGACGAACTCCTCATCTCCGAATCGGATGGTGAGGGGCACCACGGTGACCCGGTGACGGGCAAGGACCTCGTCGGGGAGGTCACACGAAGAGTCGGTGACGATGCGGATCATGCGTCCGCAGTCTCGCGCGCGTTCGGTCGCGATGCGACGGAAGGGACGGGGCTCCAGGCAGACGGCGGCGGGCATGCCTCGCTCTTCAGCAATCTGCTCTCTGCCGTCTGCCCTCTCCGGGAGGCTTGTCGTTTACCGTTCCGCTTGAGATGACGGACCGCGCCGCTGCCGACGCCCAACTCATCGAGCGCTACCTCCGTGGCGAGGTGGAGGCGTTCGACGAGCTCATGCGCGCTCATGAGGATCGGGTGTTCGCCGTGTGCCTGCGAATGTTGCGCGACCGGGAGGCAGCCCTCGACGCCACCCAGGAGACGTTCGTGACCGTGTTCCGCAAGGCCGACCGCTTCTCCGGACGGTCGGCGTTCAGCACCTGGCTCTACCGGGTGGCGGTCAACACCTGTTACGACCAGGAGAGGCGTCGACGCCGCCATGCCGCCGCGCCGCTGCCGGAGACGAACGACCCGGTGGACCCCGCCGCCGACGATGGCTACCGGTCGGCCGAGGTCCGGCCCGAGATCGAGGCGGCCCTCGCCGCTCTACCGGACGAGTTTCGTGCCGCGGTGGTCCTCTCCGACGTTCAGGGGCTGGCTCTCCAGACCGTCGCCGACATCCTCGAGGTGCCGGTGGGCACCGTGAAGTCTCGTGTGTTCCGTGGACGGCGCCTCCTGGCCGATGCCCTCGGGAACCTGATCGACCCCTCCGACACTCCAATCCGTGAAGCCAATGCCTGACCACGATCTGATCGCTGCGCTCGCCGAAGGCCGCCTGGAACCCCGGGAGGCCGCGGAGGCCGAGCGCGCCATCACCGCCGACCCCGAAGCGGCCGCACTGCTGGCTGCGCATCGCCTCGCCCTGTCCGCCCTTGGTGAGCTCCCGGACCCGCTCCTCACCGAGACGGAGCGCGGAGAGCTGCGCGGCAACATCGCCGCAGCCGTCGGGCTCGACCTGTCGCCACAACGGGTGGTGCAGCGGCGCAAGGCGCCCTGGGCGGCGATCTCGATCGCAGCGGCAACGCTCGCCGCACTCGTGGCCGTGGTGCCGCTCACCGGGCTCCTCAACGACTCCGGTGACCCTGCGGCGGAGAACGTGGGGGTCGCCGAACTCGATGACGCAGCACGAACCGAGGGTGGCAGCCCCGCCGGTGAGTCGGACCTCGAGAGCGCACCCACCCTCGACACCTCCGATGGCGATCTCGTCTCGACGACCGCTGCCGCGATGAGCGCCCCGATCGAGGAGAGTCGCACCCTCGAGGAGCGGCTCGACGCTCTGATCGCCTCCAGTTCCGAGGGATCCAGCCAGGAGCGCATCGCCCCTACCACCGAGACCGCGTGCGGCATGGAGGCCGAGGAGGAGACCGGCGTCGGCCTCGACGATCTCATGTATGCCGAGATCATGCTCCACGACCAACAGGCGATGGTGTTCTTCACGGTCACCGACGGAGACCTGGCCATTGCCGCCGCGTTTTCCGCAGACAGCTGCGAGCTCATCGACTCGATCCCTTGATCCCCGGCGTCCCATCGGACACGGCCCTCCCGCACACGCTCTAACCTCGCGCTCATGGCGGAGCAGGACACCAGTCGGGACGACTACCCGGCCAAGATCGCCGACTTCCTGGAGGCGATCGCAGCCCGCATCCGATCGATGACCGTCGACCGGATCGCCCGGGTCATCACATTCGTGACCCTGGGCCTGGTGGCGCTCACGCTGGTGACCTCCGCACTCATCTTCTTCCTGGTCGGTCTGTTCCGGATCGTCGGCGAAGTGACCAGGAAGGCCTGTGACTGCACCCGCTACATGGAGATCAGCTACGCGATCGTGGGAGGACTATTCCTGCTGCTCGGGGCGTTGCTGTGGTCGAAGCGGATCCGCAAGCCCAGCGAGGAAGAGTCGTGACCGAGAAGATCACCATCATCGGGTCGGGCCCGGCAGGCCTCACCGCTGCCATCTACGCCTCGCGGGCGGATCTGAGCCCGCTCATGATCGAGGGCATCGCCGCCGGCGGCCAGCTCATGCTCACCACCGACGTGGAGAACTACCCGGGGTTCCCCGACGGCATCATGGGTCCCGAGTTGATGGAGCTGTTCAAGAAGCAGGCGATTCGCTTCGGCACCCGGGTTGTCACGTCGGACGTCTCGAAGGTGGATCTGTCACAACGACCGTTCAAACTGTGGGTCGGCAGTGATGAATACGAGACCGAGTCGATCATCGTCTCCACGGGCGCCTCGGCCCGCTGGCTCGACGTACCCGGTGAGGGCAAGCTCCGCGGGTACGGCGTGTCGGCCTGTGCCACATGCGACGGCTTCTTCTTCAAGGACCGGCCGATCATCGTCGTGGGCGGCGGTGACTCGGCCATGGAGGAGGCGCTCTTCCTCACCAAGTTCGCCTCGAAGGTCACCGTGGTGCACCGACGCGACGAGTTTCGCGCCTCGAAGATCATGGCAACCCGCGTGCTGGAGCACGACAAGATCGACATCATGTGGAACACCGTCGTCGACGAGGTCCTCGGTGACACCTCTGTCGAAGGCGTTCGGCTCCGCAACGTGGAGACCGGGGCCGTCGAGGACTTCGCCACACAGGGCGTGTTCGTCGCCATCGGCCACGACCCCAACACGGCTCTCTTCGCCGGGCAGTTGGAGTTGGACGAGAAGGGGTATATCGAGGTCTTCGAGAACACCTCGACGTCGGTGGAAGGAGTATTCGGAGCAGGCGACGTCGTCGACCACACCTACCGGCAGGCCGTCACGGCCGCCGGAATGGGTTGCCAGGCGGCAATCGACGCCGAGCGCTGGCTCGAGAGGGAATGACCGAGTCGCCGGCCTCGTGCCGGCGCCGAACAGGAGGTGAAGGCCGCAAGGCCCGACCATGGCTGAGAACGTGATCACCGCGACCGACCAGAGCTTCTCCGATCTCATCTCGGGCGACAACCCCGTCCTCGTCGACTTCTGGGCCGAGTGGTGCTCGCCGTGCCGGATGATCGCTCCGACCGTCGAGAAGATCGCCACCGATCACGGCGACAAGATCACCGTCGCCAAACTCAACGTCGACGAGAACCCGCAAACGGCGATGCAATACGAGGTGATGAGCATTCCCACCCTGGTCGTGTATCAGGGCGGGAACGAGAAGAAGCGAATCGTGGGAGCGCGACCCGAGGCTTCGATCCTCTCCGAGATCGACGAGTTCATCTCGTAGCGATTGGCGACCCCTGTCATCACGGGTGACTGGCAACGGGCAACGGGCAACCCTCGAGGCATGCCAGGATGGCCCCGCCATGGCTCTCTACTCCAAGGGCGATACCGGCGAAGCCGTACGCGACATCCAGGATCGCCTGATCGCGCTCGGCTTCGACGTCTCGGGCGACGGCCGGGGCGAGTTCGGCGACTCCACCCGCCTAGCAGTCATTTCCTTCCAGGAGTCCCGCAGGATCGCCGCCGACGGAATGGTTGGAAGAGAGACCTGGCGCACCCTCGTCGACGCCGGCTTCGCCCTCGGCGACCGGCTCCTCTACTACCGCATGCCGATGCTGCACGGGGACGATGTAGCCGAGCTGCAACGACGACTCAATGCCATCGGCTTCGATGCCGGTGACGTCGACGGGATCTTCGGGCCCGCCACGCTGAGTGCAGTCCTCGACTTCCAGCACAACCGGATCATGGCCGAGGACGGAATCGTCGGTCCCGCGGTCGTCGCCGAGCTCGGCCTCATGGCACGCGAGACCGGGAAGATGGGTCGGCACGAAGTCCGGGAGAGAGTCTGGCTGTCCAGCCTCCCGCAGTCGATCACCGGCCAGCGGGTCTTCGTAGATCCCTTCTGCCGGGACGACCGCGAGGCGATCGAATCGTGGGCAGCAGCCATGGGCGCGATGTACCACCTCCGCGAGGCCGGAGCGCACCCGATGCTGTCACGCTCCGAGGACACGCGGCCGGCGGAGAGGCTCCGGGCCGATCATGCCAACGAGGTCGCCGCAGACATCGTGCTCGGCATCTCCCTTCCATCCACCGACGTCGCCGGCGTCTATTACTTCGCATCCTCGATGAGTCACAGCGAGGCCGGTGCCCGCATCGCCGGCGCCGTCGCCGCAGGACTGGGGGTCGAGGCCGTCGGCAGGCTCACCCCACTCCTGCGTGAGACGAGGGCGCCCGCGATCGTGGTCGCTCTCCCCCGCCTGGACGAGACGGTCGGCGTGGCGGTGGCCCGCTCGATCGAAGAGTGGATGGCGGCCCGAACGGTCGAGTAGAGGGTTAGACAGGGACCGGATCAGGTGATGTTGGCCGGCGCCAACCCTGCCCGGCGGGCGGCATCATCCGCCCATCTCACGGTAGATCCTCTCGAGGTCGTCGACCGACCCGAATCGGATCACCAGGCGGCCGCCCCCGCGGCTCCCGTACTGGATCTTCACGGGTGAGCCGAGACGGTCGGACAGGCGCTCCTCGAGGGCGATGATCTCCGCTGGGCGTTCACGCTTCGGCGCGGGATCCTCCCCGGTGTCGCTCGACTCGTGATCGCGAACGGCCTCCTCGACCCGACGGACCGACCACCCTTCCTCTGCCGCTCGGTTGGCGATCCGGACCGCGAATGCGCTGTCGCTGGTTCCCAGGAGGGCCCGGGCGGCGCCCGCGGAGAGACTCCCCTCGGCCAGCAGACCCTGGATGGCTCCCGGCAGGTTCAGGAGGCGCACGGTGTTGGTGATCGTGGAGCGGCTCTTGCCAACCCTCTCTGCCACCTGTTCGTGGCTCATGGCAAAGTCTTCCATGAGAGAACGATAGGCCGCAGCCTCCTCGAGGGGCCCGAGGTCTTCCCTCTGAACGTTCTCCACGAGCGCCTCGGCGAGCCGGCCGGCCTCGTCCGAGTCGCGTATCACCGCCGGGATCTCCTGAAGCCCGACGACACGGGCGGCGCGCAGCCGCCGCTCCCCGGCCACCAGTACGTGACGTCCATCGTCGTCCGCCGGACCCACCACTATCGGCTGGAGGACTCCGACCTCTCTGATCGAGGAGGCCAGTGCCTCCAGGGCCTCCTCATCGAAGTGTTCCCGGGGCTGGCGAGGATTGGGGAGCACTGCGGCGACGGCGATCAGGGCGAAGCCCTCTGTGGGCCGGTCGGTCGTCGACAGCAGGGCGTCGAGCCCCCTCCCAAGTCCTGACTTACGAGCTGCGGCCATGTCTCCTCCTGAACTCCTCGGCCAGGCCGCGGTACGCGACGGCACCGCGGCTCTTGGGATCGAACGACTCGATCGGCTCCCCGAACGACGGGGCCTCCGCCAGCCTTACGGTCCGCGGGATCACCGTGCGGTATGCGGTGTCACCGAAGTGCTCCCTGACCTGTTGGGCCACCTCGGAGGCAAGGGTGGTCCGCTTGTCGAACATGGTGATCACCGCGCCTTCAATCTCTAGTCCAGGGTTAAGGTTACTCTGGATTGCTCGGATCGACTTGAGCAGTTGGGTCAGTCCTTCGAGCGCGTAGTACTCGGCCTGGATCGGAATGATGACCTCGTCGGCGGCGGTCAAGGCGTTGACGGTGATGAGTCCCAGGCTCGGAGGGCAGTCCAGGAACACGAAGTCGTACTGATCACCCAACTTCTCGATCGCCAGTGCCATCTGGCGCTCCCGGGAGAATCGAGCCACGAGCTCGATCTCGACGGCGGCCAGGTCGATCGATGACGGGGCGATCCAGAGATTCTCGACCATCGTCGGGAGAATCACCTCGTCGAGACCTGCCTCCCCCAGGATGACGTCGTAGACCGACCTCTCGAGAGTCCTCTTGTCGATCCCCAGTCCGCTGGTGGCATTGCTCTGCGGATCGCAGTCGATGATGAGGACCCGGTCACCCAGGACGGCGAGAGCCGCAGCGAGGTTGATCGCCGTAGTCGATTTACCCACGCCACCTTTTTGGTTGGCGAACGCAACGACGGTGCGAAGGGAAGGTTCAGACACCGAGTCGCATGATAAGGATCCACGCGGGGCCGTCAAGGACCTCGGGCGGGACCTCCACCACTTCGGCCGAAATGCCGAGGGCCTCGGCAACCCCCAGAAGATCCCGGGTGCGGTCCGGTGGCTCGGCACGTCGGCTCAGGCCGAGGACTGCGGTCCCCGGTACCCCCAGGAGCCTGCCTGCCAACCCGACTGCCTCGGAGGCCTTCACCGAGCCCCGGAACACGAGGCCGGACCACTCGTCGGCGACATCGAATACGTCCCCCTGGGCGACACGAACGTTCTCGAGACCCAGAATCCGCACCGCCCGGGTGAGGAGGCGAATCCGGCGGCCACCCCTGTCGAGCACCGTGACGGCGGTGTCCGGCCACAATATCGCCATGGGGATTCCCGGGAGGCCGACACCGGTCCCCACGTCGAGGATCTCCCGGGGGGCTTCCACCCACGCAGTCGAAAAGGCCAAGGAATCGGCGATGTGACGTCCCCAGATGCGACCACCCTCTCTGGGCCCGAGACCGCCGGCGGGAATCGCTTCGTGGATCAGCCACTCGGAATACGCCTCCAGGTGGGCGAGCTGATCGGCGTCGAGAGAATGCCCCGCCCACTCGGCGGCCTTGCTGGCAAGGGCGGGAGAATCGGTCATGGCGGGAAAAGGTAACAGGTGGCCCATCGCCCGTCACCGTCTGCGATCCTGGCTGCGGTCTGGTGTTTCACGTGAAACAACGCCCGGGCACTCGCGAGCACGTGGAAGACCCATGTTTCACGTGAAACGTTGAAGACCCCCGGACATTGCCGGGGGTCTTCGTACTGGCTGCTGGTGGCTGGAAGCCTCACTCGTCTTTCGCCACGATCACCGAGCGGTGGGGCTCCTCGCCCTCCGAGTAGGAGCGAACGCCGTCGATCTCCGAAACCGTGTCGTGGACCACCTTGCGATCAGCGGAATTCATCGGTTCCAGCATGATCTCGCCGCCCTCGTCGAGGACCTTGTCTGCGAGCCGCCGGGCGTAGATTCCCAGGGCCTCGCGGCGCCGCTCGGTATAGCCGGCTATGTCGAGCCGGATCCGCGCACCCTGCTGCGTCTTGCGCTGGACGATGGTACGGCACAATTCCAGCACTGACTGGAGGATGGCCCCCTTCGTGCCGACCAGAGCCTCGGTCTGCTCACCGGCGACGTCTGCATAGATCACGTCGTCCTCGATGCGGGTGCTCACCTCGCCCTCGAGTCCGAACGACTCGAGAAGCCCGGTGAGGAACGCCTTGATCTCCTCTGCCTGGTCCTCGACGGGTATCACGTCGCGATCGTCTGTTCTCGTGCGATCGGGACGCGACGACCGTTCCTTCTTGGCTGTCTTGCTGTCCGACGTGCTCCGGTCACTTCCTCCCCCTCCGTCCTTGGATCGATTCGAGCGACCGCCACCTCCGGACTTGCCGGCATTCGACCTGCTGCCGCTCGAATTCCCCCCACCACCATTGGCCCGCGAAGAGCCCCGGGCCCGGCGGTCTGACGATCCGCGCCTCCGACCCCCGGACGCCTCCTGCTTCTGGCGTCGCCGGATACGAACGACGGCATCCTCGCCGCCGATCCCCAGGAAACCCCGGGTCGGCTCCTGCAGCACCTCGATCTCCGCCTCGTCCTCAGACGCCAGACCCAGCTCTTCGAGCCCGGCCTCGATGGCGGTCTCGACCGAGGGACTGCGAACGTCGACGAACTCCCTTGACGTCACCTACTTCCTCCTCCGCTTCTTGCCCCGCTTCTTCTTCGAGACATGGGGACTCGGCTGGGTGCCTCCCGAAGATGGCTTCGAGGCTCCAGGGGAGTCCTGGTTGGGGCGGGACTGCTTCATGTCGCCTTCCGTCCGTCCCTTCGTCGGGGGCCTCTTCTGGTCCCGTTCGTCCAATCCCAGGATCAGGCTCTGCTGGCCGATCCGGAAGGCCTGGCTGGCGGCGAAGTAGACAACCAACCCGGCCGGGAGATTGAACGAGATGAATCCGAAGAACAATGGAAAAATCTTCATGATTGCCTGGCCCGGCTGCTGTTGGCCCTGAGCGGTGTTACGCGCCGAGAGTTGCCGCTGCTGCCAGTAGGCGGTGGCGACCACCAGGGCGATCGTGAGCAGATAGGGGAGCGCATCGACGAAACCGATCGACCAGGCGTCGCTCGGTGAGATGCCCAGGTCCATCCCCAGGAATCCGGTGTTGCCGGTGGCGACGGCCTCGGACAGAGATCCCGTCACCCACTTCCCCGGGTTACGGAGCACACTGAAGAGCGCGAACCAGATGGGCATCTGGAGGAGCAGGGGAAGGCAGCCGGCCGCCGGATTGACACCCCTCTCCCGATAGAGCTCCTGAGTCGCCTGCATCTGCGCTTGCCGATCGTGCTTCAGCTCCTTCTGGATGCGTTTGATCTCCGGTTGGATCTCCTGCATCGCCTTCATCGATCGTGTCTGCTTCAACGTCAGCGGGAACAAGATGACCCCGATGGCAATCGTGAGCAGGATGATGGCGACCCCAAAGTTGGGGATCAGGCCATAGAAGAAACTGAGGGTTCCGCCCAGGATGTCCTGGAGCCCGTTCCAGATCGCAGACATCAACGAACCCCTATCTCACTGCGGCGCGGGACCGGATCGACTCCGCCTTCTCGCCACGGGTGGCAGCGACCGATTCGCCGCGCTGCCAGCCACGTGCCCCTGAGCGCACCCCATTCCTCGATCGCGCCGAATGCATAGGCGGAACAG
>DATHSA010000039.1:0-28085 GCA_035464675.1 Acidimicrobiia bacterium
CGTCCGCCTGTGTTGTCTGACCTCCTCCGACGCCAACTCATCCTTCGGGATGCCTCGGATCGCCGAGGCGATGTCCGCCACTGCGTCGGCGAACCTCGGATCCTGGAGATCCAACTGCTCCTCAGACCGGGCGAACCGCAGATCCACCCACCGCGGCTCCTCCGCCAACACCCCCCGCAGAGCATCCGGCACCGCATCCCCCACAACGTCACCCTCCGACCACCCGAACTCCCCTGCGGTCAGCACCGGGATCACCCGCGACGGATCCTTGTGCTCCACCCAGTAGGTAATCTCCTGGTTCACCCTCTCCGACCGGGCCGCATCCGGCGACAACAACACCACGAACCACTCCGAGCCGTCCAACGCCTCGGTGATCGACCCCCACAGATGCGGATTCGCCGACAGCGAAGACTCGTCACGGAACACCCGCAACGCACGGCGCTTCCACCACGGCTTGGCGAAGCGCTGTAGTCCTGCCTGGAGCCGCGGGGCCAGAAGGTCGTCAGCCGCATGAGAATACGAGATGAACCCGTCGTATTCGGTTGGTCGCGAGTCAGTGGCGCTACTCCCGGTCGCCAATGAGTCCCCCTCCAGATGACTCCACAGCTAGTAAAGCGCAAACCCCTAACCGATCGCTTACACACCCGTGTGGGGACTAGGGCCCCGTGTGCAAGACGGAAGCCGTTCCGGAATCGGCGCATTCGCGTTCCGCACCCGCCCTACGGCTCAGATCGCGCGGAGTCGGCACGTCTAGCATGCGCTGCCTGAGCGACGGGAGGGGAAGATGCGGACACGCACTGCCGCGTCTGCCCTCGTCGGGTTGTTGCTGGTCGTCGGAGCGTGTGGGAGTGACGACGCGGCGACTTCGTCGGCGTCAACCACTGTCGCTGCTTCGACGTCGCCTTCGACTTCGCCACCCCCTTCGACGACTGCGGCAACGACCACCACAGCCGTACCGACCGGCCCGCCCGCCACCACCAATGTCCTCTACCACGAGGACCGATTCCGTCAGATCGTCGACGTGCACCTGCCTGCCGGGGAAGGCCCCCATCCGACGATTCTGGCAATACATGGAGGAGCCTTCAGCACCAACAGCAAGACGCTCTACCGCCACTTCGCCGAGTACTTCACGACGCGCGGTGTCGCGCTGGTGGCCACGAACTATCGATTCGTCCCCGAGTCCACGTACCCCGCGCAAGTCGAGGACGTCCAGTGTGCGCTGGCCTGGCTGCACGCCAACGCCGAAGGCTACGGCTTCGATCCGGAGCGCGTGGTCGTGCTCGGTGGATCGGCAGGCGGCTACCTGACGGCAATGCTCGGCACGGTCGAAGACCGCGATCTCTTCGCTGGAGACTGCCCCCACCCGCTGCCGGAGGATCCGGTCGCTGGGGCTGTCGTCTTCTACGGATTCTTCGACTTCAGGACCCTCGATGACTGGCCCTTCTCGCAGGTTGAGAGCCTCCAGCGCATGTGGGGGACGACGCATGATCAACTCTCGAGCGAGCAGCTGGACGAGATGTCACCGATCGCGTGGGTCGACGGTTCAGAGCCGCCCTTCCTCCTGATTCACGGCGTCGAAGACTCCACGATTCCGAGCGTGATGTCAGAGCGCTTCCATGCAGCCCTCTCAGCTGCAGGTGCTCCCTCCGAACTGATCCTCATCGAGGGGACCGGCCACGCATTCGAGAGGCAACCTACGGACTCGCCGGCAAATGCCAGGAGCCTGGCCGCCATCGAGCGCTTCATCGAGGGTTTGGGCTAGCGCGGTACATCCAAGACATCCGAGCATCCAGGCCGAAGGTCGAGACACCAGATCCGCGTTCCGAAAACGGCCGATTGGCGTTCCGAGCGGTCACGGCTGGATGCCGAAACATCTGCGATCACAACACCCCGGGAGGTTCGCGCCGACCGCTATGAGGGCGGGTGGGCGCGAGTCGCGGCGCGAACCACGCTCACACTCCGATCGGGAAGGGCACCGCTGTCGAACTCCATGATTCGGACCGGAAATCGGTCTGTCCAACCCGCCCCGGGCCTCAGTCGTCGGGGGTTTCGTCCACCATCGTCTCGAGGGCGGGGGTGTCCACCCGGTAGGCGTATCGCCGGGTGCCGGGGATACGCCCGGTGAGGAACAGCCAGACGAGCAGGGCGATCACTCCGGCGAACCCGAACAGCCACAGGGGGAGGCCTCCCCCGTCGGCGCTGGTCGCGCCGGCGGGGGTGTCGTCGGTCGACCCGGCCTCGGCGGTCGTGGTGCTCGGCGTCTCGGCGGTGGTCGTGCTGGTGGATGTGGTGGTGGCCGAGTACCGCCGACCGGTGGCGAGATCCCAGATGGGGGCGCCGCCGAACCGGGTGAACGGATCGCCGGCGTCGATGAAGGACGACCCGGTCCCGAATCCGGTGGAACCGGCGATCGCCGAGGACGTGGCCTCGTCGAGCCACGAGGCGAACTCGGCCGCTATCGACACCTCGTAGTCCCCGGTCGGGAAGAGCCCGGTGGCGATCAGGATGTCCCCGTTGTCCAGCAGATAGGCCCGAGTCCCCGAACCGCCGAGATAGGTCTCGACCCCATCGTGGATCTCCCATCCGACCACCGAGGTCTCGTCACCGATGGTGATGGTGAGCCTCCAGAACAGGGAGAAGAGGTCTCGCGGCGGCTCGTCGCCCCACGACTGGTAGAAGCCAACCCTGAGCCAGAGTTGCCCGTCGGCGTCGATGACACCCTCGACGAAGGAGGGCTCGGCCCGGCCGTCGGGCCGCTCACCAGCGTGGGCGGCGACCGGGGTGAGGACGAGCCCGGAGAGGAGCACGGCGGCGGCGACACCGGCCCACCGTGATCGCATGTCTCCCCCTCCCCCGAATTCCCGGCGATCCCGAATTGCGGACCTCACTCGTCGACGGTCAAGGTGGTGAGCATCCCGAACATGGACCCGTCGTTCCGCTCGGCGTGGGTGAAGATGTGGCAGTGCCACAGCCACTGGCCCGGCAACTCGGCGAGGATCAGGACGGTGTACCGCTCACCGGACGCCACGTTGATCGTGTCGGCGTAGTAGGGCACCTCGAGGGGGAACCCGTCTTTGGCGATCACCAGCTGCCGGTTGTTGTGGAGGTGCATCGGGTGATCGCTGAGGCCCTCGTTCATGTAGTGGAGCATCATCGCTTCGCCCACCTGGAGGTTGTAGGGCGTCGTGGCCGGGAAGGACTTCGCATTGAGGGTCAACCCGATGTTCCCGGCGTCGTTGAGGAACATGAACTCCTCGGCGACGACGTTCCACCCCTCGGGGGTCGGAACCTCACCCACGAGGAAGGCGCCGGCTAGCCCGTTGGGAACCTGGTGCACCCCCATGTCGTGCCCGTGGTACATGCCGACGGACAACTCCTCGACCACCCACTCCACCGCCCACGTCTCACCCGGTCGGATGGGCTCCTGGGTGATGAAGCCCACCCCGTCCACCGAATTCGGATGGCGACGGACGCCGTGGGGATGGAACGAGGTGATCATGTCGAGCCGGTTCTCGATCACGATTCGCACCCGGTCGCCCACGTTCACCTTGATCGTGGGACCGGGGATCTGCCCGTTGTAGGCGTAGGCGTCCACCACGTCCCCGGGCGCGACCTCCCATTGGATCTCATCGGCGACGAGCACGAATTCCTTCGTCCCGTCGTCGAGGATCGTCGGCTCCATCACGAGCGCACCGGTGCCCTCGGTCGCCGCCGGGAAGGCCTCGATCGAGCGGCGCATGTTCTCTGCCAACTCCTCCGACGTGAGCTCGTCATGCCCTCCCGGAGGCTGCCCGGAGGTGTCACCGCCGATGACCAGGGTGCCGTTCATGCCCTGGTCGTCGTGCCCACCGACCGCGCAGAAGATTCGATAGGTACCAGCAGGGAGCTCACTCAGGTCGAGTTGGGCCGACTCCCCGGACTGGAGCACCGGGGTGGCGACATCGGTTCCCTCGACGGTGAGATCGTGCGGGAAGGAGCCGGCGTTGGTGACATCGAGGATGGCGCCCTCACCGACGACGATGCTGCCCGGCCCGATGCTGAACTCGGCGAGTTCCACCTCGAGAGGCAGGGTGGTCGTCGTGGTCGTTGGGGCAGCCGTCGTCGTGGTCGCCTGCGTCGTGGTCGGCGCGGCTGTGGTGCTGGTGGTGGCCGCCACCGGCTCGCTCTCCCCGGCCTGAGCGATGGCGATGATCGCCAGTATCAGTGCGACAACTGCCACGACTCCGACGCCGATGATCGGCGCCCTGTCGCGAAGATTCGACGATTCGCCCGCCACGCGCCCCCTCCCGAGGTCTACTGGAAACCCGGAGAAACTAGCGCGTCGACGGCTCCGAGGCGAGTGAAAGGGCGTCGGAGGGCTGGGAGATCCGGGAAGAGGGCGTCGAGCCGAACCTGGTCGGTGACGGCCTAGCCGCCCGGTCGCGTCTCTTCAGTCAGCCAGCCGAGATACGAGCCGAAAGCCTCGGCCTCGGTGAGCACCATGATCTCCGGCACCTCGTAGGGGTGATTGCGCTCCAGGAAGCGCACCACGTCGTCACCACGGTCGTCGGCGGTCTTGATCAGCAGCAGGACCTCGTCGGCGCGGGCGACCTCTCCCTCCCAGCGGTAGGTGCTGGCGATCGGCACCTCCTGGACGCAGGCGGCGAGGCGCTCCCCGACGAGGCGCCCCGGCAGGTCCGACGGCGCCTCCACTGTCGTCATCACGATCACCGCACCCATGGGCCCAGGCTACGTGCGCGAGCCACAGACCGGGGGGCCTGACGGCCCGTCACCCGCAGCCTCGCGACGACCCGGCTGGATCGACTCGCGCCTGGCCGACCTGAAGCGCGGATGGGATCCCGACAACCTGTTCCGGAGCAACCACAACATCCGGCCCGGACTAGGTCTTGATCTCGCCCATGTCGGCGAGAGCCTCCAGGAGCGGCTCGACCATCGACGCGTCGGTGTGAAGATGCGCCGACACCCGCACCTGGAGCCGGGGCGTGGACCGGGTCGCCGACACACCGAGGATCACGCCGTACTCCTGGGCAAACCGCTTCAAGAGCGGCCTGGCCCGGCCGAACGGGTCCGGTGCCGGTGGGCCGATGGCGAAGGCCGCCATCGAACCGATCATCTCCTCGGGCCCGGCGGGCTGCAGGCCCGTCTTCTCGACGATCCGACGGCGCATCGCCAGGATCGTCTCACGGTTGAGGCGGCGCACCTCGTCCCAGCCTCCCGGCACCATGCTCCCGATCACCTCGATCGCATGGGGCACGGTGAGGAAGGCCGTCGGGTCATGGGTCCCCGTCCAGTCGAACCTAGCCCGGAACGGCGTCTGCCCCTCCTTGGGATGGCCGGCGCCGTGGGAGACCACCAGTGGCCTGGCCCGATCCCGCCAGGTGTCCGCCACCCAGATGAATCCCGAGCCCTTGGGAGCGCACACCCACTTGTGCCAGTTGCCGGCATACGCGGCACATCCCAGCGAGGTGATGTTCACCGGGACCATCCCCGGCGCATGCGCTCCATCGACGATCGTGGCGACCCCCTGTTCGGCAAGGCCCGCGACGATCTCCTCGACCGGGAGGATCAGCGCCGTGGCGCTCGTGACGTGGTCGAGCAGCGCGAATCGAGTGGCCGCGGTCACCGCGTCGAGGATCGCACCCGTGACCGCCTCGGGACCCTCGACCGGTGGCGGGATTCGGACCGTGCGAACGATCGCACCCGTCTCGGCGGCGACCGCCTCGAGCGCCAGGGCGCACGCCTCGTACTCGTGGTCCGTCACCAGCACCTCATCGCCCTCGTCGAGCGGCAGGCTCCGCAGCAGGACGTTGACCCCCGTCGTGGCGTTGGGGACGAACGCGTACCCCGCCGGGTCGGCGCCCACGAATGCAGCCGACGCCGCCACCGCCTCGGCGAGCAACCCGTCGTAGTCGACCGCAAAGAAGCTGACCGGATCGCGCTCCATGCGCTCACGGAGACCCTGCTGGTGATCGAGGACGGCCCGTGGGCAGGCGCCGAACGACCCGTGGTTGAGGAACGTGACATCCGGATCGAGGAGCCAGTGGTCGCTGAGACTCATGGACGGCGATTCTGGCGCATCAGGCGCAGCTCACCTGCGCCACGGTGCCTCGTTCCAGGAGTGCCGAGCACCACCGGCACGCATCCCCACCGCGATGGCCACCGTTCCGAACACCACGAATGCCAGGACGACCCAGGGCGTAGTGCCGGTCCCGGTAGGCGGATCGCACTCGGTGGATCCTCGCTCGGGCTGCATCCAGTCCAGAGGGCACGGGATCTGACGCACGGCACCTCGCCGGGGTACGTAGTGCCCGGCATCCGCGAGTACGCACCCGATGGCTCCCGTCTCCGGCTGGTAGGAGCCCGGGACGCACGGAGTCTGGCCGAGTGCGGCCGATTCGGCCACGAAGTGGCCCGGGCTCGCGTCTGAGCACACCGTCCCCGCGTACTCGACCTGATAGGTGCCCGGGGCACAAGCCACCTGCGCGGTCATCCCGGCGCTCGGGGCATGATGCCCGGGCTCGGCCCGAATGCAGTCGGATGCACCGGACTCCGGCTGATACCAGCCTGCCGGACACGGGAACTCGTTCGCGGATCCCGCTCCGGGAACCAGGTGCCCCGGGCTCGCCGGTATGCACCCGCCCGACACGTGATTCGGCTGATAGCTGCCGGGCTCGCATGCAACCTGTTCCACGGCCCCGGACTCCGCCGTGTAGTGGCCCGGATCCGTCTCCAGACAGCGGGCACGCCCGGGGTCGGGCTGGAAGTATCCGGGCTCGCACGGCACCGACTCGACCGCCCCGGGAGCGGCGAATGACCCCGCGGACGCCGGCAAGCACGACGCCGAGGCGGCGTCGGGCTGATAGGTCCCGGCCGGGCACAGAGCCTGGCTGGTCGCGGCGGGTCCGGATGCGAAGCGGCCCGGATCGCTGGCAAGGCAGTACCCCTGACCCGAAGACGGCTGATAGGTGCCCGGGGGACATGCCTCGGGAAAGGTTGCCGCCGACCCGGCGACGAAGTACCCGGGGTCGGCGAGCAGGCAGCCCGTCGACCCGGAACCAGGCTGATACGTCCCGGCGGGGCACGGCTTCTGGGCTTCGGCTCCGGACACATCGACGAAGTACCCGGGATCGGCGGCGAAGCACTCGTCGCTGGCCGCCCCCGGCTGGTACGTCCCGGGCGGGCAGGGGATGCACGTCGAGCCATCCCACATCTCCCCTGCCTCGCAGTCCTCCTGAGCCGCCGAGGCGGGCATCGCCGCCACACCGATCGCTCCGAGGGCGAGCACCACGACGAGGGTCAGATTCAGCGTCCTCGTCCCCATGGCGTTCCTGTCGTCAGTCGTGCTCGAAGGGCTTGGCGGCAAGGTGGACCAGCATCACCGCCGGCTTCGTGGTCAGCTTCACCAGGTCGACCAACCCCCGACCCACCACTCTCGGGACCCGATGCAGCTTGGGCCCGCCGATGAAGCCGCGCCGGGCGAAGTAGATCCACAGCACGATCGCCACAACCGCCATGATGCCCAGGACCACGAAGTAGCCCCACTCGGTCCGCAGTTCGGGCATATTGGCGAAGTTCATCCCGTAGATCCCCGCCACGAGCGAGAGCGGAAGGATGATCGCCGAGAAGACGGTGAGCACCTTCATCACCTCGTTGGCCCGCTCGGCGACGGTGCTCCGGTAGGTGTCGAGGATGCCGCCGAGAAGTGCCCTGCCCCCGTCGAGCAACTCCGCCAGCCTGTTGAAGTCGTCGTAGACATGCCCCAGGCGGCGAGCGCCCCGCTCCGAGATGCCCGGGAGCCCGCCACGGGCAAGGATGGCATAGGCGTCCCTCTGCGCCGCGACGGTCTGGCGAAGCGTCTGGACGTCGCGTCGCAACGCCTGGATCTCGCCGGGTACCGCGGGATGCGCCGCTATCGCCTCGTCCTCCAGAGCGTCGATTCGCTCCTCGAGACCCTGCACGAGTGGCTGGAACCGGGCCGACCCGGCCTCGGCGATGCGTGCCCAGAGCAGATCGGGTGCCGACTCGACGAGAACCCCCACGGTGGTGGCGTGCTCTCTTCCCCACCCGAACCCGGGCAGGTCCTCCTGGTGGAAGGTCACCAGGTAGTCGTCACCGATGAACACGTCGTATTCGACGGTGCGCAAGCGATCCTCGGCCAGCGTCGAGAGGGCGTGGCCGACGATGAACGTGTACCCGACGTGGTCGTCGACCTTCGGATGCTTGCTCCAGGCCAGGACGTCCTCGATCGCCAGCGGATCGAAGCCGAGTTCCTGCCCGATCTCGCGTGCCTCGGCCGCGGTGAAGCCGGTCACATCCAGCCAGACCCAGCCACCCTGGCGCCTGATCTCGCCAAGGCGCACGGCATCGGCCGGAACCGCCTCGGTGGCGCCCTCTGGGACATGAAACAGGTGCTGCACGCGCCGATTATCGACTGCTGAACCCGTCGAATCCGGTCTTTCGCGGGCCACCGTTCTGGCATCATGCCCGGCATGACTGGCGGCGGAGATCCCGGGAAGGGCACAGGCCCGGTCGGGTCGGGAGGGGAGACGAGGCCGGCATCGGGCATGCTCACCGGATCAAATCTCCCGTATCTGGTGGCCATCGTCGTGTCGTTGGCCTCGCTGGGTGGGTTCCTGGTGGTCACCAACCCCTTCGCCTCGGAGTCGACAGGAGTCGCCGTGACGACGACCGCGACGACGACGGCCGTGACCACCACCCAACCGGCCGGAACCACGACGACCGCCCGGGACGGCACGACGACGACCCCGGCGACGCCGACCGGGGATCTCGCCGGATTGGACCTCGAACTCCTCGCCGACGGGCTATCACAGCCGGTCGGTGCCTGGTCCTTCCCCGGCGACGATCGCGTCTTCGTCATCGAACGTGGCGGGCGAGTGACGGCGATCGCGGCGGACGGGACCCGCAGCACCTATCTGGACCTGGCCGGCCGGGTCAACTCGGGCGGCATCGAGAACGGCCTGCTCGGACTGGCCTTTCACCCCGCCTTCGACGACAACGGGCGCCTCTTCCTGTACTACACCCGCTCCGAGGATGGGGACGATTCCCCCGACTCCCGGATCTCCGAGTTCCGCGCCTCCAGCTCGTCCTCATCGAGCGTCGACGCGTCGACCGAGCAGGTGATCCTCGATGTCGAGCAGCAGGGAATCCGTCACCGGGCCGGGATGCTCCAATTCGGGCCCGACGGGTACCTGTGGATCGCCCTCGGGGACGGCGGCCTCGGTGACTACAGCGCCCAGGACCTCGAGTCGTATCAGGGCAGCATCCTCCGCATCGACGTCGACTCCGGGGATCCCTACGCGATCCCACCCGACAACCCGCGCGGCGAAGGCCTGGGCGAGATCTGGGCCCACGGGCTTCGTAATCCGTGGCGCTTCTACATCGACGCGGTGGAGTCGCTGCTCTATATCGGCGACGTCGGCCAATCAGGCGTGGAAGAGGTGAACGTCGCTCCCCTCTCCGAGGGCGGCATCGACTACGGATGGCCCAATTTCGAGGGTGACAACTGCTATCTGCCGACCGACGGCTGCGAGATGGGTGGCTGGCAGGGACCGGTGGTCGGCTACGACCACAGCGACGGATCATGCTCGGTGACCGGCGGGATCGTGTACCGCGGGGCCGAGATCCCCGAGCTGGTCGGCCACTACTTCTACGCCGACTGGTGCTCGGGGTTCATTCGCTCGTTCCGCTATGAGAACGGCGAGGCGACCGCGAGGGCCGACTGGACGGCCGACATCGCCCGCCTGGGCACGCTCCAGATCTCGTCGTTCGGCTGGGACGGCTCGAACGAGATGCTGGTCGTCGATTCGAACGGGGCGCTGTACCGGGTCGTGCCGGTCAGGTCGGCCGGCTGAAAGAGGCCGGCTGACGCCGGCGCGATTCGCGATTCGCTCTACGCGATTCGACGGAACGCGTCCCGGCCGTGATCACCGGCTCTGTCGTATTGCGAATCGCGAATCGCAGGCCGGGCGAAGCCCGGCCTACACCGGCAAACCCAGGTCCCTGGCAATCAAGAGCCGCTGAATCTCGCTCGTGCCCTCACCGATCTCGAGGATCTTGGCGTCGCGGTAGAACCGCGACACCGGGGTGTCGTCGATGAATCCGGCGCCGCCGAACACCTGGACCGCCTGGCGAGTGGCGGCGACCGCCGCCTCCGACGCGAAGAGCTTCGCCGTCGCCGCTGCAGCCCGGTGATCCTGGCCGCGGTCGCGCAGCCAGGCCGCACGCTGGGTGAGGAGCCGGGCGGCCTCGATCGCGACCTGCATGTCGGCGATGGAGAACGCCACCGCCTGGTTGGCGCCGATCGGCCGGCCGAATGCCTCGCGCTCCCTGGCGTACGCGGCACTGTGTTCGAGGCACGCCCGGGCGACGCCCACCGAGAGAGCGGCAATGGCTATCCGGCCTTCATCGAGGATCGCGAGGAACTGCCGCAGCCCCTGCCCCCGCTCGCCGAGCATGGCGTCCGCCGGCACCCGGCACTCCTCGAGGCGGATCGGGTGCGTGTCCGACGCCCGCCAGCCCATCTTGTGATAGGCAGGCCCGACCACCAACCCCTCTGTCCCCGCGGGGACAATGAAGGCCGAGATCTCGTCGGGACCGGTGAGCGCCGTCACCGTGATCAAGGATGTGATCTCGGTTCCGGAGTTGGTGATGAAGGCCTTCTCGCCGGTCAGGATCCACTCGTCCCCGTCCTGCTCGGCGCGGGTACGGGTCGCGGCGGCGTCGGATCCCGCATCCGGTTCGGTGAGGCCGAACGCGGCCAGGGCGCGCCCGTGCAGCAGGTCGGGAAGCCAGCGCTGCTTCTGCTCATCCGTGCCGAAGCGGTGGATCGGATTCGCACCGAGCCCCACCCCGGCCTCCAGGGTGATCGCCATCGACGAGTCGACCCGGGCGATCTCCTCGACGGCGATGCAGAACGTGGAGAAGTCGGCGCCAGACCCCCCGTACTCCTCGGGGAACGGGAGCCCGAACAGCCCCAGCCCCCCCATCTTGCGGACGGTGTCGAGCGGGAACTCGGCCTTGCGGTCCCACTCTTCGGCATACGGGGCGATCTCGGCCTCGGCGAACTCGCGAACGACGCGACGGAAGGCCTCGTGCTCAGGAGGAGGAGAGAAGTCCATTCGTGGCCGGAGGTTACCAAGCAGCCGCCGGCCGCCGGCTCCCTCCAGCAAGGCATCCGGCGTGGCCCCACGTCACTGGCGGCAGGCACCCGACAAGGCGAGCGGGCTGCCGACAACTTGATACCGTCCCTGCCCGTGACCCATCTGTTTGCCTTGACGGGAATCGTCGCCATCTCGTTCTCGGCGATCTTCTTCCGTCTCGCCGATGTCTCGCCGATCACGGGGGCCCTCTTCCGGGCTGCCTACGCGATCCCCGTACTCTGGGTCGCTGCCAGGTTCGGGCAGGATCGGCGCACGCGCCGGGAGCGATTGGTGTCCTTCGGCGCGGGCATGCTCCTCGCCATCGACCTGGTCCTGTGGCACTCGGCCATCGAGTACATCGGTGCCGGCTTGGCGACCGTGCTTGCCAACGTCCAGGTCGTCTGGGTCGGGCTCGTCGCATGGGCGGCGTATCGGGAGCGACCCACCACCACCGCCATCGTCGTGGTGCCACTGGTGCTCTTCGGCATCACCCTGATCGGTGGACTGGGGCGAGACGACGCGTTCGGGGACCGCCCCCTTGTCGGCGCTTTCCTGGGGACTGCGGCATCCGTCTGCTACTCGGGATTCTTGCTGCTGTTCCGAGCCTCCAATCGATCGCGATCGTCCACGGCCTCTCCACTACTCGACGCCACGGCAGGAGCTGGCCTCGTCCTGCTCCTCATGACCCCATTCGACGACGCCTTCTCGTTCGCGATCGCGTGGCCGGCACACGGATGGTTGGTCGCCCTCGCCCTCACCGCCCAGGTCGTGGGGTGGCTCCTGATCGCCACCGCCTTGCCCCGTCTCCCCGCACTGGAGACGTCGATCATGCTTCTCATCCAGCCGGCTCTCACCATCGTCTGGGCCCGGCTCATCTTCACCGAAAACCTGTCGGCGGTGCAGTGGACGGGCGTGGCCACCGTGATGGCCGGCGTCGCCATCGCAGGAGCGCGGGGATCGGTGCGCCGGCAGCCGGCGGAGCCAGTGCCGGAACCACCCGCGGGGTAGCCTATGCCGGCATGCGAGGGGCAACCGTTCTCGTCGCCGTGACACTCCTGGTGGGTTGCGGAAACGACCCGGCGACCACTGCCACCGCATTGACGGACGCGTCGACCACAGTCGCGACGACCGCGGCGACGACGACCACGACGCCAGGACCAGTGATCCTCCCCGCCAGCCGCATCGCGCCACTGGAGCCTGGTGTCGAGTACCGCGCACCGAGTTTCTGGTCCCCACTGTCACTCGCCCCGGCTCGGGAGGGTTGGAGAGCCAACGGCTCCTCGGAGCTGTGGATCTACTTCCAGTATTTCGAATCGGGCCGCTCGACCTACGACCTCGACCTCGCCATCGTCGCTCACTCCCCAAACGCCGAGATCGCGGGCGTCGCCAGGAGGATCACGAACGACGAGCAGGTGACGTCGACCGCCGGTCCGACCCCGGCGATGCTCGACGGCCACGACGCCGTAGTCCTCGACATCGAGGTCGAGGCCTCGCGGTTCGGCGGCGGATACTGCGGCAACCCGACAGCCGGCAACAGCCGGTTCCAGAACAACGAGACCGGCATGGTCCTCCTCGAGGACAGCGACAGCCCGCTCTATCCCCACTTCTTCGGGGTCAGATCGTGTCGGGGGGCGCGGATCTGGGTCGTCGATGTGGCCGGTGCCACGATCACGATCATCGCCGCCACGGAGAGGCCCGAGATGCTCGAGGATCTCCTGCCCGTCGCCGAAGCGCTCGTCGCCACGATCGACTTCGACGACTAGGGCCTCGTCCGGGGAGGTGGCCCCCGGTAGCCTGCTCCCGGGCGGATCACGGAGGCTGAGCTTGCGGCGACTGATGGCGATAGTGGCGGTCGACGTCGTCGGCTACTCGCGCCTGATGGCAGAGGACGAGGCCGGAACCCTCTCGGCGCTCCGCGAGCTTCGCAGCCTCATCGACCCCATCTTCGAATCGGGCGGGGGGCGGATCGTCAAGTCGACCGGCGACGGCGTACTCGTCGAGGCATCGTCGGTGGTCCAGGCCACCGAAGCCGCACTCGAGGTCCAGCGGGCCGTCGACGACTGGAACGTCGGCCGTCCCGAGGGGAAGGCGATGCGCCTTCGAATAGGAGTCAACCTCGGGGACGTCGTTCTCGACGACACGGGCGACATCTATGGCGACGGCGTCAACGTCGCCGCCCGGCTGGAGGGCCTCGCCTCGCCGGGGGGCATCTGCCTGTCCGATGCCGCCTACCAGCAGGTCAAGGGTCGCATCGACGCGACGCTGCGCGACATGGGCGAGCAGCGGGTCAAGAACATCCCGACTCCGATCCGGGTATGGGCTGTGGGATCCGACGGCGATGCCGCCGGGCGGCCGCGCAGGAGGTTCCTGGTGCCCATCGCGGTGATCTCAGCCGCCATCATCTCCGTGGTGGCAGTCCTCTCCTTCTCGGGCGGGGACGGACGGTCCGCCACCGCCACGACAACGGTCCCGGGAAACACGGCGACGTCGCCGTCGCGAGACGGGTTCATCTGGGCCGAGGAGTTCGATGTGGACATCAAGGACCTCGTCGGCGCCGGCGAGACGACGATCGTTTCGCTTGCCGACGGAAGCCTCCAGGGCGTGGCTCGGAACGGAGAACGCTGGCCGATGCCGTTCGTGACGAGCGAGCAGGTGTCTGCACTCATCGCCTCTCAAGACAGCGCGTATCTCGGTGTCGAAGGTTCCCGCATCATCCGGGCGATCGACCCCTCCACGGGGGACGAGCGCTGGCGGAAACTGCTCGACCTGGAGTCGACGAGTGCAGTGGCGGTCCTCGCCCGGTCGGGCACCACGGTCTACGCCGCTCTGGGTTTCGGCATCGCCCGACTCGACGACGCTCGGGAAGGGGACGATGACTGGACGGTGGCCGTGGCGGCCAGTCAGGCCATCACCACCATCTCGGCCAGCGAGACCCTGGTCGTCGTGACCGACGGGCGCTTCGTGTACGGGCTCGAGCCCGCCGACGGAAGCGAACGCTGGCGAGTCGGCCCTCCTCGGATCGGAGTCCCGGTGTGGGTCGACGTCTCCGTGGTCGAGGTCGATACCGGCTTCGGCCGCGAGTTCGAAGAGAGAGTCGTCGTCGTCACCGAGGATCTCGACCTCGTGGTGTTCGACGGTCGCACGAGCTCGACGAAGTGGCCAAAATCGGCACCGGTGTCCGGATTGCCCCTGGTCACCGAGTCGCTGGTGATCGTGTCGGGAGTCGATGGCGAACTGATCGCCCTCTCGGTCGACGACGGCACCGAGGTGTGGCGCAGGGACGACATCAGGACCGTCCGCACTCCCCTCGTTCATGGGGATCGGGTGCTCGTGATGTCCGGAGGCGAACTCCTCGCCCTCAACCCGCGTTCCGGCACCACCATCGGGTCGACGGTCCTGCCTGCGAACCCCACGGGTGACTTGGTGGTGGTGGGGGACCTGGTGGTGTTCCCCGCGGCGGCGACGCTGTTCGCCGTCGAGTCTCCGGGCTGAAGCTCAGACCACGTCGGGGAACCAGGACCGCAGGGATCCGAAGAAGCGCGACCGGGGCACCGCCTCGTCGGCACCGAGGGACCGCGCCCTGATCATCGCCTGATCGTCGACATGGGGGCCGAACGCCACCACCCGACCGCAGATCTCGGCAAGGCGACGCACTGCCAGATCGGAATCCGGATGCTCGAGGTCGACGAACCCGACGGCGTGATGGTCGTCGTCGGTCGGCACCGAGGCCATCGTCGAGAGCCGGTACCCAGCCGCCTCTGCAGCCTCCAAGAGCCGGGAGCCGTCGAGCAGGTTGCGGGTCACGGCGACCGCAGAAGGGCGCAGTGCCGCCGCCTTCGTGGCCCCCCAGGCGAGATGCGCCCGCCAAGCACCCTCACCCAGCTCCTGCGAGGATGCCGGCGCCAGGCCGAATGTGTCCCCGGGAAGGGCGGCAATCGCCACCTCGTCGCGCGGCGCCGGCGGCGAGCCCGCCGCGACAAGCGCCTCGGTCGGATGCTTCAGCGCCTCCTGGAACACCTCGAGCGGCGAGCGGTGCTGCTCGCGATAGGGTCGTGCGAGCAGGTCGCCGAGCGCCCGCGCCAGCCACGCCCGGCCCTCGTCGATCGCTTCGTCGACCCCGGGGAGTCCCGCGTGTTCGAGTCGGCCCTCCACATAGGGTCGATACGCCGCAACGAACGCCTCGATCAGCTCCGAAGAGACAGCATCCACGATCCGAGGGTACGCCGGTCTCCCCGCCCCGCGATCCGCGGACCCCCGGCTGCACGTGCCGTCTCGGTGTCGGCCCCGCCGCCCGGTAGAGTCGCCGCGCAATCCTCCACGTGAAAGGACAACATGCGCCGCCTGATCGTCATGGCATCGCTCCTGGCCCTCGTGACCATGGCATGCCGGATCGAGACCAACTTCGGCGTCGTCATCAACGCCGACGGCTCCGGGCTCATCGTCGCCGAGGTCGGCATGGACGAGACCGCCCAGCAGCTCCTCGGAGACCAGATGGGCGACCCCTTCGGGGACAGCGACCTGTCGCAGGTGCCCAACGCCGTCCAGCGGACCGAGACCCGCGGCGACTTCATGTTCTGGGTCCTCGAAGTCCCCGTCGACGACGTCACCCAGGTCGAGAACGAAGTGATCGGTGATGAGAACTCCCCCCTGACCGGCTTCGACGTCGAGGTCACCGACACCCTCGTGAGCGTGCGAGCATCGGCCACCGCGTCCGAGGCGATGGGTGAAGACCTCGAGGGGTTCGATCCCGCCGCGCTCGAAGAAGCACTGAGCTTCACCGTCCAGATCACGATGCCCGGCCGCATCACCAGCCACAACGCCGACTCACGGGAGGGCAACACCCTCATCTGGCGGGTCCCCCTCTTCGGAGGCGGACCGCTCGATGTCCAGGCCCAGTCGGATCCCAGCCAGCCCGCCGGCGGCGGCGGAGGTGGCATCCCTGTGTGGGTGTGGATCGCCGTGGCTGTGGTGGCGATCGGGGGTGGCCTCTACTGGTACATGCAACAGCAGGGGAAGGGTGGCGGGCGTGCCCCAGACTTCCCCTCCGCCCCGACGAGCGAGCCCGACCTGCCGCCACCGCCGCCCCCGGCGGAGTGAGCGAGGGGGCACGGGGTTGAGGCTGGTCGTCATAGACCTGATCCCGGCCCTCCTCTCGTGGGAGGGTCGGGATCGCTCCGGGCCTCCGGCCGTTGCGCCGGATGCCGCAAGCGCGCTCGAGAAGCTGTTCGCCCGTTTTCGGATCGCGGGCGTCGTCGACGCCGCATCGGCGACGCCAGGTCATGAGCTGCGGGATCATCTGGCCGGCGGCGAGGTGCTGGATTACTTCGACATGGTGGGCACCACGGCAGAGTTCGGGCCCGAGCTCTCGCCCCGGGTCATGCGCCGGCTCCTGCGCGCCCTCGGCGGGCCCGACGAGCGCACCCTCCTCGTCACCGGGCGGAGACATCTCGCGGATGGGTTCGCCCGCTCCCGGATCCCCGTCGTCTACACCGACTTCGCAGACTTCGCCTCCATTCCGGAGACCGTGGAGAGCATCCTGGGAGCGGGCCGGGTCACCCCGTGAAGACCTGAACGGTCATCAGCCCCAACGGACCCCGGATGACCGCGATGCCGATCCGGGTGAAATCCTCACCCAGAATGTTGGCCCGGTGGCCCGCGCTGCCCATGAGCCCGTTGTGGACCTCGGTTGGGGTCGCGGCGAGCGCGAGGTTCTCCCCGGCGATGCGGTAGGTGATGGACTCGGCTCGGAGCCGGTCGCCGACCGTGCCGGTGGATGGCGACTCGTGGGCGAAATACCCCTCCTCATACATCTCCCGGGCATGGCCGGCGGCGACCGCGGCGAGGTCGTCGCGCCATTGAAGTGGCTGCAGACCCTCCGCCGCACGGTCACGGTTCACCTTCTCGAAGATGTCACGGGCGGCCGCCGGGTCGGCCCGAAGGTCGTCGGGATCGGCTGGGGGGATCTCGAGGGTCTCACCCGGACCGGTGATGACCCGCCTGTCGCCGACGACCCCGCGGAGGTTGATCAGGGCCTCGACGATCCGATCGCCGGCCAGGTCGTTGAACATGCCTTGCGGGACGCCGTCGGGATCGGTGAGCGTCCGGGACACCACCGAGTTCTCGAGGTATCCGGCCACGGAAGTGGGCATGGGGAGCACCACACCGATGGTCAGGACCAGCGTGGCGATGAAGATGCCCCAGGCGGCGGCGAGCCCGGCGCCACCGGCTCGATTGACCCGATTGAGGCCCGGCATCGTGAAGCGCTGCTCGATGATGCGGGTGAGGAGGGCGGCGCCCAGACCGACCCCGAAGAAGACGATCGTGCCGCCTGCCAGACGGGCCACCGCCTCCGACCACCCGAATAGACCGGTGAATGCGGACCCCACGAGGGGCGCCAGCCGAAATGCCAGCACGGTCCCGACGATGAGCGCAGCCAGATCGAACGCCTCGCGCACGAACCCCCGGACCCACCCGCGCAGCAGCAGATAGGCGAGGAGCAGCAGCGCGAGCACGTCGATCATCATGTGGGGCCCCGTCTCACGAGGCGGGGCGCTCCACCAGCTCGATGCGCATCCGCTTGTTGCCCTTGCCCTTGCTCTCGGTCTTGACCACCGCGACCTGCCCGACCTCGGAGGTGTTGGCCACATGGGTGCCGCCATCGGCCTGCTTGTCGATGGTCCCGATCACGATGACCCGGATCGGGTCGATCGACTCGGGGAGCAGGTTGACCTTGGTGCGAATCAGGTCGGGGTCGGCGAGCGCCTCCGCCCGGGGCAGGAACCGGACGTCGACCGGGTGGCCCTCGGACAGGGACTCGTTCAGGCGCCGCTCGACCTCCTGGCCGAACTCGACCGACATGGAGTCGAGCTCGAAATCCATGCGAGCCACACCGGGCTCCATGTTGCCGCCGGTGACCTTGGCGCCCCACTCGTTCCAGATGACCGCCGAGAGGACATGCAGCGCCGTATGGGTGCGCATCAGGCGATAGCGGCGCTCCCAGTCGATGACACCCGTCACCTCGGTCCCCGGTGGTGGCGGATCGCCGTCGAGGACGTGGATGACGGCGCCGTCCCTCTTGTACGTGTCGGTGACCGTCACGGACCCACCGTCCCAGTCGAGGCGTCCCACATCCCCGGGCTGGCCACCGCCGCGGGGATAGAAGACGGTCCGGTCGAGCGTGACGCCGTCGTCCGTGACTTCGACGACCGCACCCCTCGCATGGCGCGCGTAGGCGTCGGTTGCAGCGATCTCCTCGGTCATCCCGATACTCCCTTCGACCACGGGAACCCTAGGACCGGACTGTGACTGCTCATCGCCCCCGTCGGCGGATCGCGGTCACGCCCACGCGCGCCCTGCATACGGAGGGGGGACAGCGACGGAACTCACTCCTCGTCTCGATCGAGGCCATCGAGCGCCCGGGTGATCACCGTGTCGGGCTCGGGATCGTCGTCGATGAGCGCCTCTGAAGCCTCCTCCCACGACTCGCCGAGCACCCTGGTGCGCCAGTAGTGGCCGGCGACGATCTTGACCGCCGCCATGATCGGGACCGTGAGCAGCACACCCCAGAAGCCGCCGATCGCTGCGCCGACCACGAGGCCGAGGACTATCGCCGCCGGATGCAGCCGCACCGTGGCTCGCAGCACCGTGGGGCTCACGAAGTGGTTGTCGATCTGCTGGACGATGAGTGCCACGAGACCCGCCCACAACGCCGTCTGCAGATCGCTGGTCGCCAGAGCGACCAGCACCCCGAGGATGCCGCCGACCCAGGGTCCGACGAAGGGGATGATGTTGAGGAAGCCGGCGATCATCCCTATCAGCAGCCAGAACGGCAGGCCGACGAGCCAGAACCCCACGCTCGTCATGACACCCACGATCAGCGCCACGAGCAGCTGGCCGCGCAGGAAGCCACCGACGGCTGTCCCCAGCTCTCGCCCCACGTAGGCGATCTCTGCCCTCCTCGCCTCGGGGATCAACTCCATGGTCTTGCGACGCATCGTGGGGAGATCGAGCAGTACATAGAAGGCGATGACCGGCGCCAGCGTGAGCAGAAGGATCGTCTCGAGGACCCCGAGCGTCACTTCGGTGATCCGCCTGAGGTTGTCGCGGACCAGGCCGTTCTCGGAGATCTCTTCCTGCAGCTGGTCGTAGTCGGGGAGGTCCACGTCGTCGAGGCCCAGATCGGCAGCGAAGTTCTCTATGTCCATGACCATGTCGTCGTAGATCCCGGGGAAGTCCTCGGCGAGCTCCGATGCCTGATCGGCGATACGGGGAATGGCCAGGATTCCGGCCAGGGTGAGCAGCCCCACCAGGACCAGGTAGGAGAGGCACGAGCCGAGCCACCTGGCGACGCCATGGGAGGCCAGGCGGTTCACGATCGGGTTGAGGACATAGATCATCGCGATGGCGAAGACGAGCGGCGGGACGATGATCCAGATCCGGGTCAGCAGCCACACGGATGCGGCGAGCAGGAGCAGGGTGCCGAGGAGGCTCCAGGCGGCGACCCCGACCCGCCGCAGGCCGGATTCGCGTTCACCGGGCATCGTCAGCCGCCGGTGTGGCCGTCGCCGAGATGGCGCTCGATGCGCCGCCGGCGGGCCTGATCCCTGACCTTGCGGAGCCTGAGCACGGTGAGCGGTGCCGCCTGTCTCGCGGCCGGGTCGTCCATCAGCCTCCGAAGGGCCTGGTAGTAGCGGGTGCTGCTCATCCCGAGGTACTCACGGATCGCCCGATCCTTGGGGCCGGGGTACATCCACCACGACCCCTCGAATTCGAGGACGGCGCGATCGGTGTCGGACAGCATGAGGACGAGAGTACGAGAGGGGTGTGACGGATTCGGGGATTTCGCGAGGATTCGCAATTCGCCATTCGCTATTCGCAATACGACGGACGCCATCTCGCGCCTCGAACGTGTTCTGGCGAGTTGCGTATCGCGAATCGCGAATGGCGGGGCCGGCTTTGCCGGCCCCGCAGAGCCGGGTGTCGGAATCGAACCGACGACAACCGCTTTACAAGAGCGGTGCTCTACCAACTGAGCTAACCCGGCGACCATCAGAGGGTACAACCCGACCGGTCACGCAGAGGTTCCACCACGGGCAACGGGCAACGGGCAACAGGCACTATCAGACGCGCCCCCGCACCCTGGCGACCTCGTACATCGCCAGGGCGGCGGCCACCGAGGCGTTGAGGCTCTCGATGGGGCCGACGAGCGGGATCGACGCCACCACGTCGGCGCGCTCGCGGGCGAGACGGCTCACTCCCTGGCCCTCGGCGCCGAGGAGCAGGGCCACCGGCTCGGCGAGCAGGTCGAGGCCGAACAGCGATCTGTCTCCGCCGGCGTCGAGTGCCACCACCCAGACATCGAGACGGCGCAGGTCGGCAACCGCGTTGGCGATCGACGACACCTCGGTGATCGCCAGTCGCTCCAACGCACCCGCCGCCGCCTTGAAGGCCGTGGCGCCGAGCGGTGCCGCTCTTCGCCCGGCGACCACGAGGGCGGTGATGCCCGCGGCGACCGCAGACCTGGCGATGGCACCTACGTTCCGGGGGTCCTCGACATGGTCGAGGACCACGAGTGAAGCGGGCTCCCCGGCGGCCACCGCCTCGTCGAGCGATACGGGCTCTATCGGTCGGCACTCGGCGACCACCCCCTGGGGGGCATCGGTGGTGGCGTTGCCGCGAACGTCCTCGACCAGGTCGATGGCGATCCCCCGGCGTTCCGCCCCGTCGATGATGGCCGCCAGGGCGTCGACCCTCCCGCGTTCGACCGCGAGTCGGCGCACCCGACCCGCCTCCAGGGCGGCTGCGACGGCGTGGACCCCCTCGACCCTATCGCCGATGCCAGGTGGTGCCATCGGCCCCGTCCTCCAGAGCGATCCCGATGTCGAGAAGCCTGTCTCTGATCCGATCGGCGGTGGCGAAGTCGCGATCTCCCCTCGACACCGCGCGCCGCTCGATGAGTCGCTCGAGGGTCGGCCGCGGTTCCCCGGCCTCGACACCGACCTCTGCGGCAAGGTCGGCGATCGCGCCGGCGAGGTCCTCGAGCGTCTCGAACGGCTCATCGATCGCGAGCACGCCCGTGATGACGTCGTAGGCAGAGGCGATCGGCCCGGCGTCCTCACCGGAGTCGATGAGTCGGTTCCCCTCCCGAACCGCGTCGAACAGCACGGCCAGCGCCTCCGCGGTGTTGAAGTCGTCGTCCATCGCGGTACGGAAGTCGTCGACGACCGAGGCATCGGGATCGGCGTCCACCTCGCCGACCCGCCTCCGGAACGTCCAGAGCCGGGCGAGAGACGCCTCGGCGTCCTCGACCAGGTCCTCGCCGAACTCGATCGGCTGACGGTACTGCGCCCGGAGGTAGAAGAGCCGGACCGCCTCGGAAGTGTGGTCGTCGAGCAACTGGATGAGCCCGACCACATTGCCCACCGACTTCGCCATCTTCTCGCCGCGCAGGGTGACCATCCCGTTGTGGAGCCAGTACCGGGCGAACGGCTCTCTCCCCTCGGCCGCCTCCGACTGAGCGATCTCGTTCTCGTGGTGTGGGAACACCAGATCCAGTCCGCCGCCGTGGATGTCGAATCCGAACCCGAGCTCCTCGACGGCCATCGCCGAGCATTCGATGTGCCATCCCGGCCGTCCCGGCCCCCAGGGTGAGTCCCAGACGGGCTCACCCGGCTTGGAGGCCTTCCAGAGGGCGAAATCGAGAGGGTCGGCCTTCTCGTCCCCCGGTTCGATCCGGGAGCCACTCACGAGTTCGTCCACCTGCCGGCCGCTGAGCTTCCCGTACCCGGCGAACGACCTCACGGAGAAGTAGACGCTCCCGCCGGCCGGGTAGGCATGGCCCTTCTCGACCAGCCGCTCGATCACGGAGATCATCTGGGGGATGTGCTCGGTGGCAAAGGCGAGTGAATCGGGGGGCTCGACCCGAAGGCGCCTGTAGGACTCGAGGAATTGGGCCGTCGTCCGTGCCGCGATCTCATCGGGCGTCACGCCCTCCTCGGCTGCGGCGGCGATGATCTTGTCCTCGACGTCGGTGATGTTGGTGACGAACCGCACGCGGTACCCCCTCCATCTCAGGTAGCGCCGGATGACGTCGAAGGCGACTGCGTAGCGCCCGTGGCCGAGATGCGGTGCCGACTGCACCGTGGGGCCGCACACATAGATGCTGACCTCGCCCTCGACCCGGGGGTCGAGCTCCTCGAGGCGGCGGCCCAGGGTGTTGTAGACGCGCATTGATCGGTGATGGTACGGGAACCGTTGCCCGTCGCCCGTTGCCCGTCCCGGATGCGAACCGGACGACGGGTAACTTCTACCCGATGCCCCACCCCTCCGGCCGCCCGTGGATCGTCGCCCATCGTGGTGCCCGGCTCGTCGAACCCGAAAACACCGTCGCGGCGTTTCGCGCTGCCGCCGCGCTCGGCTCGGACGCGGTCGAACTCGACGTCCGTCGCACCGCCGACCGAACCCTCCTCGTGGTCCACGATCCGGTTCTTCCCGGGTGGAGCCGCCCGATCGTCGAGATGACCCGCGAACAGGTGAGGATCGCCGCACCCCACATCCCCGATCTCGACGAGGCCCTCGACGGGTGGTCGGGGATGTGGGTCGACATCGAGATCAAGAACGCCCCGTTCGAACCCGACTGGGACCCGGATGCCGCCACCACCCGGGATGTGGCGGGTCTCGTCAGAGAACTGGACGTGTCAGATCGGGTGCTGATCACCTCATTCGATCCAGGGTCAGTGTCGGCAGCCCTCGACGAAGGCCTGCGAGCCGGCCTTCTGGTGACCCGATCCGCGGACCCCCTCGAGAGCATCGAAGCCCTGCCGGGCATCGAGATGGTCCTGCCCAATGTGTCGGCCCTGGCCGGTTCACGAGCCGTCGAAGTGGTCTCCGGCGCCGGCGCCCGGGGAATCGAGGTGGGAGTGTGGACCGTCAACGACCCGGCCGAGATGCGCCGACTCGCCGAAGCCGGAGTGGGTGCGATCGCCACCGACGATCCCGGGCTGGCTGCGGCGACTCTGGCCTAGCCGGCAGGCCAGGCAACCGTCGCCACCGCCACCGCCGCGATCCCCTCTTCGCGCCCGATGAAGCCGAGCCCGTCGGTCGTCGTCGCCTTGCACGACACCCGGTCGAGGTCGATGCCCATTGCACCGGCAAGCCCCCGACGGATCGCATCGCGGTGCGGCGACACGCGTATCGCCTGGGCAATCACCGTGACGTCGATCGACGAGATCGACAATCCCAGGGCGGTCACCCGGGACGCCACATCGCTCAGCAGGTTCATCGAGTCGGCGCCCTCCCACGCGGGATCGTTCGAGGGGAACAGCTGACCGAGGTCGCCCATCGCGGCGGCGCCAAGCATGGCGTCGGCCACCGCATGAGCCACGACGTCGCCGTCCGAGGTCGCCTCGACTCCGCGATCGCGTGCAACGACCACGCCCGCGAGGAGCACCTCGCCCGCTTGTGAGAAGCGATGGGCGTCGAAGCCCCAGCCGACCCTCATCTCAGCATCGCCTCGGCGACCGCCAGATCTGCAGGAAAGGTGATCTTCAAATTGGCCTCCTCGCCCGGCACGACCGCGATGGACCCGCCCCAGCGCTCGATGAGTACGGCGTCGTCCGAGGCATCCTCGTCGTCAGATGCATGGGCCGCCCGGAGCGATCCGACCATGAATCCCTGCGGGGTCTGGACCGCCACCAACGGGCTGCGTTCCACGGTCTCGACCACCCAATCGCCCTCCACCCGTTTCAGGGTGTCGCGAACCGGCACCGCGGGGACGACCCCATCGACGCCTCCTGCGGCGAGCCGCTCCAGCACCCGGCGAGTCAGTGCCCCGGTGGCCAGGGGTCTGGCGGCATCGTGCACCAGTACCCGCTCGGCGTCCTCCGGCAACGCAGCGAGCCCGGCGGCCACCGAGTCACGGCGCCGATGCCCTCCCGGGATCCCGCCCGAGCCGACGACCACGACGGAGTCCACGCCGCCCCCGAGAAGGGCCTCCCGGGCTCGTTCCCACAGGGGACGACCACCGAGCATGACACCTCCTTTCGGGGACCCGAAGCGGGCCCCCCCGCCGGCGGCGACGACGATGCCGTGGGTGGTCATGAGGTGAGGTTATCTACGCGAGAGATCTCGTCGGTGTCGCTGTCTCGAGGACGAAGGATGAGGGTCGACCCTGCGGAAGCCCCGGCACATGCCCGATCGCGGCATGCCTACTCGTCCTCGTCGGCCTCCACCTTCGGGAGTGCCTTGTCGAGGCGCTTCATCGCGTCTTCCTCGGTGAGATCGAGCACGAACCGAAGCTCCGAAGCGAGAATCAGGCGCGCCTTCGAGAGCATTCGCTTGAGCGCCGGGGAGATCCCCTTGGTCTGCTGGGCGTAGGTGAGGTCCCTCACGACCTCGGCCACCTGGTAGATGTCACCACTCTGGATCTTCTCGGTGAGCAACTTGTACCACCGGCTCCAGTTCGCCCCGGCTTCCTCGGGATCGGTCTTGAAGACAGCAAGGACCTTGCGGGCCGCGGTCTTGGATATGACCGGGCGGACACCCAGCTCGACGGCCGATTCGACCGGCACACGGAGGACCAACTGATCGATCGCCACCTCGAGCACGAAGAAGTCGGTCCGGGAGTCGTTGAACTTCCGGCGCTCCTTCTTGGTGATGACAGCAGCGCCGTGATGGGGATAGACGACCTTGTCGCCCACCTCGAACGGCGACGACTTCTTCTTGCGCGTCGACGACGACTTCGAGGACTTCGACGTGGACTTCTTTGCAGACGTCGACTTCTTCGCGGAGCTCGCCGTGGACTTCTTCGCCGTCGACTTCTTCGCGGAGCTCGACGTGGACTTCTTCGCCGTCGACTTCTTCGCGGAGCTCGACGTGGACTTCTTCGCCGTCGACTTCTTCGCAGAACTCGACGTGGACTTCTTCGCAGTGGACTTCGACGAACTGGTCTTCTTCGCGGGCATTCCTCTCCGGCGGGACGGGGACGGGGGCCATTGTACCGCGGGGCGTGTGGTGCCCCTCAAACCCGTCGCCGGTCTCCCGTCACCGGTCTCCCGTCCAAGTTCGTGGCTTCTCGACGGGCGTCGGGCGACGGGCGTCGGACTCAGTCTTCCTCGAACTCCCAGCCGCGAGTCGTGTCGAGCAGGCGGTCGAAGTAGTGGCGCAGCTGGCGTGCCCTGGTCCGGCCAACACCCTCCACCTGGTCGAGTTCACCGACGCTGGCGTAGAGCAGCTTCTGCAGATTGCCGAAGTGGTCGACGAGCGACGTCTTCACGGCGTCGGGGAGCCGGGGAATTCGGGCCAGGACCCGGAGACCGCGTGGCCGGACCGGGCTCTCCTGCGGGCCGAGATCCAACTGGGCGCCGACCCGCGACTCGTCCGACAGGTGCTCGGTGGAGAGGCTCTCGAGGAGGTCGAGCGGCTGCTTCTTCTTCGGCGGATAGGTGCGGGAATAGTCCGAGTACACCAGCTCGGCCACCTCCCCGACGCCCGACAGCAAGTCGACGAGCTGGAGTCTGATCAACTCGCCTTCACCGCCGAGCTCGACGGCGTAGTGCTCCAGGTCCGACCCGATCCGGCGCACCAAAGCCGCCCTTTGGAGAAACTGGACGACGTCGCGGTTCATCACGATGTCGTCGACCTCGAGGCCCGTCAGCCGGTCCTCGTCGTCGGTGAGACGGCGCCGGAACCGCTCGAGGGTCAGCAGGTTCTGGTTCGCCTGAGCGAGCAGCGTGGTCGGGCTGCGGAGCTCGGTCTGAGCGGATCCGACGTAGACGGTCACCGTCTGCCGACCCTCGCTGACCACGACGACAGGCCGCCCGGTCTGAATCGCGACCCGCTCGGCGGTGCGGTGGCGGGTCCCGGTCTCACCCGTGTCGATCGACGCATCCGGGATGAGGTGGACATTGGCCCGGTAGATCACTTCGGCGGCCTCGTCGGTGACCACGGCGCCATCCATCTTCGCAAGCTCGGCGAGCCGTGCCGGGGTGAAGTCGGCACCGTCGAGATGGAATCCACCCGTGCAGATCGCCTCGATGTCGCGACCGTACCCGAGCACGAGGAGGGCCCCTGTCTCCTGCCGCAGGATCAATTCGATCGCGTTGCGGAGGGAAGTCCCGGGCGCCAGCGCCCGGAGGACATCGAGGCTTGGATCGCGTTCTGCCATGGACTGGCGAGGCTACCAGCGCGTTGGAGGTGATCTCCATGGCCAGGTGATCTGGCCCGAGGAATCGTTGCCCGTTGCCCGTTGCCCGTCGCCCGTCGCCCGTCGCCCGTGCCAGCTTGTGATTCGTGTTTCGGGTCACGGGCCACCGGTGACCGGTATCGACCTATCGCACCAGGCCCAGATCTCCGAGCACCGCTTCGATGCGGTCGCTGCCATTGCCGGTCGGGCCAATGGCCACGTCGAGGCCGAGACGCTTGGCCTCGCTGGAGCGGTGGTCGCCGTGGGCCACGGGCCGGATCTCCCCGGTGAGTCCGACTTCACCCCATGCCGCCACCGCACCGATCCCCCGCCCCAGCAGGGAGGATGCCAGCGCCAACGCCACCGGGAGGTCGGCCCCTGGATCCCGAACCCGCAATCCGCCGACGACGCTCACGTAGACGTCGCGACCTGCGAAGGACAGGCCGGCATGCCGCTCGAGAACGGCGAGCACCTGGTGAACCCGGGCGGCTTCGATGCCCTTCACCGAGCGCCTGGGCTGGGGGGCGCCGGCGCCGGCCACGAGCGCCTGCACCTCGACGAGCAGGGGGCGGCGACCGTCGATGGCCGGGAACACGACGCTTCCAGGAACGTCGCCGAGCCGGTCCGAGAGCAGCAGCCCGGACGGGTCGACCACCTCGGCCATCCCGGACTCCCGCATCTCGAACAGTCCCACCTGGTGAGTGGGGCCGTAGCGGTTCTTGAGGCTTCGCAGCACGCGCAGCCCTCGCTCGAGGTCGCCCTCCAGGTAGAGGACCACGTCGACGGTGTGCTCGAGCAGCTTTGGTCCGGCGATCGTGCCGTCCTTCGTGACATGCCCCACCAGGACGACCGGCATGCCCGACTCCTTGGCGGCATGGATGAGGCGCGCCGCCGACTCGCGAACCTGGGCGATACCACCCGCGCTTCCACCGACCTCCCGTGCCGCCACCGTCTGGATCGAGTCGACGATCAACAGCTCCGGAGAAGCAGCGCGGGCAGCCTCAACGATCGCATCGACGTCGCGCTCCGAGGTGAGGAGGACACCTTCGGCAGACATCCCGAGACGGCGAGCCCGAAGGCCGATCTGGTCGAGCGACTCCTCTGCCGACGCCACCAATGCGGTGCGCCCGCTCGCCACGAGCGAACCGGCGACCTGGAGGAGCAGGGTGGACTTTCCCACGCCGGGCTCACCTCCGACGAGGATCGCCGCACCGGGCACCAGCCCCCCGCCCAGCACCCGGTCGACCTCTCCGAGCCCGGTAGGAGTGCGCACCGGGGCGGAGTCGCCGAGGTCCCGCATCGAGACCACGCGGGCCGACGTCACCTGGCGTCTCGAGGAGCCTCTGCGCTCGGAAGGCATCTCCACCAGTGCTCCGTCCGCGTTGCACTGCGGGCAGAAACCCATCCACTTCGGGCTCTCGTATGCGCACACGGTGCAGCGGTATGACATCGAGGCAGAGGTTAGGAAGGAGATGTGACGCAAATCCGTGAGGGAACGCGCGGGCCGGCGGCCTAATCGCGTGTGGACCGCGTCATCGCGTAGGACACCACCACCACGAAGAGGACGAACAGCACGACACCGCCCACGAGGTTGGGCACGTTCCAAGGCTCGGTACCTGTGATTCCTGAATGCATGGTGCGCTCCACGAGATCCGTGGCACAATAACGCCGGTCCGGGCATCTCGATCCCGGATCCACTGCGAAATGGATGACGACTCCATCGACACGTTCGACGACCTCTTCGA
>DATHSA010000040.1:0-2268 GCA_035464675.1 Acidimicrobiia bacterium
AGAAGAGGGCTTCCCGCTTCCCGCAAGAGGTGGGGGATCATCTCGACTCGATCACCCCTGACTCGGTTTCGCCTTTCGCATTTCGCCCTTCGCCCCGAATTCGCCCGCCTCCCGCCTCCCGCCTCCCGCAATTCGCAAGACCCGCGACTCGCGTCGCCGCGGATTCGCTCTTCGCCCTTCGCCCATCGCCAATCGCCAATCGCCTTCTGCCACCCCTTACACTTATCCCCTTCCTTGACCTTGGAGCGCGATCTTGGACATACCAGCGCGATCGGTGCTGGCCAATCCCGGCCCCGATGACCTCCGCGCGCTTGCGGAGGCGCAGCCCACCAGCCACCTCACCGAATTCGGGAACCTCGACGTGATCACCGAGGTCACCGCTCGCTCGAAACTCTCGACCTTCATCGTCACCGACGATCCATCACGGCACACCGACGCGACGATCACCCGGGACGCCTATCGCGAGCTGACCGAGCGCCAGGAGGAGCACCTCGCCGACAAGGACGTGGTGGTCGTCGACGGTTACATCGGCGACCACCCCGACGCCCGGATCCGCACGCGCCTGATCATCGAGAAGGAGTTCGCCAACATCGCCGCCAAGCAACGGCTCCTCTACTTCCCGGCGGACGACGACGCGGAGCCGGAGCTCCAGGTGATCTACACCCCGTCGCTCGAGGCGCAGGGATATCCCGACGATCGGGTGATCGCAGTCGATCTCGATGCCGGGATCACCCGGGTCCTGAATGCCGACTACTTCGGCGAGTCGAAGATGGGCGGACTCCGCATGTGGGACGCGGCGATGTACCGCCGGGGCGGGCTTGCCCTCCACAGCGGGCTCAAGGTCCTCGACGATGGCAACAGGCGGCAGGTGGGCCTGGTCGTCGGCCTCTCCGGGACCGGGAAGACGACCACGACCTTCTCGCAGACCGGGGGCGGCTCGCCGGTGCAGGACGACTTCGTGGCGCTGTTCCCTGGCGGCAAGGTGTACGGGACCGAGAACGGGACCTTCGCCAAGGTCTACGGCCTGACCCCGGAGTCGGAGCCGGCCGTCTGGCACGGAGCCACCCGGCCGGGCTCCTATCTCGAGAACGTCGCCATCGATGCCGAGGGGCGGGTCGACTTCCACGACAAGTCGCACACCGAGAACAGCCGGGCCGTGATCGTGGCCGATGACATCCCGGGGTTCCTGGCGCCGGTGAACGTGGACACCGCCGACTTCATGCTCTTGCTCAACCGGAACAACAGCATCATGCCGGCGGTGGCTCGGCTGACCCCCGATCAGGCTGCTGCCTACTTCATGTTGGGTGAGACCCAGGGAACCAGCGCCGGCGGAAAGGCCGAGGCCGGCAAGTTCCTGAGGGTCCCTGGCACCAATCCGTTCTTTGCATACCGCCACGAGTGGCAGGCCAACCGACTGCGGGAGATCCTCGATACCTGTGATCTGGCGGTCTTCGTCCTCAACACCGGCCGGGTCGGCGGCATCGACGGCGGGTCCGTCAAGATCACTCCGGACATGTCGTCGACCATCGTCGCGGCCATCGCCGCAGGCACGATCGACTGGGAGCGCGACCCCGATTTCGGATACGAGGTCGCCAGTGCCGTGCCCGGCATCGACGACCCGCAGGCCCTCAGACCCCGGCTCCTCTACGAGAACCAGGGTCGGACGACCGAGTACGAGGGCCTGGTGGAGTCGCTCCACGCCGATCGGCGGGCACACATGGCGAAATACCCCGATCTCCGTCCGGAGATCGCCGACCAGGTGTGAGTGCGCTCGAGGCGGCGGCAGCCGTAGACGACCTGTACCGGCGTGCCGTCGAGGCGCCTGCGGAGATCGACGACGCGGTTCTGCTCGATTGGCTGGGTGAGGCATCCGAGATGTTGGGCCCGGTCGTCCCCAAGGAGGACGGCAAGGTGCTGCGCAGGGTGGTCCGGTCGGCGCGAAAGCTGGCCGCGTATTGGACCGAGACCGACCGAAGCCTTCCCGACTGGCGCAACGGTGTCGACGAGGCGCTCGGTGCCCGGGCGTGGGAGTCGCAGCTCGATCTGGTGATGAACGGCCTTCGCCGCGATCCCGACCCGGTGCTGTTCGACGAGGCCAAGACCCGCTTCCGTGCCGCTCGCTTCGAAGAGTGGATGGAGGGCGTCAGCTATGAAGACTGGCTTGCGAGCGTTTGAGGGGATCGCGCGAGCAGGGATTCAAGAGCCAAGAGCCAAGAGCGGGATGGGTCGTCTTGGTCTTGATTCTTGACTCTTTACAGAAGTGCGGTC
>DATHSA010000041.1:0-9420 GCA_035464675.1 Acidimicrobiia bacterium
CGATCGGACCCGGCCGGCGACTGTCGAGGACTTTCTGCGGTCGATCGAGCCCGTGGGCCGGCCCCCAGTGGCCCAGACCTTCCATCCGGTGGGAGAGCCGGACATGGTGTTCACCGTGGTGAACAACCACCTCAAGTCGAAGGGCTCGGATTGCACGGACATCGGCGACCCGTTCGACGTCCACCAGGCGAACTGCAACCTGACACGGGTCGCCCAGGCCGAGGCGCTGATGGGGTTCGTCGCCGATCTCCAGGAGGCGACCGGCGATCCCGACGTGCTGATCATCGGTGACCTCAACTCCTACGCCAAGGAGGATCCGATCGACCGGATCAAGCTCGGTCCCGACGGCTCTCCGGGCGGAGGGGACAACTTCTTCGACCTGATCAACAAGCCGGGCAAGAACACCGCGTACGGGTATGTGTTCGACGGCCAGTTGGGGACGCTGGACAACGCCCTCGCCAGCATCTCGCTGTTGAGCCAGGTGAAGGGTGTCACCGTATGGCACATCAATGCCGACGAGCCGGACATCCTCGACTACGACACGTCGTTCAAGAAGGCGGCGCAAGACGCGTTGTACGAACCGCTGCCGTACCGGGTGTCCGACCACGATCCGATCATCGTCGGTCTCCAGCTGGAGGAGTAGGGAGGGCATCGCAGACTGAGAGCGGGACCCCGCATCATGCGGGTCCCGCTCTCGCGTCCGCCTCGGCCGGGAGTGCGACGACTCGCCGAGGGTCGGCGAGCTACGCGGCCAGCAGATCGTCCATCTGCGACATCGCCGCCCTCATGCCCTCCTCGGCTCCCATGGCGAGGATCTGCTCCATGTCCTCGATGGAGGCAAATCGTGTCTGGAGGTCCATTCGGGTGCCACCCCCCGCTGTCTCCCCCAGTGTCACGACGGTCGTGGTCGTCGGCAGATCGGGATTGGGCTCACCGTTCTCGTCGGCAAAGCCGTCCTCGAACTCGAGGCGGGTGGGCGCGTCGACGGCGGTCACCCGCCACCACCCGTGATGGGTGTCCCCCCCGGGTCCCGTCATCGAGTAGTGGACCTTGCCGCCGGGGGAGAGGTCGTGGTCGATCATGGTCGCCGGGTAGGTGGGCGGGCCCCACCACCGCTCGAGGAGACGGGGATCCTCCCAGAGTCGCCAGACCCTCTCGATCGGGACACCGAATTCGGCGGTGATGGTCATCGTCAGGCTCTCGGTGTCCTTGCGGACGTCGGTGACGGTCATGGAGTGGCTCCTTCGTCTTCGTGGGCGAGGACCTCGCCGAATCGGTCGATGCGACTCCGCCAGATCTCCTCGAATCGATCGAGGAGCGCCTGGGCGGCGCGGAGGGAGTCGATGTTCGCCCGGACCAGTTGCTCCCGGCCCCGCTTGCGCTTGGTCACCAGTCGTGCCTGTTCGAGCACCACGACATGTTTCTGCACGGCCGCAAAGCTCATCGGATAGTGGGCCGCCAGGGAGGACACCGAGTGGTCGCCTCTCATGGTGCGCCGCACGATGTCGCGACGCGTCGGATCGCTCAGGGCCCTGAACACCAGGTCCGCTCGATCAGGCTCAGCATCTACAACCATCAGGTTGTAGATTAATGCGTGCCCTACGGCAGGGCGATTCGACCCCGATGGAGCGCCGAGCGCGCCTCTACCCTGGGTCTCAGGACGCGAACAGGAGGATCGAATGGCTGGAAGCGGCGAGCTCTACAAGCGCAAGGACGGCAAGTGGGGATTCCGGATCAAGGCGACGAACGGCCAGATCGTTGCGATCGGTCAGGGATACACCACGAAAGGCGCGGCGCGCCAGACGCTCGAGAACGTCCTCAATGGTGGGTACAAGGGACCGATCGTGGAGGTCGCGAAGTAGCCGAAGGGTCGGTGCATCACGGAGCCGCCCCGACCGGGGCGGCTCCGTCGCGCCTGCTCAGCAGTCGTACAGCACGTTGCCCGACCCTGTGCCGAACTCCTCGATGACCGCGTTCGGGTCGGGGGGATTCCCTTGCGAGGTGGCAAACAGGCCTATGCCGTAGCCCAGGCCGGCATGCGACCAGAACTGATAGAAGGGGTCATAACTGGCCCCCATCGCATCGAAGTTCGACCATCTCCAGTTCTGGGCGATACCGCCGGCGAAGTAGATGTGGCCGGGCACCGTCGCCAGATCCGTCACCCGCCAGCCATCGAACAGCCGCGGGCCGTCCCTCTCGGTGAGATACACCGAGAACCCGCCCCAGGAGAGCACGTTCCATTCGAAGAGGGGCCCGCACGGGCCGTTCACCCAGCCGGTCTCTGAGTCCGGGGTGCCGAGAAGCTCGATGATGGCGGTGCGCGCCGGATTGGCGTTCGTGTCGATGTCGACCGACCCGATGCCGTCCTGCGACGCGAGGACGATCTCGCCGGCGATGATGTCGTCGATCACCCCCTGGGTGTTCGGACCGACCTTGCCGTCCCGGGTCAGGCGGAAGTCGCGTTGCAGCCTGCGGACCGCGGCCTCGGTGTCGGCGTCGTATGCGCCGCTCGGCTCGCCGGACATGTATCCGATGTCGATGAGCGCCAGTTGGAGCGCCTCGACGGATTCGCCTTCGTCACCCGGGCGCAACACCCCGTCGTCGGACAGAAGCACGCACTCGAGCACGCCGTCAGCCGTGCACTGGACCTCGTAGAAGGACTCCTCGGCGTTGGCCGGGAAGTCGAGCACGTGGACGTCGGCGACGAAGGTCGCCGCCGCCCCGTCCCAGGAGATGGTGTTGACCGTAGCCCTCGCGTAGAACGTGCCGTCGTGGGGCTTCCACGCCTCATAGTCGGTGGTCGTCTCGAGGAACCCGAGCACCGCAGCGTCGGTGAGCGCCGCGGCCACTTCCCATCCGTTCGCTCCCTCGCGATACAGCGCCACGGCGACGTTCGTCGGTTGAACGTCGTCGGTGGGCTGCTGCACCCACGCGACGAGCGGCACGAGATCTGCGGTGAGGCCGCTCGTCTCGACTCCGTCTGGAGTGGCGATGGCCAAGAGATTGGCGCCGGGCGTGCCGCCAGTGACGGGCGCGAGGGAGTAGGCGAAGGTGCCCTCCTCGGCTACCTCCATCTCGTAGAAGCCGGAGCCGTAGAGGGGGTCCTCGACCAGACGCCCGTCGAAGGCCGCCAGGGGCCGGGCGTCGACCGTGGTCGTCGTGTCCGCGACCGTGGTCGTCGTTCCGCCCGCGGCCGTCGTCGTGGACGAGATGATGCCTCCCGAGTCGTCACCACAGGAAGTGGCGATGAGAGCGAGAAGGCTCAGGACGAATGTCAGACGCCGGGTGGTCTTCACGTGATCCCCTTTGTCGAGTCCGTGCCGAAACGGTAGCGATCCTCTCGCGTTGCAGTGGTCCGGTGCCCCATCGTCGATGCCGTGTCATCGTGTGGCGCCTTCAGGAAGCGTCTCGGCGATCCGCTCGGCGAGGTCCGCCAGCATCGCCATCGCCGCCTCGGGTCGCTCCTCGAGCAACCCGCGGAGGGCGTCGGCTCCGACGGCGAGGCCCGACACACCCGACGGGCCGGCGATGACATCCGCCATCCGCCCGGTACGCCGAAGGATCGACAGCTCTCCCACGAGATCGCCGGCACCACGACGGGCCACGATCGAGGCTCCGGTCCTCACCTCCACCGACCCTTCGGTGATCATCAGCATCGAGTCGCCGCCCTCACCCTCCCGGAAGACCATGTCGCCTGCGTCGACGCGGCGTTCGACTGCCGCGCTGGCCACGAGCTGCAGCTCCTCGGGGTCGAGGCCCGAGAAGAGCGGGACCTGCTGGAGGGTCAGCACCCGGTCGAGGGCGCCAGGCTCGGGGAAGGCTCCTTCACCGACGATGGGGGCTGCCTCGTGGACCAGTCCGGATGGATCGGCCGCCGCAGCGGACCGCAGTGCATCGAGGTCGGAGAGGAGCTCGTCGGCGAATGCCCGCACTGCGAGGGCGCGGATCCATGGGTCGAAGTCGTCGATCATCTCGCGGTATGCCTCCCGCGGCTCGGGAATCGCCTCCTCATCGCCCTCGATGAGGCCCACCAGCCGGCGGGCCAGAGAGCGGTCGGCCATCGACTCCAGCGCCTCCAGCGCCTGAGACCTGGTCTCGGCGTCGCTCGACCACGCTCCGCGCCGCACCGCGGCGAGCGAGGGATCCTCCGCCTCGAGCGCATGGATTGCCCACCGCTCCAACCGTTCCTGCCGTGACCGCAGCACGTCGTGGAGGTATCGACCAGCGAGCGAGTCCGTGCGCACGGCGACGCCGGCCCCCCATCGGTGCAAGGTCGCGGCGCGGTCGATCTCGGCCTCGATCCAGGGACGGAGCTGCGGATGGGCGCCTGCGTCGACGAGCGCCGACAATGCCGCCTCCGACGCCCGGACCGAGCCACCCTCGAGCACGTCGAGCAGCAGGCGCCGTCCCTCCTCCGACGAACCGAGCGCACGGCCTGCTGTTGCACGGACGGCGGGCGAGACGTCGTCCAGCAGCTCTCGCAGGGTCGGGCTGTCGGAACCGTCGAGAGCCCGGGCGAGGGCGCGCCGGACCTGGCGATCGGAATGCTCCCCCAGAGCGGAGAGGTCGACATCCCCGGGATCGACTCCGGCGGCGATGGCATCCAGTCCGGCCGCCACGGCGTTCGCATCGGGTTCGCGCAGCAGCCCGGCCACGACCTGGCGCCCGGTATCGCCGCCGACGAGCGACGCCGCCGATCCCCGTACCCGGGGATCGGAATCGGCGAGCAACCGATCGGCAGTCTCGGTGTCGATGTCCAGCCCGATGATGGAGGCGAGTGCCGCGGCGCGACTCCGCACGTCGGGATCGGGGTCGGTGAGGCGAGCCCTGACCGCTTCGGCGGTGCCCAGCGCCTCCATGGCCGCCAGGCGGACGCCGGGGTCGGAGTCGTCGAGGCGCGCATGCAGCCGCTCCACGGAGCCGCTCCCGCCCAGCCGGCCGAGGATCATCGTTGCCACGCGTCGCCTGCCCGGACGGAAGTCCTCCAGGGTCGATTCGAGGGCATGAAGGGCGTCTGCCTCCAGATGCGGTTTCTGGACCCCGGTGGTGGGCGCCGTGAACACATCGACCAGGCCGTTCTCGACGGCCTCGACGAGTGCGCTTCTGTAGGCGGGGCGCATCCTGAGGACGATCAGGCCGGCCACGACGGCGACGCCGAGCGACACGCCGAACCGGGCCTGCCGGGGGAGTTCGCCGGCGACGAGGAGGATCGCACCCGACAGTGCGGTGCCGAGTTGGGCGGGAACCGCGGTGATGAAAGCCATCACCTGGGGTCGCCGTCTCCCCCGCAGGACGTTGAAGAGACTGCTGGTGGCCGTCCCGCCGATTGCGTTGATTGCGATCCACTGGGCGCCCCGTACCAGGGACGCGGTGAGGAGGGTGAAGGCGGCAAGCCACACGACGAAGCCCGACGCATAGACGATCGGGACGATGAGGAGGGTCACCACCACTCCCAGGCGCGTGAAGAGGGCGCGTGCGATCAGGAGGGATACGAGGAAGGTGGCGGCGGTCGCGAGTGATGAGAACACGCCGAGGTATCCGGCGACCGCCGCTTCGGTGTCGAACGAGGCGGCCACTATCTCGCTGAACGGGAAGACCACGAGGTAGAAGAGGATCGAGAGGGCGAGCGTCACGACCGCCACCAGGCGGAGCAGCGGCGTTCGCCATGTCACCGAGAGTCCGGCTCTCAGGTCTGCTGCCGGCGAGGCGACCACATCGTCCTCATCCCTGAAGTGCCGACGCGAGGCGCCGAGGGTGAGGAGCCCTCCGGTGACGAGCAGCCCCGCCTGGACGAGGAGCAGGTTCTCGGTGCCCAGAAGGGCCGCCGCGGGGCCGGTCAGGGCGTTGCCCAGGATTCCACCGGCGATGCCGGCGGAGGCGAACAGAGGGAACAGTCGCTTCGCCTGCCGGGTGGTGCACACCTCTCCGGCGGCATTCCACATCAGGGTGAAGGTGACCATCATCACGAGTTGGGCCGAGAGCCAGACGACCGGATAGATGCCGGGCGTCCCGGCACCGATGCCGACCCGCTCCAGCAACACGAGAGCGGCGCCGACGAGCGGCACCGGCCACAGCCAGGAACGCGCCCCCTTCCACGAGAGGCCGGCGGCGTATCCGAGGATCCCGAGCATCACGACGAATCCGGACGAGAGGATCATCACGGGGAGGTGTTCGACCCCGAACCGCAGGAAGAAGAGAGCGTCGGCGGCATTGATGCCGACACCGTGGCTGGCCTGGATGACGAAGAACAGCGCGGTGACCCATCCCACCAGCGGCATCTCCCCCGGCTGGATCCCCAGGGCGGCGAATGCCCTCCGGTGCGCGCCCGTATGTTCGGTCACTGGTCCCCCTCCGGCGCCTGCGCTTCTCGCACTCCCGGCGCGGAGACCACCGTATTCCACCGGGCGGTCACGCGTGCCAGGATTGGCGTGTGGAGACCGTCGACTTTCTCGATCAGATGGAGTGCCTCGAAGTCCTGGGCGGAGTTCCCCTCTTCGCCGGGCTGGCCGTAGACGAACTCGAGAGCATCGCAGAGGTCACCTCCCTGCGTAGCGAGCCGCACGGGGAGATCGTCTTCGCTCAGGGCGATCCCGGCTCCGAGATGCTGGTCGTGGTCGAGGGGTCCGTCGAGATCATCCACCGAGGGAGCGCAGACGGGCCGATGGCCGTTCTCGGGCCGGGCGAGGTCGTCGGCGAGCTGGCGATCCTGCGCTCATCGGAGCGCAGTGCGGACGTCGTCGCCGGACCCGAGGGGGTCACCGGTCTCGTGATCGATTCGACGATGCTCGGCCACATCCTCCAGGAGCGGCCCCAGATCGCGCTGGCGATGCTCGCCGCCCTCGCCGAGAAGCTGGCGGCGGCCTCCACCGAGCAGCCTCACTAGCGCCAGTCGATCGCCTGGATGTCGACCGGGTCGGCGATTCCCTTGAGGTCGGCCGTCCGCGGCTCCCCGAGGCTGAAGGGAATCTTCCCTGCAGCCTGGACGGTCTCCACGGAGGCAAGGATCTGCTCGCGCTCGGCGAGGCCACCGATGCGGGCGGCGGCGTGTACTCCTTGCCCGGCGTAGTCGGGACCCTGTCGAGTCGCTTCGGCGATATGCATGCCGATCCTCACCCAGGGGGCGAATCCGTGCTCCCGACGATGCGCCGCCAGGCGCCGTTGAATGGCGACGGCGCTCTCGATCGCCGAACGGGCGTCCCCGAAGCTGGCGAAGAATCCATCTCCGGTGTGACGCACCACCTCGCCGCCGGCGTCCTCGATCTCCTCGCGAAGCACCCGGTCGTGCCAGGTGAGCAGGTTCTCCCAGGCGGCGTCGCCGATGAGGCCGATGAGATCGGTGGAGGTGACGATGTCGGTGAAGACGAAGGTCTTCGTGACCCGGCGGCGGGTGGTCTCCATGTCCTCGATGCCGGTGGTGGCGCCGAGGTCGTCGAGCGCCCTGAGGTCGGAGGCGGCGCCGAGGTGCTCGAAAGTCGATCGGGCGGACCGGAACTCGAGCATCGCCCCGGTCTCGTCCCCTGCGGCGCGTCTGGCTCGTCCGAGGAGAGTCCGCGCCTGTGCCGCCTCGTAGGGCAACTCGATCTCCTGAAAAAGTCGCCACCCCTCGGACAGGGGTTCGATCGCGGCCTCCGGCCGGGCCTCGTGCAGCATCACCGAGCCGCGGCACGTGAGCGCGGTGGCACGCCAGGCGGCCCCCTCGAAGGGCTCTGTGAGCCGCTCGAGTTCGTCGATGGCGTCTCGGGCCGTCTCGAGATCACCGGCTTCGAGGGCGATCTCGACACGAGCCGGCAGCAGCTGGGCGCGTCGCAGGGAGGCCGTCGAACCGGTGCCGCCGATTCCGTCCAGGGCTTCCGTGATGGCTCGCTGTGCCCCGGCGAGTTCGCCCTGCTCTTTCATCAGGAGCGCAAATCCAGGCTGGGCCGAGTGCCCCCGTTCGTATGCCCTGGTGTAGGAACGCTCCGCGGCCTCGAGGTCGCCCATCCGGCGCCGTACCTCGCCGATCTCGTAGTGAGCGAAGCCGACGGCGTCGAGCAGATGGAAGCGCTCGAGCTCGGCGCAGGCGTGGCGCGCCTCCTGCTCTGCCTCGGGCCAGGAACCGCGTAGCCGCTTCAATTCGGCACGGTGCACCTGGCAGACGCCGGGGTATCCCCCGACCGAGTGGCTCTGCATCCACCGCTCCGCCTCCTCCGTCCACTCTCCTGCCCGGCGATAGTCGGCGAGGTTGCGGCACGCCGCGATGGTGTTGCAGTAGACGTCGCTGGTCGCCCGGCAGTCGTCCTGGGACATCGCCATGACGGCGGCCTCGTCGACCACTCGCAAACCATCCCGCCAGTCGCCGCGCTCGATCAGGGCGTAGCCCTTGAAGCTCATGGCCATCGATTGCAGACCGCGGGCGCCCTGGCGGCCGGCGATCTCTATCGCCTCCTCGGCGGCGGCAATGCCCTGCTCGATGTCGCTTCCCATGATCAAGGCGCCTGCGACGTGGAGCATCTTCACCCAGCCATGGCCCACCGACTCGGGCTGACCCTCGATCAAGCTCTCGGCGCGTGCCATCCACCCGGCGCCGACCGACTCCTTGAGACGCCGGAACGAGAGGTAGGCGAGAAGCGCGGCCACGGTCGCCGCTTCCGTGGGGCGATCGTCCGCGATGAACGCTGCATACGCCCGCTCGAAGGTGTCGACGGCGTCGTCGGGATGCCCGGTCCACCACAGGGCGTCACCCAGGTCCATAAGGCCTTCGGGGGTGAGCCCGCCGTCATGGTCGGCAGCCGACAAGGCCTCGCGGGCCTCATCCCAGTCATGGCTCTTGATGGCTTCCCGGCCCCGGGCGATGAGATCGGGCACGCGGCACCCCCTCGGGCGAGCAGTACCCCGACGATAGTTGGTGGGCCCGGGTGTCAGGGCGATGCCATGTTCGGGTGCCCTGTAGGCCGGGTAGGTTCTCCGATGAGCCCAAAGGAGCCCAATGACCCGCATCGCCATCAATGGATTCGGCCGTATCGGTCGCTGCTCGTTCAAGCAGTTCGTGACCGACGATCGCTTCGAAGTCGTGGGAATCAACGATCTGGCAGATCTCGACGACCTCGCCTATCTCCTCAAGTACGACTCCGTTCACGGGTGGTGGCCCCGCAAGGTCTCGACTGCGGACGGCCATCTCGTCGTCGACGGGATGAAGGTCCCCTTCACCCAGGAACGCGATCCAGCCAAGCTCCCCTGGAGCGACCTCGGCGTCGATGTCGTCGTCGAGAGCACGGGGGCGATGAGGAGCCGCGACGACGCCGCGGGCCATGTCGAGGCAGGGGCAAAGCGGGTCGTCATCTCCGCGCCTTCCGACGATGCCGACGCCACCTTCGTGCTCGGGGTCAACGAGGAGACCTTCGACCCCGACACCCACGTCGTCGTCAGCAACGCGTCCTGCAC